>CAYJAE010000015.1:6239-15924 GCA_964368105.1 uncultured Staphylococcaceae bacterium
GTCTTCTCGGCAATGATAGATTGTTCAAGGAAAAAGAATGTTAGCCCAATAATTAAGACTGTAATAAAGAGGAACAAAAAGACGTTAATACTTTTTTTGAATCTTTCCATTAACATATTATACACAAATGCATAAATTGCTTGTTATTTAAAGAATAACAATGAGTGTTTGCCTAATTCTACTTATTAATAAATTTTAGAAAAGTGGTAGTATTTTTCGGCCATGAACTTCATGAAGGATTTGTCCGGCAGCGTTATAAAGTGCAAGTAATCCAGTAATGACCCCAACAATACCTGCGACAATATGAATCCAATCAAACCCAATGAAATTTGCGAGCATTAAGAGGAAGAATAGCGCTACTAATCCAGAAAAAACTAAGACAGTAATAAGATTTTCTTTTAATACAGCGAATAAAAAGATTAACCCAACCAGTAACCAAATGAGATTGAAAAAGCCCATTGTTACGTTATCTACCCCTCCAGGTAAAAGCCAGATTAAGACGAGTGAGAACCAAAATCCACCAAAGGCAATAAATGCCGTGCCAACAACTGTATTCTTGTTTTTAAATTCGTATAATCCGGAAATCATCTGCACTAGTCCACCTAAAGCAAAGCCAAGAGCAATGATTGCATTTGATAAATTGATTAACCCAAGATTATGAATATTCAATAAAATAGTCGCTAGCCCAAACCCAATTAAGCCTAATGGCCCGGGATTTAATTTTTTTGTTTCGTTTTCCATGTTTTCTTCCTCAGTTTCTTTATGTTTTATCAATTATATCACACCTTTATTCAACATATTAATACTTAATAAAAAGCTTATAACTTTGTTATATTTTACGATTTAACCGCTTTTTGCCGTAAAAAAAGAAAAGGATAGCGAAGAGCTCCGCTATCCTAGGACTAATTATTCACGTGCGCCCGTAAATAAATTGTTGGTTTAATTTGTGCCTATACTGAATATTTATCAAGCCAAGCAGCATTAAGTTTAATGAATCCGCCTTCGCCAACACTACGGTTATTTGAGCATATTTTTGCCCAAGCTAATATAGCAGCGTAATACGTTGACCGACGAATGGTTGGGTTTCCTGGTTTATTGTCATAGAAATTCACACTGATGAAGGCATCCATTGTATCTAGTGCAAAGTCTTCTTCGCCAATTAACTTCCCTTGTTGAGCGCTAACGTCACCCCGGTACATCACGCCACCGAGTTCAACGGCTTTTTCTAGTAAAGCATCGAAGATTTTCCATTCACAAGTAATCGGCATAAAGGAGATAATTTTAACTCCCTCTTCCGTTGCAGTTACGCGAATCGGTTTTCCTCTCAGCATTGGAACCTTGACTGGTTCTTTACGTTCTTCGAGTAATGACTTAATGTAGTTGCTCGCTAACGGTTTTGGGTTAATGATTTTTGATTGTTCCATCTTATTCTCCTTTATTTTTTTATTATTTATTCAGTTCGTAATGCCTTAACTGGATCAAGTTTTGCGGCCCTTCGTGCAGGGATTAAGCCTGAAACTAAGGTAAGTCCAATACTAATTACAATTAAGATAAGTGCGGCAAAGATATTAAGGCTTGCAATATTTGTAACTCCCACTAAATTGCCAATAATGAGATTAATTGGAATCGAGAGGATATAAGCAAGTCCAACCCCAATCAGTCCTGAGAAGAAACCAATAATGATTGTTTCAGCGTTGAAGATTCGGGTAACATCCCGCTTTCTAGCCCCAACACTGCGAAGAATACCGATTTCTTTGGTCCGTTCGATAACCGAGACGTAAGTTATAATGCCAATCATAATGCTTGATACCACCAGGGAAATCGCAGTAAAGGCGATTAAGACGTAACTTATAATATTGACCATTTGGGAAAGTGTGTCACCAATTAATTCAGACATATCCGTATAAGTGACCATATCTTCTTTCACTCGACCAACATTGTATTCATTAAGTACTCGTTTTATTTCTTCTTTAGCGTCAAAATCAACCGGATAAACACTTATTTCATTTGGCACTAAATCTCCACCAAGGCGACGTAAAGCCGTTTTTTGTTGAGTTTCCTTTAATTGTGCAGTACCTTCGTATTCAACCCCTGTCAGTGGATTTAATGTTGGGTTATCTCGCATATACTTAACTATTTCTGAGTTATATTGTTTAGTTTGATAATTAGAGTAAAGTTCTTGTAAGTAGCCAATTCCGTTTGATAAAACTCCGCCATCTGTTGTAGGTTTAACGCGCAAAACACCAACAATTTTCAAAGTGTCACTTTCCACAAATTCAATTTTAGTTGCGGCACGTTCGGTAAAGACGTCATCTTCATATTCGTATATTTCGTCATTGCTTGCTAGTTTATACTCATGGTTTATTACTGCACTGAATGGATAGTTTGTCTTCTCTTCGCCAATTTTTTTGATTCCTAAGTCCTCAAGAACCGATGCAAGAAGTTGATTGGTGTCACTGACGATAAGCGCTAACTCGTTAGCATTGCTTGGGAAACTCCCTTCAAGCACGTCATATTGGGAAATAGTAAAATCGGTTTTGAGCATCATTTGCCAACTTGATGACCCGGTTCCTGGAGCGCCAACTTTACTATAGTAATCTTGACCACTTTTTTTTCCATAAACATTAAGACTAAGTCCAGTCTTAAAAATAACATCGTTATAAAGTTCCTTATCAACCTTTTCTTCTAAATAAGTAACATATTGTTCATTAATTTTATTTTTAATCAGAAAATCGCCCGGATCCATTGCTTTTTGAACAAGAATTTCTTTAATCTCCGGAAATTTATCTAGTGTTTCATTATTTTGGAGGGCATTAAAGGCTTGGGTCATATTAAAACTTTGTTCAGATATTGTAATTGGGTTTGAGGCAAGCGTATCTGTTTGCAGACGCGTTATGTAATTATTCATCCCGCCTGATAGGGCAAGAATTAAGGCAATACCAACAATCCCAATTGATCCAGCGATTGAAGTTAAAATAGTTCTTCCTCTTTTATTCAGAAGATTTTTCCAACTTAACATAAGTGAAGTCATAAAGGACATTTTCGATTTCTTGGTTTTCGCAACTTGTTCAGGCTTACCAATAAAAACACTCGTTAAAGGATTAGAGTCACTCACGATTTCTCCGTCAAGCATTGTCACAACCCGGGTCGCGTATTTTTCCGCAAGACTTGCATTGTGGGTTACCATTAACACTAATTTATCGACAAAAACCTCTTTAATTAAGTCCATGATTTGGACACTGGTTGTGGAATCAAGCGCACCAGAAGGTTCATCCGCTAAAAGGACTTCGGGGTCATTAACAAGTGCACGAGCAATTGCTACTCTTTGCATTTGTCCGCCAGAAAGTTCGTTTGGCATTTTATTAAGTTTGTCGGCAAGACCAACTTTTTCTAATACTGCAATAGCTTTTGTGCGTCTTTCTGCTGGTGAAACGCCCGAAATTGTTAAAGCAATTTCAACGTTACCTAAAACTGTTAAGTGCCCAATTAAATTGTAGTTTTGAAAAACAAAACCAATCCGTTTATTGCGGTAATCATCCCAGTCGGGGTCTTTATAGTCTTTAGTGGTAATGCCGTCAATTATGAGTTCCCCGCTTGTTGCCCGGTCAAGTCCGCCGATGATATTCATAAGCGTCGTCTTCCCACAACCTGAAGGTCCTAAAATAACTGCGAATTCTTTATCACGAAAATCTATATTTATGCCCTTGAGTGCCTCGACCTTATCTTCACCCGAGCCATAATCTTTTCTAATATCTACTAGTTTTAACATATAGTGCCCTGTTTTAACCTTTCACTGTCCATCATTATGAAGCTGAAATGTTAAAAAAGTATTAAATGGAATTAATTATTAAATAAAATGCAATTTGTTATTGATTTTTAGTAATTAAAGCTTAACTGTAAAGGTTGTTCCTTCGTTTGGTTGACTTTCAAAAGCAATACTGCCATCGAGTTTTTCGACGATTGTACTCACAATTGCTAATCCTAATCCACTGCCTTTTTTGTTCCGTGTTTTGTCCCCAATATAGAAATGAGTGAACACTTTATGACTGTCTTCAGTACTTATTCCAATGCCTTGGTCACTAATACAAAACTTTAAGCCGTTTTCATTTATTCGTAATTTAATCGTAATTAAACCGCCCTCGAAACTAAACTTAATCGCGTTATTAATTAAGTTTTCCCATATTTGGTAAAGGAATTGTTTATTATTAGTCACTTCCTCTTCCGCAAGGTCTAATTTAAACTCAAGTTCTTTTTTAGCCCAGTTAACACTCGTCTTCCGTAAAATATCCCGGATTTGTTCCGCGGGACTAAAGACATCTTCCTTCGTAATAATTGTTGTCGCGTCAATTAGTGAAAGATCAAGGACCGCTTTAGAGAGAACCGCCATCCGATCAACTTCACTCGTAATGATATTTGTATATTCTAAAATAGCGTCTTTACTATCTTGGTCATTTTTTTCGATTTCTTGTTCAATTAATTCAGTATAAGACTTAATAATCGCTAAAGGGGTTTTGTATTCATGGGAAATATTGCGAACAAAGTTTTTACTTAAATAGGCGTTAGCTTCGAGTTCACTCGTCATTTTATTAAAACTTTCACCAAGTTGACTTAATTCGTCTTTCCCGTGAACAACTACTTTATTATTGAAATTGCCTTTAGCAACACTTTCGGTCATCTTTCGTAATTTATTAATCCGCACGACCAAGGTGAAATGAAGGACATAAGCAAAGCCGAGGCCAATCAGCGAACCAAACGAGATTGGAAAGATAAAAGTCCAATGACGGAACTCTTTTCCTTCAAAGCTAAACCAACCGTGCGGCTCACCAATTAAAAAGATTATGGCAATAATTGAGGAGAGTGTAAAAATAACGATAAAAAGCGCAAAAATAATTTTAATTGATAATTTTGAAAGCTTATATTTTTTATTTTTCATTTAATACTACCTTATAACCTAGTCCCCACATTGAAACTATTTCAAAATCAGGGCTTTTTACTTTATTACGTAACCAACTAATATGGGTGTCGACGGTTCGGTCAATTGAGTAATTATCTAATCCCCAAACTTTATTAAGTAACTCTTCCCGACTAAAAATAGTGCCGGGATGTAAAAGAAGCGTATATAAAAGGAGAAACTGTTTGTTATTTAGTTTAATCTTCTCCCCGCTAATTACTAAAGTTTTTGTTTGAAAATCTAAGACCGTATGTTTTAAAACTATTTTTTGATCAGCGTTAATTTTAGCGCGTCTAATCATTGCACTTACGCGTGCGGTTAATTCTTTTAAGGAAATGGGTTTAACTAAATAATCGTCTGTTCCGCTTGTAAAGCCGCTTAATTTGTTATCAAGTTCGCCAAGCGCAGTCAGCATAATAACTGGAATATCTTGATCAACTTTGCGGATTTCACTAACAAATTCATAGCCGTCCATCACCGGCATCATAATATCAGTAATAATTAAGTTTACTTGCGTATCATAAAATAAGGTTAAGGCTTCACTTCCGTTTTCTGCTTCAACCGGAAAATAACCAGCGTTACTTAAACTTTTTGCTATCGCTTTGCGCAGTTGCGGCTCATCTTCAACAATTAAGATTCGTATCATTATTAATTCCTTGTTCTTATTATAACTATTTTACTTTACAACAACTATGTTAAAAAATTGTTAAAAACTAAGTTCAACTCTTTTTTTGTTGAAAAAACGTCATTATTTAAAGTGAATTAACTAAAAGTATTGATTGATTTAATTATTTTAAACTTCTACTTTATTATCTAAAAGTTAAGAATGGCGTCACTAACAATATTATTAGCAATATCATAAGTTGCAACTGATCCATTTGCGAACGTATAAACAAACCCTTCAATTAAGATTGCTCTTCTAATGTTTTGTTGATATTCACCACTATTTTGGTGACTAATCCGCACTAATTCAGTAATTGGAGTTTTACTCGTAAAATCAATCTTAAACAAGACGTATTCGGAGATGTTTTGATAATTGCCAAAGTTATCATAATAAGTTTGTGAATAAGTATAGATTGGGAAGCCAAAGATATTATGGGCAGGTGAGACAAGAATCGCTTTATGATTATTAAGCGCCTCACTATTAACATAGCGGTACTCTGAATTAGTACTAATATAATCGGCAATGGTTAAAGTTTGCAGTTCTGAAGCACTGCCACTCGTTGTGTCGTAAGCACTTATCTTAATACCATTTGTCCTTCCTGTTTCAGTAGCGTTATAGCCTAAACCAATCAGACTATTTTCTGACCACGGATGTTGATAAGTATCAAAACCTGGCAAAACAATCGCATCAGTTATAACTGGACTCTTTGGATCACTTAAATTAATGACGTAGAGTGGGTCAGTTTGTAAGAAAGTAACGATATAACCTTTATCCCCCGAAAACCGGACGGAACGGATTGTTTCGTTTGGCTTTCCTAAACCTTCACTAATATGGCCGACAAGTTCAAAAGTTTGTTCCGCTTTATCCATCTTTAAAATATATAAGTAGTTGGTTATCATTTGCGTCTGTGTTTGCGCAAGAGCTTCGCCGACAATATTTACATTCCACTTTCTTTCATTATCAGTTGTCGCTATCCGTAAATGGCCATTATATTCGTCCATCGCAAATTGATTAAGCGCTGCGCCTTTTAATGTTCCGGCACCGACGTAAGTCGCTTTCGCGTCCGCATTAGAAAGCGCAAATTGACTAATGGTAAGTGACGTATATGCACTCGTTTTGCCGTAATAATACGTCGAATCACTAAGATACAAGTTGTTTTCATTAACGTAAATATTCTTATTTCCGTAAGCTGCGCCTAAATAACCTTCGTCTTCGTAACTAATCTTTTCTGGGTCACTATCTAAGTATAATCCACCGATAAGTGTCATGCCGTAAGAGAGAGTGTCATCAAAGTAATAAATGTCCTCGTAACCAAGGGTTTCTTCTTCATCGTTTTCGACTTTTACTGGTAACTCATTTTCATTTTGCCAATGTAAGTTTTTATGACCAACAACATATAAGGCGCGGTCAATAACTCTAGTTGTGGTAATGCTGTAATTTAGTTCTAAACTATATACTTTTTCTAAAGAAGCAATGTCATAAACAAAAATTGCACTGCCCCAACTATAATATGAATAATTATAATCATATTCCATGTTTACTCCGACGCCTTTTGCGCCGATAATCACAATGTAATCATCAAGGAGAAACATTTCCGTAAAAGCACTATCTTTTTCGACAATTTCACGCTTCTTCTCAATTGTGTGATCTTCTAAGACACTAAAAACAGTAAATTTATTTGATCCTTCATTAATGTAATAAACATTATTACCATCAGTCTTAATAATATCGCTTTCATCAACCGCATTATCTTGTAAATTAGTGCTGACGTAATCCCGTTTAGGGGTATTGTCACTCCCAGTTTCCGGTGTTGCAGCCGGTGCGTCTAGGAAGTCCTCCATTATGCCAACATCCCAAAAGGTGTTACTTGCGTACGTAATGCCCCGATGAGTGTGGCCTTCTTTAAGTAACTCGGTAAGTTTTTGTTTTGTACTTACTTTGTGGATTTTACTTTCCTTTAAAAGTGAATTATTTTCTTCTTTTGGCTTACATCCTCCTAGAAGAAATGCCGCTACGAGAAGCGTTAATCCTAATCCTTTACTCATTATCTTACTCATTATCGTGTCCTCCTATTTAGAATAAAAAGCTGAACCTTCATTATTATTAAGGTTGTTAATAACACTAATCTTTAAATTTTTATTAATTGCTATATCGTAGACTTCCTTTTCTAATGAAACTACATAAAACTCCACAAGCGCTTCGCCAGAATTGAGGGCCGGAGAATCAAGTTTAAAAACGAAGTTTGTTTCTTTCTTCTCAGTATTTTCAACGACGTTATGTAAACTGATGTTTTCTTCACTCTCTCTAAAAACAAAGGGGACGATTACAACAGTATTCTTTGCAAAATAGGCTTCGTTTAACGGCATTTTGCTTGTTAATGGTTCAATTAGTGCTTGATAGTATGAAGGGTATTTAGAAATTATTTTGCTTAACTCTAACTCTGAAGTTGCGGATGTTAAATCAAAATGCCAAAAATAATCTTCTTCCGCACCAATATCAACAGTGGAAATACTTGTGGACTTTACGGCAGTAAATTTTTGACTTGAAGTGCCACCTTCAGGTGCGGACGGTGTGTTAGAATTATCTACATCTCCGGTTGCGGCACCAGTATTTGAGGGCACTTCCTCTTTGCCATATTCACCCATGTTGGGATCTGAACCAAACGAGTTCGATGAGTTTGTACTTGTGACAATTATAATAATCATCATCGCTAAGATCGGAGTTGCGGAGGCGGCGATTAAACCTAATTTTTTCCAATTAAAAATTGACTTCTTTTCAGTCTTTAACATTGCATTTAAAACTCTATCATCCAATTCACTTGAGATTTTAGGGATGTCATTTTTTAATTTTGGCAATTTGTCGTCTAATCTACTCATCTTGTCCTAACCTCTCTTTTAATTTACTAATAGCTCGTTCATGGCGTTTTCGCACCGCAGCTTCACTTATTTTTAATGTCTTGCTTATTTCGAAGTAACTGAGATCATTAATGTAGTTTAAGATAATTACTTCTTTTAGTTTATCGGGCAGTTTATTTATTTCCACCCACAGTTCTTCATTGTCTTCGCTCTTCTCTTCTTCGTCAGCAACAATATGATCATTAAGAGGAACTGCTTTCTTTTTCCGCAACATATCTTTAGCAACGTTTATTGCAATCCGCGTTATGTAACGGCGTTCGTCTTCAAGTGTTGGGAACTCTTTGCCGCTTTTCATGAGCCGGACAAAGGTTTCAAGCGTTGCGTCTTCACTATCAGTCACACTTTGCAGATAAGCATAGGTGAGACTGAAGACCATTGTTTTGTAAGTATCGTAAACGTAAGTTACGTGCGACTCATTCATGTCTCACACAATACAAACTTCTTTAGTTGTCTTTTTGTGACATTTAAAGAAATTGTTCCTTTCTTTTTATTTTTTAGTCAAGTCCGTCTTGTCCCTTATCATTATAGCGAATAATGATAGCTCCTTGTGACTTGTTTCAAAAAATTCATTTGATTTATAAGTAAAATACATGGTTAAAAACTTTAATACCACTTTTAAATCCGAGTTTTCCACTCTTTTCATGTTAGCAACTTTTTTTCATCTTATTTTTACTGATTTATTTTTTTATGATTTAGCTTTTTTAGATTGTCATTGTTTTCCACCAAAATTGAAAAGTCCGCCAGAGACCGCCATGGCGAGAACTCGCCTCCTTAGCTAAAAATTGCCGGATTCGGGCTTTTTTGTCAAATTATCACTACTTTACAGAAAATGTTAATATTTTACGTTTATGTTTTTTGTTTACTTCTTCTTTCTTCGCCATAAAAAAATGGCCGACAACATAGGTCAGACCAAATTTAGAAAAAATCAATTTTTGGTGGAACTGACGAGGCTCGAACTCGCTACCTCATCGTTGCGAACGATGCGCTCTCCCAGATGAGCTACAGTCCCACGCTGTATAAAGTTTATCAAAAAATCCGAGATTTGCAAGAACAATTGTCCACTCTCAATCATTCTTGCTCCTCTCTTCGCAAACTAATTTATTTTATTCTATTTTCTATAGTGGCGGTAAGCCTTTAAGATAGGCAATAAAGTCC
>CAYJAE010000016.1:0-15879 GCA_964368105.1 uncultured Staphylococcaceae bacterium
TTCCTATTTATAAGTAGGAGGCTTTTTAAATGTTAAAAATAATGATTGGAGTTGTCGTGGCGACGATAATAATTGTATTTGCGTTTACAATTATTAATAATAATTCAAACGCGAAAATTGATCCAAGTTCGATCTCGATTGTTAGTGAAGATGCTTTTATTTCACTAACTATCACTGGTCAAGTAATTCGTCCCGGAACTTATGTTGCTAAAATTGATGAAACAATTGGTGATTTAATTATGGCGGCAGGAGGGGTGACTAATAATGCGGACGCGCGCGCTTATATTGAAGAAACGGTTATTCAAAAAGGAGTTAATTATTACATTGCTCCAATTAATGACTTAGATGATTACTGTGGTGATAAAGCTTTAGCCAAAGCAAATATTAATGTCGATAACCGCGATAAATTAATGGAAGTTAATGGGATTGGCGGATCAATTGCAAGTGACATTATTGCTTACCGCGCTGAACATGGTCCGTTTACTTATCTTGAGGAACTCTTAAAAGTAAAGGGGATTGGCAACGCTACTTTTGATAAAATTAAAAATTTCGTTACTTTACGATGAATCTATTCTTTCTCTTTCTAACTTTAACAAGTGGACTGCTTTCTTTTAAGAGTCCACTTTTCTTACTTTTACTTATCTTCCCTCTTATCCGTTTTAAAAAAGAAAAGAAAATGCTCATTGCTTCTTTAATAATCTTTGCAGTAGCGCTCGGGTATCTTTTTTTAAAAGTCTATCTTGCTAAACTGCCGTTTAAAGAAGGAGTGGGATTAGTAACGAAAAGTAGTGAAAATAGCTTTATTATCCATGTCTTTGGTCGAAGTCTTTATGTTCCTCTTAAAAATAATCCATACCATGTCGGTGATGTAATGCGGATAAGGGACGCAGCAAGCAGTCCCGTCAAGTTTCTAAGTTTAGAAGGAGAGTTTAGTTACCAAGATTATTTACTTAACAAAGGGGTATATTTGAGTGTTAGCACTAATAACATTGACTTAGTAATTCGCTCTCCGCTTCGTCTTATCGCCAAACTTAGCAGCAAAATAGCGCAGTATCCCGTTCATTTAGAAGGATTAAGACGCTTATTACTTACCAATTCAATTGATTATCAAAACTCTTTTTTAATGGATTTACAGCGTAATGACCTACTTTATTTAATTAGCTTAACGGGCGCACATCTCTCATTTTTACGACGACTTAGTTACAAGGTTCTTAAGAAATTTATCGACGATAAAAAAGCGGAAATAGTAAGTATAATCTTTTTAATACCATTATATTTATTACAGATTACAAAGTTTGTCTTTTATCGAATTGTTTTTAGTTATATCTTTAAACTACTTAATAAAAGGGCTTTAAAATCTTATTTCTCTAAATTGGAAATAAATGTTCTATTAGCGGCTTTTTTTCTAATTCTTAATCCGTTTCTGATGTTTGATGCTTCTTTTTATCTTGCTTTTCTTTTAATCCTTATGTTTAATCTAGCGCCTTTTGTAAAAGGGATTAGAGGAAAAATCAGGAGCCTTATACTCATTTTACTTGTAATTGTTCCCTATAAAATAATTGTTAGCGGACGGATTAATCCAGTTAGTTTTCTAATATCTTTCTTAACAGTACCGGTTGTGGGACTTTGGTTTGTTACTTATTTTCTAACATTATTCATCCCAATTTTAAATAATATACCGATGACAATCTTGAATCTTTTATATAGCATTATTAAATTTGTGGATTCCTCTTCCCTGACTTTATATTTTGCCTCGCCCAATTCAGTTGTAAACGGGTTAATTATTGGAGTGGCGTTTCTTAGTTTTTACGCACTTTTAAGTCGCAATAAACTAATGCAGAAGCAAATTACTTTTTTTGCTTTTAGTGCATTGCTTATTAGTTTTTTACCGCTGAAGAATCTTTTTACAATTGCGGTGACTTTCATTAATATTGGTCAGGGAGATTCAATTTTAATTGAAGTAAAAGGGAAAAATATTTTACTTGATACGGGTGGACTACGGAATAAAGATGTTGGTCAAGATATTCTAATTCACTATTTTTATAAAAAAAATATTTATAAGCTTGATTATCTAATTATCTCTCATAACGATTTTGATCATAATGGGGCTCAAGATACTTTAACTTCAAAGTTCACTGTTAAAAACCTAATTACCGAGCGAAGTGCTTTCCCCTTTAGCGTTAATGGCATTACTTTTAATAATCTTAATAATGACTATTACAGTGATGATAATTTGAATTCGTTAATAGTTTATGCCCATTTGCCAAGTTTTTCCCTGCTTTTAATGGGAGACGCCGGTATTGTTAACGAGAAAGCATTAATTAAAAATTATCCTAACTTGAAAGTTGATGTCCTTAAGGTTGGGCATCACGGATCAAACACAAGTACAAGTGAAGAATTTATCGCACATTATCGCCCGCAAAAAGCCGTGATTAGTGTCGGGGCTAATAATTTCTATGGTCATCCCCATCAAAGCGTCCTCAAAACCCTTAATAAATATAATGTTGAAATATATCGGACAGATTTAAGCGGCTCAATTTGCTTAAAGTCTAGTATAATATAAAGGATATGTTATACCTCTTCGCTACTAACGAATATGCTTTAGTGGAAAAAACCATTAATAGAACAGTCGACAGTATTCTCACAAGTCGTACCCCTTTTAACTTTGTTCGTTATGACTTTCGGGAAATACCTTTTGAGGATATTCTTAGTGACGCTTCAACCTTTTCGTTTGATAATGAAGCCCGGGTCTTTATTGTTGATCACGTCTCAGTAATGACAACCTCGCGCGAAAAAAGTGTTAATAAAGAAATCAGCAAAGATAGTCTTAAACTATTAGATCTTTTAAAAGAAGATGTGCACTTTATATTTATCGTCCGATCCACAAGCGTCAATCGCAAAAATAATTTATTTTTATTTCTCGAAAAAAATGGCACCGTTAATATCGAGAAAGAAGCCGATAAGAATGATTGGTATCGCTTTGTAACTTCATTTTTCAAAAAAGAAAAGCTGGCAATTACTCCGGAAGCAGTTGAAGAGTTAATTAGTCGGGTTGCCGATCTTGGTTCATTCCTTAATGAAGCCGAAAAACTCGCTCTTTATGGAGAAAATGTCACACTACCTCTTGTTCAACAAATTGTGACGCCGTTAATTGAAGAAAAAAGTTATATGCTGGTGAATGCTTTTATTGCTGGCGACAAAAGTCTTGCTCTCCAAATTTACGAAGATTTTAAAGTGCAAAATCAAGAACCAACGATTTTTATTGCCCAAGTAGGTAATCAGTTCCGGCTGTACGCGCAAGTATTTATCTATCATGAACTAGGACTAACAAATGAGGAAATTGCGACAACTTTAAAACAAAATAGTTACCGGGTAAAATTAGCGATGGATCAAAGAAGAAAAACAAGTTTACAAGAAGTCTTTAAAATCCTTGAAGCACTCGCTGATTTAGATTACAAAATAAAAAGCGGGCAGATTGACCGCTTTTATGGTTTCGAAATGTTTCTCTTAAATTATTAAGCTTTAAGTGCGTTAATATCACGAGCTAAGTCGCTTTTGTGACGAGCAACTTTGTTAGCATGGAAAACACCACGTTGGGTTGCTTTATCTAAAAGTGATACCGCGACACGGTATTCTTTTTCCGCTAATTCGAGATCTTTAGCAACAATGGCGGCGCGAACTTTTTTAAGTTGGGTCCGGACCATTGATTTAAAGTTAGCATTGCGATTACGAGCCTTGTCGTTTGTTTTCACTCGTTTAATTTGTGATTTAATATTTGGCATAATTCACCTCTTTCAACATATCTCTACTATTATATAAACTTTTAAGTAAATTAGCAACTACTTTCAACCGAAAATAAGATGTTTTGTATTCCTGAATTTATGGTGAATTGATGTTATTTTTTTGTCTTTTGTATATAATATCTACGTATGAATATTAAAGAACTAAGAATCATTTATATGGGCACTCCTGCTTTTAGTGCTTTGCTTTTAACACAACTCATTAAAGAGGGTTATAACATCGTTGGTGTTGTCACCCGTGAAGACGCACTTGTTGGACGAAAAAGAATCTTAACACCGAGTCCGGTTAAGTCAGTCGCCTCCGAAAATAACATTCCCGTGTTCACTCCGCACCGAATTAGAGATGATTTTAACTTTGTCCTTGAGCTTAAATCCGACATAATTATTACCTTTGCTTATGGCCAAATCGTTCCTAATGAAGTTTTAAATGCCCCCCGCTTTGCTTGTCTTAATTTTCACGGTTCAATTTTACCTAAATTTCGAGGCGCCTCACCAATTCAAATGGCGCTTATTAATGGAGAGGCTGAGACTGGTGTTTCATTAATGGCGATGATTGATAAAATGGACGCTGGGGTAGTTTATGGGATAAGTAAATTCCCTCTTAATCAAAATAGTAATTTTAAATCCGTTAGTGAGAAGATGGTCGACTCTTCGCTTACTTTATTCTCGGAGTTGTTACCAGGTATCATTAACGGGTCCAATAAAGGCGTTGCCCAAAACGAGAATGAAGTTACTTTTGCCCCACGAATTAAAAGAAGTGATGAATTTATTAATTTTGCTGATGATAATATTCACCGCGCTTTTGGAAAACTGCAAGCTTTTACGCCTGAACCCGGTCTTAGTGTTACTTACCGAGATGCCCCGCTGAAGATTTTCGCTGCTGAAGTGTTTAATAATCTGGAAAAATATGAACCAGGAACGCTTTTTGTTTCTGGTGATAAATTATTACTCCAGTTAAAAGGGGGCCAACTTTCATTAACAAGTGTCCAAAAGAGCGGCAAAAATATTGTTGATGCCCGTAGCTTTTTAAATGGCGAAAAAAATTATTTACCGATACTTTTAAAGAGTGAAGCACTTAATGACTAAAATTACTTTAAGTGTTCATGAATTAGTTGATTTTGTACTGCGAACCGGGGACATTGATAACCGAGTATTTAATCTCGAAACAATGAATCGCGGGACCCAAATTCACGGTTACTATCAAGCAAAACAAAACGACAAGTATTTAGCGGAACAAGCAGTTAAATATGAATTTAATTATGAAGATTATTCAATTGTTCTCCATGGTCGAGTTGATGGTATTATCATCAAAAATGACAAGGTAACTATTGAAGAAATAAAGTCGACAAATAGTGATCTTGAAACCTTCTTTACTGCGAACGAAGCATGGCACTTAGGGCAAGCGGAATGTTACGCCCTAATTTACTCTTTAATGCATAATTTAACGAAAATTCGCGTGCAATTAACGTATATTTCGCAAATAGATGATACAAAAATTATCAAATTTTATGACTATAATCTTGCGTCACTTCAAGAGAAAATTAATGACTATTTTGCTCAATATTTTACTTTTTTTAACCAAGTTAAGCTATACCGAAAAAAGCGAACAAAAAGCAAAACCCCGTTTAAATTTCCGTTTCAATACATTAGGCTTGGCCAAGTTGAGATGATGCGGGCGATTAGTGATTCATTCCAAGAAAAAGAATCTATTTTTATTAATGCGCCGACGGGTATTGGCAAAACAATGGCGACTTTATATCCAAGTATTGAGTATTTAGATAAAGTCCGGGCCTTGAAAATCTTTTATCTCACCGCAAAAGGCAGTGGCAAGATTCAAGCTGAAGAAGCACTACATATTATCGGTAAAACTTACAAAATCAAGTCGGTAACTTTAAGCGCAAAAGAGAAAATGTGCTTAAATGATAAAGTTGCTTGTAACCCTGAGCAATGTCCATTTGCCCGCAATTATTATGGTAAATTAAAAAATGCCCTAATGGACATTTACACAAACCATTTTGAATTCACCCCCGAATTGATTACGAGCGTCGCTATTAAACATGAGCTTTGTCCCTTTGAATTTCAATTAGACTTGAGTTTATATTGCGATGTAATTATTGCTGATTACAATTACTTGTTTGACCCTTTTGTGTATTTAAGACGGTTTTTTGAGATTAAAATGGAAGAATACATTGTCTTAGTTGATGAAGCCCATAATTTACCAAGACGTGTTAGTGATAACTATAGTAAAACATTAGATTTTAGTCCTTTTTACACATTCCGGAAAACTCTACGCGGGCCGGAACATAAAAGTGTCCGCACTCATATTAATCGGCTTGTAAAGTATCTTGAAGAATATAAAAAGAGCATCGGTCTAGATTTAGAACCAATCACTGCTTTCCCTACCGAACTGCAAAATTTGTTAAACGATTTTATGCCAGTTGCCAGCAATTACATGCAAGAACAAGGAAGTAAACTACTAGAAACTTTTAGTGACTTTTATTTTGAAGTAAATAAGTTTCTAAAAATCCTTGCCTTTGTTAATAGTGATTTTGTAATTTATACTGAAATTGATAGTGATCGAACTTTTTTTCCTAAATTTACGATTAAATGTTTGAATGGGGTGCGCTTTATTCAAGAAAGATTAGATTTTGTTGACCATTCAGTGCTCTTTAGTGCGACCCTGGCTCCTGAATCATATTTTAAAACTATGTACGATATTAAAGGGGAAATTTTAAACATTGATTCACCGTTTTTCCATGAACAACTTTTAATTCTTGTTGATAAAACAGTTTCGCTCTACTACAAAGACCGCGACCGAACACTTGACGAAGTAGTTGAAAAAATAGTCGCGGCAGTTAGCGCAAAACAAGGTAATTATATGGTTTACGCCCCAAGTTTTGAATATTTACGGCTCTTAGAACAAAAATTGAATACGTTTAACTCTATTAATTTAGTTGTACAAGACCAAAATATGAATGATTATTTAAAAACGAAATTCCTTAACAGTTTTCAACCTAATCCCCAAACTACCCAGCTTGGCCTTGCTGTGCTTGGCGGATCCTTTAGTGAAGGCGTGGACTTAGTGAGTGACCGCTTAAGTGGGGTTATTATTCTTGGAGTCGGTTATCCGCCACCTTCCTTTGAAAAAGAACTTGAAAAAGATTATTTTGAAGAGAAGTTTAATGAAGGAATTAATTTTTCTTACGTCTATCCAGCTTTAAATAAAATATTGCAAACAATGGGACGGGTAATACGGGGTGAAAAAGACCGTGGGTTCGTGCTGTTAATGGATAAACGCTACAACTATGAACCATATCGTAAACATTTACATAGTTATAATGGCGAACTACATGTTGTTAATAGTGCGGAAGCAATTTCTGTGAAACTTTCTTCATTTTTATTAAATTAGAAAAAAGTTGAAAACCAGAGAATTTCACCTAAATATTAATAAATTACATAGTAAAGTTTAGTAAACAATAATGGCTATGTTTGACTTTGAAAATATTTTCAAGTAAAATATCATTGAAAAAAGAGGGATTTAACTATGAATGATACTTATAAAAATCGTGTAACAATTTATGAGGTAGCTTCAGTTGCTGGCGTTTCACTTGCGACTGTTTCAAGAGTCATTAATAACCACCCAAATGTCACCGAAGCAACAAAATTAAAAGTTGAGAATGCCATTAAGAAACTCGGCTATCGTCCGAGCGCGCTTGCGCAAGCGCTAGCTACGAGTAAAACAACGAATATCGGTTTAATTATTCCCAGCGGCAACTATATTTTTATTGCAAATCTGCTTAATGGTGTCACTAACACTGCGAAGAAATTAGGTTATTTAACAACCGTTTTTGTCACTGGACATAATAAAGAAGACGCCCGGACTGCGATGAACAATTTAATAACTTCACACGTTGACGGCGCAATTGTTTTTGACGATTTGTTTGAAGAAGAAGAAATTAGTCAAATTACTAATTATCAAGTTCCCGTTGTGGTCGTTAATAATCGGATTGATCAAGGGGAGCAAGTTGCCTGTATTACTTTTGGTTACGAATCAACATTGCGGGAAAATATCATTCGTCAACATTTACAAACAAGTGATAAAAAAATGTATTTTCTCTCCCTGCCTGATAACGGGCGACTGCTTGAAAGATTACAAAGAAGTTTTGAAAAAACTCACGAAGAAGAAAATAAGTCCTACGAAATACTCTCTCCGGGCGAAGGCTATGAGAGCTACTATAATTTCTTTAAAGACTATTTCACTAAAGTAAAATCCGGTTTCTTTGTCGCATATCGTGATTCACTGGCTAACGCTATTACTAACGCTGCGATTGAATCAGGACTAAAAGTACCGGAAGATATTGAAGTCTTAAGTCTCATTGGAACACGTTACGCGACTCAACATCGGCCACGTATTTCGAGTATGATGATTGATATGGAAGAAGTTGGAGCCAAATCCTTGGAGCTCCTCGTTGAAATTATGACACGTAAACCATTTGTTAGCCGTCAAAAAGTCGTTGCTAACTATGTAAAATTAGATACTACTAAGTAAAAGAAGGTGAATATAATATGAATTTATTTAAAGACCTCGAATATCGAGGACTAATTAAAGATTATTCAAATGCGGAAGCAATTGAGAAGCTCTTGGAAACTCCGCAGACGATATATTGTGGTTTTGACCCAAGTGCCGCTAGTATGCATATGGGTAATTTTGTAATGGTCATGACTTTAATGCGTTTTCAACGAGCAGGGCATCGTGTCCTCGCTGTAGTTGGAGGGGCAACCGGAATGATTGGCGATCCAGGAGGCCGAAAAAGTGAAAGAGTACTCCTTGATAAAGAAGCGTTAAACTACAACACTAAACAAATTCACGACCAACTCGCAAAGTATATTGATCTTGATAACCCCGAACGTGGAAAATTAATTAATAACTTTGATTGGCTTGGGAAACTTTCGCATTTAGAATTTCTTCGCGATTATGGTAAGTTTTTTACCGTTAACTATATGCTTGCTAAAGACACCGTTGCCCGGCGTCTTGCTGACGGAATAAGTTACACCGAGTTTAGTTATATGCTTTTACAAGCTGTTGATTTTCTTCATCTTTATGAAGCTGAAGGATGTTCAATGCAAATTGGCGGCAGCGACCAATGGGGTAACTTAGTTACTGGCCTTGATTTAATTAAAAAAGTTAAGGGAAATGACGCTAAAGTGGAAGTTATGACTGCGCACTTATTAACTAATAGCGAAGGAGAAAAATTTGGTAAAAGTGTTGACGGGGCTATGTTTATTGACCCTGAAAAGTTTAGTCCGTACAAACTTTATCAATATTTTATTAACGTTAGTGATGAGAGTGCTTATAAATATTTGAAAGTTTTAACCTTTATGGATAAAGAAGAAATAGAAAGAGTTTACCGTGAACATCTTGAAGCACCACATCTTCGTCTTGCCCAAAAGCGTTTAGCTGAAGAAGTAGTCGTAACTGTTCATAGTCCTGAAGCTTTGGCCCAAGCACTCAAAATGAGTGAGGCTCTTTTTAGTGGCGACGTTAAGTCCTTAAACGAAAAAGAAATTGTGACATTATTTAGTGATGTCATGGTCCCGCTTACCAAAGACATTGCGCTTGAAGATGCATTATTAATTTTAAATGCAGCCAAAAGCAAACGCGAAGCTCGCGAATTTATCAGTGGAAATTCAGTCAGTGTTAATGGCGAAAAAGTAAATGATTTAAAAGCGATTCTTACTGAAGAAAGTTTTCTTTTTAATAAGTACGTAATCGTAAGACGCGGAAAAAAACTCTATTTTGTCGGTAAATTAGCCTAAAAAACTAAATTAATGCAAAAAAAACGCCCAGACAAATTTAATTGTCCGGGCGCTTTTATTTGTTTTAGAGTTTGCGGTTGTAGAATTCGATGATTAATGCTTCTTGAATTTCTTGGACAACTTCAGTCCGTTCTGGTAAACGGTCGTAGGTGCCTTTGAGATTAGCAACGTCAAGAGTCATGAATGGAACAGTACTAGCAACTTTTTCTAAATTATATTTAATAACTTTTAAGTCGCGACTATTTTCATGAACACTAATTGTTGCGCCGATTGGGACAATGAAGCTTGGAATATCGACTTTTTTACCATCCACTAAAATGTGACCATGGTTGACAAGTTGTCTTGCTTGGGGACGAGTATTCGCGATTCCTAAGCGGAAGACAAGGTTATCAAGACGTGATTCAAGAATTTGAATGAATGCTAAACCAGTAACAACTTCCTTATTCTTTTTTGCGATTAAGAATAAGCGAGTAAATTGCCGTTCGTTCACGCCGTATGTGTGACGAAGTTTTTGCTTTTCGCTTAATTGTTTGCCGTATTCGCTTTGTTTGCGGCGACGGTTATTACCATGTTGGCCTGGGCCATATGGGCGACGAGCAATTTCTTTGCCAGTTTCGGAAAGTGAATAGCCAAGACGGCGGGATTTTTTCCAATTTGAACTTGTATCTCTCATGTATTTTTTCCTCCTTTTATATTTGCACTATAAACAAAAGGTGCAAACTCCTCGCTTCTGGATGTTTATTTTTCATCGTTTTCGCCTTGTAGCTTTGGTTACTTAGATCATAATAATGAATAAACATTAGACAAGCGGTGCTTACATGCTGCTTACATGCTCTAATATAATATCGTATGGTCACGTTTTAGTCAATAAAAAGGGTACATTATTATCGTTATTTTTCTCTGTTTTGTTTTCTTTTGTATATTTTGTGGAAATTGAAAAGAAAACACTCTTTCGTGTCCTACTTTTTCGACAAAAAGCGGAGAACATTGTATAATATACAAGAGGTCGGATTTAACTATGAAAATTAATGTATTAATAGATGTAATTGATATCACTTTTATAATAATTGGCGCTGTTTTTGTTGTTGCCTTTATTTTTGTTATTTTATTAAAATTTGCCTTTCGTGGCACAAAGAACAAAAAGACGTTGAAATCTTTAACGATGAAATATTCTTATGTACGAGGGTTACTACTTGGTGAAAACATCCAATACGTAAAACGAATTGAAGCAATTAGTGACACTAATTTACTGATGCGCCCCGCTTATGAAGAATTTTTTGCTCGGTTTGAAGAATTACGGACAGTTGATGACCGCCGCGCTTCGCGCGCTATTCAAATACTCAATGAAGCAATTGCCGCCGGGAATAAAGAATTTAAAGTTGCGCTTGGCACAGAACGGCAAGTAATTTTTGATTATGAACGGAAAGTTACGGCTTTAAGTAAAGATTTAACGAATATGATTAAACCAGAATCAGAAATTCGCGAAGAAAGTGTTTACGATAAAGAAAAATTACGTTTAATCAAAAATAAATATCGTGATAGCAAAGATGATTTAGAAATAGTTGTGCCAAGTTTTGAGAAAATCTTTAGTCAGATTGAACTACTCTTTAAAGAATATGATAATGCTTTAAACGGAGCGTATTACGACGAAGCTCGTACTTACTTATTGAAGATTCGCCAATTTAATGATCAACTTGATAAAGTACTTCAAGTATTACCGCTTTTAGTAGTCAAAACGACCGCTTTAATTCCGGAAAAAATCGATACACTCAAAGCGCGCTATGAAGAAGCAACCGCAACAAATGTTCCATTACATCACCTGAGGGTTAGTCAAGAAATCGAGAATTTTAACACTGAATTAGACACCATTAAAAAGCAATTAATCAAATTTGATACGCGAAACGTCGAGCAAAAATTAAATCGGATTGCCGATACAATTGACGAATTAATTAATAATTTCACCTTGGAAATTGAAAAACAACGAGAATTTGCTGCGCGTTACGATAAAACTTATATGCATGTTAATGAGCTTGAACAACGTTATATTCGGCTTGTTAATCGGATGCCACAGATTAAAGAATATTATCAAATTAATCCGGTTTATGAGAAAAAATTAGACGAAGCCAATAGTAGTGTTAACACGATGATGATGGTTAAACGAAGTTTAGACGCCTTCCTCCATAGCGCTACTAAACAACCTTACAGTGTCCTTGTTGAAAAAGTTGGTCAACTCGAAAACGAAAGTCAAAAAGTTGATGTTATTGTTCGTGAGTTCCAAAATTATATAGAATCATTACGAGTTATCGTTGAAGACGGTTTCTCAATTTGTAAGATTCTATTTCTCCGCTTTAAGGAACTAGAAATAATGTTACGTCATTTAAATGTTCCGGCTTATACCCAAAATTTTGAAGAAGACTTTAATAGTGGTTACTCCATGATTAGTGATATCAGTGCTGTTATTCGCGAACGGCCAATTGATGTTGATCAAGTCGAACTTTTAACTAATGAATTACGTGTTTTAGCCACACGACTTGAAGACGCAATTGTTAATGACGTGAAATATGCCCAAAGTGCTGAAGAAGTAATCGTTAGCCTAAACGCTTTCCGCCTCCAATTCAGTGATTTACATACAAAACTACGTGATGAAGAACAAAGATTTTTCAATGGCTTATTCAAAAACACCTATGAAAATTCAATTGAACAGTTGAAGAAGTATCAAAACCGCAAACAATGATATATCTTGATAATGCCAGTACAACTTCGATAAATCCTGTTCTTTCAACGACATATAATAATTTACTTACAAAGTATTTTGCTAATTCTAGTGCTCTTCATACGTTAGGGCGTGAAGTTAGTGATCTTGAAAATTCCGCAAGGTTAGAAATTTTAAAAACTTTTAAATTTAATGATGGCAAGGTCATCTTTACGAGTAGCGCAACCGAAGCTAATAACCTTACTTTAATCGGGTTATTTCAAACTTATTCTAATCGCGGTAATGAAATAATTATTAGTGACTTCGAACATCCAAGTGTCGTTGAAAGTGTTAAATATCTTGAAAAAGAATATGGCGCTAAGGTTATTAATATTCCGCTTGTTGATGGCAGAGTTTCTCTACAGGCCCTCAAAGAAGCACTCACTGAAAAAACAATTTTAGTCTCAATTATGGCCGTTAATAATGAGGTCGGTACTGTCACGCCTCTTGAAAAAATAAGAGAATTACTCAAAGATTATCCTAAAGTGATTTTCCATAGTGATGTCACGCAAGCTGTTGGCAAAATTCCGGTAAATTATGACGCCGCTGATGTTTTAACGTCTAGTGCTCATAAAATTCACGGCCTTAAAGGAAGTGGCGTAATCATTGCTCGTAATAAATTAAAATTTTCTTCTTTAATTCACGGTGGAAACCAAGAATTTGGTTTTCGGGCTGGAACTAGCAACGCTCCAACAAATATTTTATTTGCTAAAACAGTGCGCCTAGCGATGAGTGACGAACTTTGTAATTTTAAATATGTTTTATCTTTAGCGGAAAAGTTAAATTCCTTACTAACTAAAGAACCACAGTTATTTATAATTAACTCGACCCTTGATAATCCTTATATCGTTAATTTTTCGCTTCTCACCGCCCAAGCATCGCACATCCTTAATGCCTTGGAAATGAGAAAGATTTACATTGGCACAACAAGTTCTTGCAGTGCCAAATTAGATCAAATAAGCCGAAGTGTTTTCGTTCTTACCCAAAACGAAAGTTTAGCGCGGAATGCTCTTCGAATTAGTTTTAGTAGTGAGAATACCATTGCAGAAGTCGAAGTCTTTTTTAAAACAATGATGGAAATAATCAGAGGAGAATAATATGCTTAGTAAATTAATGATCCATTTTGGTGAATTGTATACAAAAGGTAAGAATAGAAAGGATTTTATCCGTAAATTGCGCGATAATTTAGCGCTTTCGCTTAAACCATACTCAATTATTCTTGAAACAAAACACGACCACATATATATTAGTAAAATTAAAGAAAACGACTACCAAAATGTTATTAAATTGCTGCAAAACACCAGTGGAATCCACGCAATCAGTGTTATTTCAGTCTTTCCGGTGGACCTTGAAATTGTTAAAGATTATGCGCTTGATTTAGCAATTCACGAAGGTATAAAAACCTTTAAAGTAATTACAAATCGTAAGGACAAAAACTTTCACATGATTAGTGACGCAGTTAACCGAGAAGTAGCAAGCCATATCTTACGAAATAGTGATTTAAAAGTTGATGTTCATAATCCAGATTTAGCCTTAAGACTAGAAATTGATTTTAATGCGATTAATGTTATTGGTAAACGCTATCCTGGCTTAGGCGGATATCCACTTGGTTCAAGTGGTAAGGGATTAGTGCTCCTTAGTGGCGGGATTGATTCGCCGGTTGCTGCTTACTTAACAATTAGACGCGGTATCAAAATTTCCGCAATTCACTTTGCAGCCCCGCCCTATACCTCTGAAGAAGTTTTAAAGAAGATTGAGCGTCTTAGTCATAAATTAAATGCTTACCAACCGTCAATTCGCCTCTATGTCGTTCCGTTTACTAAACTCCAACTTGCAATTTATGAGCATGTTCCGACTAGTTACGCAATTACTGTAATGCGCCGGATGATGCTCCGGATTTCGCAAATTGTCGCTAAACGACACAACTGTAAGATTTTAGTAACGGGTGAGTCACTTGGTCAAGTTGCGAGTCAAACCCTTGATTCTCTAGTGGTTATTAATGAAGTAAGTAATTATCCGATTATTCGCCCGCTTGCCACAACCGACAAAAATGAAATTATAAAAATCGCCAAAGATATCGGTACTTACGAAATTTCAATAATGCCGTTTGAAGATTGTTGCACTATTTTTGATAATCCAAACCCCGTAACAAGTCCGCATTTAGATGAAGTTTTAAAGTTTGAAGCTAGTTTTGACTTTGCCCCACTTATTAGTGAAGCAATTCAAAATATTGAGAAGCTGAACTTTAGTTTAAATGACGGAGAAGAAGATATTTTTTAAATAAAAAAAGGGTTGGACAATCTTGCCTCAACCCGTTTTAGTTATTTTGTTAATTACTTTGCTAATGCTTTTTTTGCGCTATCAGTCAAGCCTTTGAATGTTTCAAAGTCATGAATAGCAAGTTCGCTTAACATTTTACGATTTACGTTAATGTTCGCTAATTTTAAGCCATGCATAAATTGGCTATAACTAATTTCGCATAACCGGCAACCGGCATTAATCCGTTTAATCCAAAGTTTGCGATATTCGCTTTTAATTTTGCGGCGATCGTTATAAGCGTATTGCAGAGAGTGCATTACTTGTTCTTTAGCGGTTTTGAATAATAAGTGCTTGGAACCGAAATAACCTTTAGCTTGTTTTAAGACTTTTTTGCGCCGCGCTCTTGTGACCGGCGAATTTTTTACACGTGCCATTTCTTGTTCCTCCTAGTTTTGAATTAAGTACTTAATACGTTTGTAATCACTTGGATGGACCGATTGTGATTTCCGTAAGTGTCTTTTTTGTTTGGTTGTTTTGCGTGGTGCTAAGTGTGAAGTGTATGCAGAACTTCTAATTAATTTACCCGACTTTGTAACTTTAATTCGTTTGGTTAACGCACTTTTACTTTTCATTTTTGGCATGAAAATTTCCTCCTATTTCTTCGTTTTACTTGTTAAGATTAAACTTAAGTTTTTACCTTCAAGAATAGCCTTTTTTTCTACTGATGCAATGTCTTCTAGTAAGGCAACAAATCCTTCTAAGATTGCTTCACCAACATCAATGTGTTGCATTTGGCGACCGCGGAAGCGAATGGTTACTTTAACCTTATCACCATCTTCAAGAAATTTCCGTGCTTGTTTAGCTTTTGTTTCTTGATCATGGGTATCAATAACTGGTGACATCCGAATTTCTTTGAGTTCAACAGTTTTTTGTTTCTTCCGTTGTTCTTTGACCTTCTTTTGTTGTTCAAAGCGGTATTTTGAATAATTAATCATTTTGCAAACTGGTGGTTTGCCGTTTGGATTAACGCAGAAGAGGTCGAGTTCATATTGATTACTCGCTAAGTCAATCGCATTACGCGTTTTCATGACCCCTAATTGTTCACCGTTTGGTCCAATTACTAATACTTCCGGAAAGCGGATGTTTTCGTTTACTAATTCGACAATACGTTCAGGCCGTTCTCGGTTTTGGTTATAAATAAGCATTTCCTCCTAATTTAATTAAAAAGCGGGTTATTTCGATTAACCCGCT
>CAYJAE010000017.1:0-14167 GCA_964368105.1 uncultured Staphylococcaceae bacterium
AAACAATGTATCAAACGGGTTTAGATATGAATGATAAATATAGAGAAACTTCAACCGGTGGGCTTGCTAAATTCTTTGATAAAAACTGTTGGTAATTTTGTAAACCAAATCACGAAAATAATTATATACAACATTTATAGTTCATGAAAGTCTATCAAAATGGTTTTTGAAGGAATCTATCAATTCATATAAAACTAAATCAAAACATATTGTGCAAAATAGCCTTCACCACGAATTAAGCTGAGAAAACGATTATGCATCGTTCCCGAAGGTGTTTTACCTTTAGAGCAGGACCAAGTTGAACTGATAACTCACAGGTGTATCTTCCGCAAATATTAGAGATTATTAAAACTGGTTCGTCTTTAAAAATTACAATTGATACTATAAAGTTGTACTTTGTTATAATTATGGAGATAACCTTGTTGTAGAACTAAAAAAGGAGTTACAAATATGAAGAAATCACTACTATTATTTATGAGCGTCTTGAGTTTTACGCTCACGGCATGTGGCGGCAGTCAAGATGACCACACAATCTCGCTTAATAAAAACACCCTTCTTTTGGAGGTTGGGCAAACTGAAACGCTCAGTGCGACTATTAGCCCTAATGATATTACAAATCCACATCTCGTGTGGAGTGTTGATAGTTCAATTGCAACAATTGACGCTGGTGTTGTTACCGCCCTTGCAGAAGGCATAACGGACATCAAAGTCTTTCTCGACTTAAATAGTAATTCGTTTTACGACGATGGTGAACCAAGTGATGTTTGTGTACTAACTGTCACTGAGCCCATTCTTCTCCCGATAGCAGTGACAAGCCTCACTTTAAGTGAAACTTCTTTAGCGCTTGAATTAAACGAAGAAAAAACATTAACGGCGACCGTTTTACCTACTAACGCAACTGTAAAGACCATTACATGGCTAAGTAACAATACAGATGTTGCAACTGTCAATAATGGCAAAATAACCGCTCTAAGTGCAGGAAGCGCCACAATTACCGCTTATGTTGATGAGAATTTAAACTCAAAAAGAGACGAAGACGAAAAGTATGTTACTTGTGCAGTGACTGTTTCCGGATTAACTTCCAATGTGCCTGTTTTGGTAGAGAGTGTTAATATCACAGCAACTAGTATTTCTATTGAAGAAGCTAGTTTTAAAGTGATTTCTGCAACCGTTTTGCCAAGCAACGCGACATATAAAACTCTTACTTGGTTAAGCTCAAACACTTCAATTGCGACAGTTAGTAGTGGCACAATAAGTGGCGTGAAGGTTGGAACAGCGGTTATTACTGCTTATGTTGATGAAAATGGCAACGCTTCGTTAGATAGTGGTGAAAAGCGTGACACTATTAGTGTTACTGTCACCGCTAAGAGTGTTGATCCTAATCCAAGCGGTGATCCAATTCCTGCTAGAGGCGAAGCCTTACCAATTGGCAATACTTCGGTCGCCGGTCCAAAAAATACGACTCCTGTGGATATTACTGATTGGGTAAACTATGATTTTTATTCTTCATTACCGCCTTATTGGTCATTTATTATGGGTAACAATAAAAAAGATACCAGTTCTGATTTCTATGCAGAATCTTCCGGTGGTGGATTTAAATTTTCACGTGTGAATTATGGTTTACAATCTCCGCTTCTCAATTCATGGCTGAAAACAGAAGTACGATTAACCGTTAGCCAAGTTCATAATAACAGCCAAAACGCTAATCAATATAAAGGCCAGCCGATATTTCATATTTATAGTTATGATAGCAATGGTTATTATTTAGGTATGCAACCTTACGACCAAAGAACTAGCTTTGCGAACACAAAAGAAATAAGTTTCTATATCGCAAATCCTAACATGGCTTATTTTGAAATTAGATTAAAATCTCATCCGTATAAAGGTTCACAATGTTATAACTTTGGTGTTAGTGAAATTAGCATCAAAGGATGGCCATACGGGTTATAAAGCTGATTCTTTTTAATAATTTAGGCACAGCAAAGTAGAAAACGGAACCAATACCTGAGAAAAGGAAAATACACCGTGTTTTTCCTTTATAACAGCAAAAGACGATGGTGACTAATTCCATTTCAGTTGTATACAAGTTGTTGACGACTGAATAGTCTAATCTTAAATTAGTTTACGAATAAGACATCACTTATCCTTTGGATAATGTGAATATTTTGATAAAATATTGTTCGTGATTAAATATATACTTTCGTTAGGAAATTTTGGATAGAGGTTAGTAATAATGATTGTTAAACTTTTTAATTTTTATTACTTTATGTTTATTCTTCTAGCAATTGGCGCTTATATTGGGCTTTATTTTCTTTTACGTAAAAAAAGTGAAAAAGTAAAGTCTCTTGTTATTGGTGGACTCTTAGTCTTTAATCTCGTTCTCCACTTTTTAAAATTAACATTTCCGCCTTATTCCACCGACCCGAGTATAGCGATGAGTCAAATATGGTTTATTAACATTTGTGGCGTTAGTGTTTTAGCTTTCCCTTTTTTCTTCTTTAGTAAAAATAAAACTTTCCGGGACTTTATGTTTTATCTAGGCGTTATTAGTGGTTTTCTTGCCCTTCTCTATCCCACTGAAGCAATTAATAAGTCACCATTTGCCCTAGATACTTGGCGCTTTTACATTACGCATTCGATAATTATTATTGCTCCGCTTTTAATGGTTAGTTTAAAAATACATACTGTTTCTTATAAACGTATTTGGTCGATGCCGCTAATTGTTGCGGCTTATCTCCTCTTTATTATGGTGCAAAATGTGCTCCAAAGTGAACTAGGAATAATCAATTTCCGCAATGATGACTTTTTCAAACCTAATTTTCATAATCCTGCTTTTGTGTGGGGGCCAACTGATGATCTCGCAAAATTGTTTTCAGTCTTTACGCCCGGATTTATGAAAAGAGTGCCCTTTGGGCCATATGTTGGAGAAGTAAAATACTGGCCGTTCTTTTGGATGATGCCCGGTGTGTTTGTTTATTTTTGGCTATTGCCACTTTTATTTAATTTAGTGATAAAACATAGTCGGGTCGAACTATTTAATGATGTTCAGAAAATTAGTCGCCAAGCAATTGAATTGTTCTCCAAAAAGAATAAAACATCAGACGAAAACTGATGCCGAAAATAAGAAAACCAAATCATAAGAAAATTAGTGTTTCAGCTTAATAAGAAGTGCGGTTTGTTTTAAAGCTATGCAAAAAGCACTTATTCGATAACAACTAGATTGCGACCGTTTTCTTTAGCGAGGTAGAGATTCTTATCAGCAGTTTCAATCATTTGGCTATAATTTTCAACATTATGAGTTGGAAAAGAAGTACCACCAATACTAACGGTTATTTTGATATTTTGTAAGTTGTAAGCAAAAGAAGCTTCCTCAACTGACCTTCTAATGCGTTCAGCAATTTTTTGCGAGTCTGCCGGAGAAGCGCCGGGTAGAATGACCGCAAATTCTTCACCGCCATAACGTAGGAATACATCACCTTCGCGTAGTGCTACTTTTGCACTTTGCGTCATACCAATTAATATTTTGTCACCCACTAAATGGCCGTAGGTGTCGTTAACTTTTTTAAAGTGATCAATATCGATCATTAATATCCCTAATGGTTGGGATGTACGGATTGCTCGTGAAAATTCTTCTTGAAGTCGAAGAAGTCCAAACCTCCGATTTAACACACCAGTGAGCGGATCATTAGCGGCGAGTTTTTGGAGTTGATCATGGGTTACAGCGTTTTTAAGCGCTAAAGAAAGTCCTTGACTATATAACTCGATATCACTCGTTTCTTCACTAATAAAGGCCTTATCACCAGCTAAAAGGATAACTCCTAAGACAACCCCTTTGTATAAGACCGGCTCCGCAATAACGTGTCTTGGACGAAAATCTAGGAGAAGACCATTTATTTGAATATCACTTGCAAACTCGAGGCAAACTCTTTTTTTGTCAACAAACACTTGACTGATTGTGGCATTTTCAATTAATTTTTCAGGGAAACTAATTGCGTGCGAAGAAAGTAATTGTAATTGACCATCTTTTTCGATAATGATTGCTCCTGCTACGGCATGCATAATTTCCAAAAGATTACGCAGTGCATCGTCCGCCAGTTTATCTAATTCAAGTTTACTGGAAAGCATTTCGTTAAACTTTTTGACTGAGTCTTCGGTGGTGAAGGCTTTTTGTAAAGCACTAACTAAAGAGTTAAAGGCGCTAGCGACGGCCCCTATTTCATCTTTTGTTTGAACCTTAATCGTGCAATCTGAAGTTAAACAAGTAGTCATTTCTTCTTTATTAGTGCGGTTTAAGAGCTTTTTTTCAACTTTACTCATATGTTGACCGAGGTCTTTGAATTTTGCGCCGACAATTGTTTTAGCAAGGAAAATATTGAATACGCCAACAATGAGACCAGCGATGATACATAAAATGAAAAATAAAGGATTAAGCACCGTCTCTGGTTCGACATTAGTGACAAGGAGGACAAAAAATGGGAAGATGACGCCGATTAGCATCCCAAACCCAATCATAAACATTGCGAGAACATTAAAGATTTTATACTTATTCATATTTACCTCGTTTTTTGATGGCGCAGCCAACTATAGTAATAATTATATGGGAAAAAAGCGGAAAATTCAAGGTGGAAAATAGTAAGTTAAAGTAAATAATCGACGAATATATTATTATCGGTAATCTAATAAAGATACTGTAGAAAAGCGCTACATTATTGCGCTAAAAATTAAGCCACTGACAATTAAAATTTGGCCAAGTAAATAAGTAAGCATGATATAGAAGTCTCGCCTTTTAAAATCCTTGATAAACGTTGCTTGAGTGAGGATTACGTCACTAACAAAAAAGGAGACGCCACCAATAACCGCTAAAATTATAAGGTTATGACCTTTTATAAGAGCCACTAATGAAATAGCAGTGACAAGTACTAAAATTGCCATGTATAAAGGGCCAACAATTGCAATCGCGGTATTTTTAACAATTTTTTTAGTAAGTGGAAGTGCCACAATAACAATGATAACAAGCGCAATCGGGACAAGAATATAAAATAAAGTTGGCATTGGTGTCGCTTTTAAGAGAATAAAGAGGATTTCACCAATATAGAGAAAGTGGCCAAGTAAAAACAAAATGGCCCCACCGATAAAATAACGTTTATCTTTATTTCTAACTAGTAAAATATCTCCGCCCATTCCAAGAAGTGCACCTATATAAATGAGGGGGTGACTTGGTAGAGTAACAAGGGCCGCAAGGGTGAGGAAGAATAGTGGAATTGGTTTAGTAATTGCCCGGGCTTTTTCATTTTCCTTAAAACAAAATATAAGATGAATAATTAGACTTAAGATAAAAAGGGCAAAAAAGATGTAGCTCATGATGTTTAGCATATGTCGAACCTCTGAATATAGGATAACAATAAATATTGCGTATTGCAAAGATTGTTAAATAAAAAAACAGGACAGATAAGAGGAAACTGATTAAAGGTAAGCTTGGTCATGAGAAATCCCAGTATATTCGGAAAGAAGCGAATTATAAGTCCTTTCCGGAAATGCCAATTTATAGCGTAAAATTGTCGTTTACTCCAATCAAACATTATTGAAAACAGACGGTAAATATAGTATATTTAGTTGGTAAAATTGGATTGGAGTTCAAATATGAAAAATAAGTATTCAAAGACCACAAGTTTGTTAATTATCTTAGCTTTTTATGTTATTGCCTATGTAGTCGCTGGATTTTGTGTTTACTTTTTACGAAATAGTGTAACGACCACTGAGTGGCGGTTATTTGTCTTTACCATAGTGGCAACCCTTGTCATTTGGATTAGTTCACTATTTTATAAGAATACTTCAATCTATGATGCCTACTGGTCCTTAACGCCGATGGTTATGATTATTTATCTTTTGCTCATTAATAAAGAAACGATAAATGCATACCATATTGTCTTATTTGTTGTTTTCTTGTTATGGTCTATTCGTTTAACTATTAACTGGATTTATACATTTAAAGGTTTAGAAATTGAAGATTGGCGATATGCCGATTTTCGTAGAGAACAACCGCCATTTATTTTTCAAATTATTAATTTGGTTGGTCTGCAGTTAATGCCAACACTCTTAGTTTATATGGGATTTTTATCCTTGGTTTCATTCTTTAAAAGCGCTGCAACCGCCTGGTCACTAATCGGAAGCGCAATAATTTTAATTGGTTTTTTCTTCCAATTATTTTCCGATATTATGATGCATCAACATTTAAAAGAAGGCGCAAAAGACGAAGTGAACCGAAAAGGATTATGGAAGTACTCCCGACACCCGAATTACTTTGGTGAAATACTCATCTGGATTGGAAGTTATGTCGCTTTACTACTTAGTGAACCAATTTTATGGTATTTTGGGTTTGGAGCGATATTAATCATTCTTTTGTTTGAATTCATTTCGATTCCGCTTGCGGAAAAACGCCAACTTAAAAGACGTCCAAACTACGCGAATTATATCGCTGAAACTTCCAGGATGTTACCATTACCAAAATTTAAAAAAGAAGAAAAAAGGATCGAACAAGAATCTTAGAATAAAGTTTATTATTGTTTACTAATGTTTTATAGGAAGGAATAAAAAACATGGAAGTAATCTTAATTAGACACGGTGAACCACGCTATGACGAGGTTGACGGAAATTCACGCGGTGACTTTGGTCGTCTGACAGAGCGTGGTGTCAAGCAAGCGACTCTTCGGGCAAGTGACGAACGACTTAAGGGTGCAACGCTCATTGTTTCTAGCCCGTATACGCGGGCGCTTCATACTGCAGCAATAATCTCCAGAATAACAGGAGTTCCTTTAGAAATTGAGCATGATCTGCACGAATGGAGTGCGGACGAACTCTATATGTTTAATTATGACGGTGAATCTGCCTATCAAGAATTTATCCGTCTTAAAGGGAAAGGGAGTAAAACGTCAATGTTTCGCTATGAAACATATGCTTCCGTAAAAAAAAGAGTAACAAAAGCAATTAAGAAGTACAGTCCAACCCATGACAAAATTATTGTTGTTTGTCACGGTATTGTCATGAGTTCACAAACAAGTATTGAAGACTTAATTGAACATTGTGGCGTGCGGATAATTAATATTTAAGAATACCAGTTTAAAGCGTCTATAATGAAGTAGAGAAAGTTGAGGTAGTTATTTATGAAACGATTACTCGTTGTGGTTGATTTCCAAAATGATTTTGTTGATGGAACCTTAGGCTTTAAGGATGCCGCAAAGATTAGTGAGACTGTAATTAAAGCCATTAATGATCATATAACCCGAAATGATGATATTGTCTTTACAAAAGACACTCATTTTAGTAACTATCTTGAAACATTAGAAGGAAAAAATTTACCAATTCCCCATTGTTTAAAAGGCACCAGTGGTCATGACTTATATAAAACTGTCGCAGTTTACGAAAAACATGCGAAGAAGGTTTATGAAAAAGTTACTTTTGGTTCGCTTGACCTTGCTAACGACGCAAAGATAGAAAACTATGAACAAATTACGCTTGTTGGTTTAGTCACAAATATTTGCATTTTAAGTAATGCGCTTCTTTTAAAAGCGGCCTGTCCTGAAGCAGAGGTTGTCGTCTTAAAAGACGGAGTAAATAGTTATGATAAATCCTTACACGAAAAAACGCTTCAAGTACTAGCAGGAACACAAATAAGTATTGTTTAGTTTGTTAGTCATTGTCTAAAGCATATAATTTAAAATAACTTGGTTGTTGAGATATCATAAGTCGAGGAATTTAATTATGAAATCTTTATCAATCAAACAAATAAGTCTCATCGCTGTGCTTGCTGCATTAGTGGTGGGGTTAAATCTTATTCCATATACAAGTTTTGTTGCCTTATCAGTCTTTATCATCTTAGCGTTAAGCTTACGAAGATATGAAGCAATGATTTTAGGATTAGTTGTCGGGTTTGTGATGTGGTTAACAAACATGCAAGTTTTAACTGCCTTAAATATTGTTTTTCTGCCGTTAATTGCCTTATCTTTAAAACTACTGGAAAAATTTATTTATGGCAGAAAATTAAGTGACGGTTGTTTAACCCGTGCGAATAAACCACTAACCTCTGTAAAACTTGGGTTAGTTTCCTTTATCCTCGTCTTAATACCTAATATAGCCTCAGAATTAATTTACGCTGGCGTAATTGTTAATAATTTTGATAATTTTCTTGGTGGACTCCCGTTTGCAATCGGCGGCGCCTTACTCACTGGACTAATTGTTGGTCTAATTGGAATCCCACTGCAACTACGGCTAAATAAGGCCTATTTTCTCTTAAATAAATAATAGTTAATCTTTTCGATATTTAGTGAAGACTAGTTTATAATCTACTTTCTACGTTTATTTTAAAATATATCCTTAATTTTCCCCATAGATAATTCTATTTTTTTTGGATTATAGTAAACTTATATTAAGCTTGTTTTTAACATAAAAAAAGTTGGAAATATTTAGAATTAGATGAAAGTACCGGTATTTTCACTCGAAATATGACAGTAATAATTAAAGGTTAAAAAAAATAATAACAGGGAGAGATAAATGGTAAAAGCGCCCGAAGAAAAGATGTCATCCCGCATCTTTAATTCAAAAATAATGTCAAAAAATGTCACAAAGAAAGAAAAGTGGCTCGGTTATTTATTAGGGCCGGCTGGCATTTTATTATTTAATGCGGTGCTTGGATCTTATTTAAACGTTTATTATACTGACGTTGTTAAACTTGGTGGGGTATGGAAAGGAGCGTTTTTACTCATTTTTCCAGTTGCTTCTAAAATTATTGATGCAATTATGAATTTAATCATGGGATATATTATTGAACGAACACGGACAAAACAAGGTAAAGCGCGCCCGTGGCTTGCCGTGTCCGCGCCCCTACTAACACTTACCGGTATCTTTTTGTTTCTCGTACCAAGCGGAAACACGACCCTCCAAGTTATTTGGGTAATTATTTCCTACAATCTTTTCTACTCCTTTGCTTTTACAATTTATAACATGAGCCATAGTCTCATGGTTCCACTTTCGACCCGAAACACGACACAACGGGGCGACTTATCAATTTTTAGTCAAATTGCCAATATTATGGTTACTGGGGTTATGGTATCTCTAATTTTTCCAATGATTATTATGCCCGCTTTAAAGGTTGATAAAAATTTATGGTTAATAGCGATGAGTGTAATTGCTCTAATTGCCTTACCCTTAACGTTAGTTGAATATTACTATACCCGGGAGCGGGTCTCTGAAGAGAGTTTTGGCAAAGAAACCGTCAAAAGAATTCCTTATAAACTGCAATTAAAAGCTATTTTTACGGATAAGTATATGCTTATTATTTTTGCCTATTTTTTCGTGTTTACTTTTGGACTCTTAATTAAAAATCAAGCATATTTCTATTATAGTAACTACGTACTTGGGAAATGGAATGACGGAATTACTCAAACAATAGTTTCATTAGTGGGTGGTTTCCCTGTAGCAATCGGTTTCTTTTTCATTTGGCCACTTGTTAAAAAGTTTGGCAAACGAACGGTTATGCTTGTCGGTTTTCTTATCTATGCTTTAGGAAGCGCGATTGGGTGGATCTTTCCCACTAATATGGCGCTGACGCTTGTTGGACAATTTATTAAAAACATTGGTGGAATCCCCAGTGCTTATGTCTTTATGGTGCTCTTTGCGGATAGTTTAGACCATTTAGAGTGGAAAACTGGGTTTAGAAGTGATGGGGTCGCTATGTCGGTCTATCTTAGTATTAATACTATTCTGGTTGGAGTGACTATGGGTCTTTTTAATTTGGCACTCTCGCGGAACGGCTATGTCCCTCCACCAGATAACGCGATTCCGGGTCAAGCAATTATCCAGACAGAAGCCGCTAAAAACGCTATCGTTTTTATGTTTGTCGGTCTCGAAGTTTTTACCGGCATCATTTCTGCAATTCTTCTTGCTTTCTTAGGTATTGAGAAAAATATTAAACGGAAACAGGCCATTATTGTAAAACGGCAAAAAGAAGAAGCAATTGCCGAAGGCCTCGAGTGGATTGAGCCAGAAATTCGGGCTGATATGAAAACAAAAATGATGGAAGAAGAAGAGATTCAAATTTACTTAGAAGAACTAGAAGTTAATTGTCGTAAAAAAGGTTTAGATTATGCAGTTGAAAAAGCAAACTATCTAGCAATGCGTGATGTTAAAAAACAAAAGCAAATAGTTAGAGAAACCGCTCAAATTGAAAAAGAAGCAATTAAAGAAGAAATTTTAAAAGCTAAACTAACTACTAAAATTTCTAAACTAACACCTGAACAACTAACGACTTATGAGTCGAAGAAAGAAAAAACCCGTAGACGTGATCAAAGACTATGGGAAAGAGAAGAAAAAGTTGGGGCTTTAGTTTATGCTGAGTATGTTGCGGCTATTCAAAAAGCGTTTAGTAAAGGAGAACACGACAATGGAACCAAAAAATAAAAAAAATACAGCGGACATTTTCTTTAAAGCCGGGGACAAACGGTTTCGTCTGCGTGCATGTGGAATAATTCTTAAAGATAATCACGTCTTGATGGTTAAAAATGACGTAGATGATTATTTCTATTCGCTTGGTGGCGCGGTCCATGTTGGAGAAAGTCTCGAAGAAGCCTGCTTGCGTGAAGTCTTGGAAGAAACTGGATTCCCGTATGAAATCGAACGCCTCCTCTTTATTCATGAACATTTGTTTGATAAAGGCGCTGAAGTATGGCATGAACTTACCTTCTATTTTCTTATGAAATCAAGTGATAATAATACTTTTAACGAAAGCATCGGTTCGTTTGGGAGTCGCGAAACAAAAGTATGGATTCCGCTTGAACGTTATGGTGAATTTAAAGCCTATCCCGAGTTTTTCAAAGAAGAATTAATTAATTTACCTGATTCCGTTAAATTAATTTCGTTTTTTCATTAACAATTTTGTTTTAATCGCTATTTGTCGCGTTAATAATGATAATACGTAGGTCTTTAAATACTTTAATATTTTAAAAATCTATAGTTCTTTTTAAAACAATGATAAATATACCGCTTACATTTTAATATTTGTTGCCTATTCACTATTAGTTCGTTAAAGTATTGTATATAGATTTAATCTAGAGGCGATGACTAAGAGAAGCGTATGAATTTAGCAACAAGAGAGTTTGCGGTAGGTGCGAGCAAACGCTAGAGATTACGATATACACTTATGAGCTGGATACCGAACTGAGTAGGCTATCCCGGAATCCTTCCGTTACAAGGCCAGAGTCAGACTCAATAAGCGATGGTTAATCCATAAGTAGGGTGGTACCGCGGAACTAATGTTTCGTCCTTACACAAGACCATCGTTTTTTATTAGCGGTGGCGGAAAGGAAATAGAATATGTCTAAAATTGCCCGTTACAAAGCCGCGCCATTCCCCCTTGAAATGCACAAAGTGCGGATTGTGACAAAGATTAACTTATTACCAATCAAAGAAAGAGCAGAGCGTATTAGTGAAGCGGGAAATAATACATTTCTTTTAAAAAACCGTGACGTATTTTTAGATATGCTGACGGATAGCGGCACTAACGCTATGAGTGAACGTCAACTAGCAGCGATGTCTTTAGCTGACGATTCTTACGCAGGAAGTGAAACGTTCTATCGGTTAGAGAAAACTCTCCAATCATTTTTCAATATGAAACACTTTCTTCCGGTCCACCAAGGAAGAGCGGCTGAACACATTATTAGTAAAGTGTTTGTGAAGAAGGGTGACGTTGTCTTAATGAATTATCATTTCACAACAACGAAAGCCCACATTACTGAATGTGGAGGCGAAGTAATTGAATGTCATCTTGATGAAGCAATTGAAACTACAAGCATTAACATGTTTAAAGGTGATATGGATTTAGTTAAGTTAGAAAATGAAATAGTTAAACATGGTAGAGATAAAGTTTCATTTGTGCGGATTGAACTTGGGACTAACTTAATTGGTGGTCAACCAATTTCTTTAGGAAATATTAAAGAAGTAAGAAAGATTTGTGATAAACATCAGCTCTTACTTGTGATGGACTCAAGTCTTTTAAGTGACAATCTTTACTTTATTAAGACTCGTGAAAAGGGATTAGAAAATTCATCAATTGCTGATATTAACCTGCAAATTGCTGCTGAAGCTGACATTATCTACTTTTCTGCTCGCAAACTCGGGAGCGCCCGCGGCGGCGGAATTATGGTGCGAGACGAAGCTTTATTTAATAAAATGAAAAATCTTGTGCCGCTATTTGAAGGCTTTCTTACTTATGGCGGGATGAGTGTCCGTGAAATGGAAGCACTGAATGTTGGACTCGAAGAAACCCTTGATTTTGATGTCATAAATCAAGGACCACAGTTTATTGCCGCGTTTGGAAAAATGCTACAAGAACATAATGTTCCGGTTGTGACACCTTTCGGCGGATTAGGTCTTCACCTTGATGCCCGTGCCTTTTTACCGCACGTCAAAGGCGAAGAATATCCAGCTGGAGCGCTTAATGCCGCAATCTACCTTGTTAGTGGCTCGCGTGGTATGGAACGAGGGACAATTTCAGAAACTCGGAATAGTGACGGTAGCGAACATTTAGCTAGTGTCGAACTTGTCCGTCTTGCCCTTCCACGGCGTGTATTTACTCTTTCTCACGTTACCTTTATGGTTGATCGTCTTGCTTGGCTTTTTGATAATCGCCATTTAATCGGGGGTCTTACCTTTAGTGAAGAACCAGAAGTAATGAGGTTTTTCCTTGGTCGGCTTGTCCCGACAAATGACTGGCAAGAAAAACTAGTCGCAAAATTCATTGCCGACTTCGGTGAAGACGCTGTATAAGTACAAAAATTTTAAAATTTTATAATTTATGTGTTATTGAATACGATGAGTGCCATCCTCAATCGTAGTTTTGAAAAAGGTTGGTTCAAAGCCAAATTTAAGTAAATATTGATGGATAACGACACTGGTCATGTTTTTAACGTCTTCATGTGGGATGAGTGCAATAGCGCAACCACCAAAACCTGCACCGGTCATTCGTGCCCCAATCGCTCCATTTGTGCGCATGAGACTAACCAGAGTATCAAGCTCGCTGCCAGTCACTTCGTAATCGTTTTTAAGTGATTCATGAGAGCCGTTTAAATATTGAGCAAAAGTTAAAATATCCCCTTTTTGCAGTGCTTTTGCGCTTAAAACAGTTCTTTCTTGCTCAGTTATTATGTGTCGCACACGCCGAAAAGCAAGTGGATCAAGTATCCGTTCAATTTCGGGAAGGTCGTTTGGTGTTAATTCAGTTAAGTAATCAATTTTATATGTTTGTTGTAACACGCCTAAGGCGGCCATTGTTTCACTATAACGTTCGTTGTATTTTGAGTCTGCTAATCCTCTTTTTTTGTTCGTGTTGACAACAACTAGTGAGTAGGCGCCTAACTCAAGTGGAGTGTAAACAAATTCTAGGGATCCTGTATTAAGAAGGAGAGCATTATCCTTTTTGCCGTGAGCAATAACGAATTGGTCCATGATACCTGAGAGTACACCGATATATTCGTTTTCTACTTTGCGTCCTAAAATAGCCATCTCTGTTTTAGTTAGATTTAGGGAGAATGTATCATTAATGATTGTAATTAACAGTAATTCAAGTGACGAGGAAGAAGAAAGACCGCCACTTGTGGGCATGTCACTTTCAATATAAAGATTTAGTCCACTGTCAATATTATAACCGCCATTTTTTAATACAGAAAAAACTCCACGAATGTAGTTGGCCCAGTTGGTTTTATCATCTTTCTCCAGGTTTTTAAGAGAAAATTCAATCGGTTTATGCACATATCCTTTACTTAAAACGCGGATAATATCGTCACTTCGTTTACTAAAAGCAGCGTAAGTCCCAATAGATAGTGCTGCAGGGAGGACAAGCCCACCATGATAGTCGATATGTTCACCAATAAGATTAACTCTACCAGGGGAAAAATAAACACCTTCTGGTTCTTTTTTGTAGATTTCGCGAAACGCGGTTGATAATTTTGTAATAGTAATCATATTAGATCCCCTTAGTTACATTAAGTTTTAACGTATTTTTTTAACTCAAGCATGACCTTTAACAAGTCATTTTTTAACTGTTTGAATATCATTAATTATAAGGAAAAAGCGACTGTTTTGCAAACAAACGGGAAATAATAAGGGATGATTGAAGATG
>CAYJAE010000018.1:0-13894 GCA_964368105.1 uncultured Staphylococcaceae bacterium
AAGTGGAACGTTGGTAAACCCCGCAAGCGAGAAACCTAAATTTGGTAAGGGAAATGACAAAGAAGAAATGAATTCGGCGTCGTATGTGCAAGCATAGATAAATAATTATCCGCGACAAAACATGGCTTACAGGATCGAATACTCACAAAAAAGGAAAACTATGGATTCAGAAAACAAAATCACAGCTGAAAAAACTGGTAAAAAACAAAAGATGAATTTACCAAATAAAATTACCACAGCGAGAATGGGTCTAGTTGTAGTTTTAATAATCTTACTCTTACTTCCATCCCGCTGGCTTTTTAATATCGATAACGTCATGATTTTTGGTAGTGTCTATTTACGTAACTTTATTGGAGCTATTATTTTTACAGTTGCTTCAATCACGGATTACTTTGATGGTTACATTGCCCGTAAATATAATTTAATTACCAATTACGGCAAATTTATGGATCCGATTGCTGATAAATTACTCGTGAACTCGGTTTTAATCATTTTAGCGGTTAAAAGTTCAACAATGCCGTTTCAAGCAGTGATTCCCCTGGTCTTCGTTGTCTTAATGATTGCTCGTGATACGATTGTTGACGGGATGAGGCTTGTCGCTGTTAGTCAAAATAAAGTTTTAGCCGCGAATATTTTCGGGAAAATTAAAACTGTCTTGCAAATGGTTGCGCTCATTCTCTATTTATTAAATGGTTGGCCGTTTTCTAATCAAGTTATAAGTAGTGCGCCACCAATCTTTGCTTATGTCCTCATGGCCTTAGCAACGCTTGCTTCGCTTGTTTCCGGAATCATTTACTTAGTTCAAAACCGGAATGTTCTTAAAGAGGAAGTATGAGCGAAAGAGAAGTTATCGAGAAATTAATCGAAAAAGGATTAACGCTCGGTAGCGTTGAATCTTTCACCGGCGGACTTTTCGCTGCGACTGTTGTAAGTTTTAGTGGTGTCTCCGCTATTTTTAAAGGAGCGCTTGTTACTTATCAAAATGATATTAAAATGAAGGTAGCGGGTGTTAAAGCTAAAACTATTGAAAAGTTTGGTGCTGTTTCAAGCATTGTTGCCTTAGAAATGGTCCGGGGCGGAAAAGAAAAACTAGGCGTGGACTTTTGTCTCGCTTTTACTGGATACGCCGAAAAAGGTGAAGGTAGAGAAAAAGGTGGCGAAGTTTATATTGCTTTAAAATATGGGGAAGACGAAATTGTTGAACACCATCTTTTAAAGGGCGGTAGAAATAAAGTTAGGACTGCCGCTGTTAGTCAAGCCTTTAATATGTTAGCCCGTGTACTAGAAAATTATTAATTGTTGTATTTATAAATAGGAGAAGAATTATGGCAAAAAAAGAAGATGTGAATATTTTAGAAGAAACGCTGAAAGATATTGAAAAGTCTTTTGGTAAAGGCGCAATTATGAAATTAGGGGATCGACCAGTAATTAATGTCGATGTTATTCCGAGCGGTTCCCTCTTAATTGATCAAGCCTTAGGAGTGGGTGGTTACCCGAAAGGACGGATTATTGAAATCTTTGGTCCAGAAAGTAGTGGTAAGACAACACTAGCTTTACATGCAATTGCAGAATGTCAAAAAAAAGGTGGTCAAGCTGCCTTTGTTGACGCTGAACACGCAATTGATCCAATTTATGCGCAAAACCTTGGGATCAATATTGATGATTTAATTTTAGCTCAACCTGATTCAGGGGAACAAGCCCTAGAAATAGTAGTTAGACTTGCAGCGAGTGGCGTAATTGACTTAATCGTCGTTGATAGTGTTGCGGCACTTGTTCCAGAAGCGGAATTATCGGGAGAGATGGGCGACAATCAAGTTGGACTTCAAGCTCGATTAATGTCGAAAGCAATGCGTAAACTTGCTGGTGTACTTAATAAAGCCGAATGTAGTGTTATCTTTATTAATCAACTGCGGGAAAAGGTTGGGGTTATTTACGGTAATCCTGAAGTTACTTCCGGCGGACGGGCACTCAAGTTTTATTCCTCAATCCGAATTGACATTCGACGTGGTGAAGCAATTAAACAAGGAACAAAACTTGTTGGTAACCAAGCTAAAGTGCGGATTGTGAAAAATAAAGTCGCACCACCATTTGCCTCCTGCGAAATTGAAATAATTTACGGCAAAGGTGTTTCTAAACTTGGTGAAATCCTCGAACTCGCTGTTGAAAAAAATATTATTAAAAAAGCCGGTTCGTGGTATGAATATGACGGTCAAAAAATTGGCCAAGGAAAAGAAGCGGCTCAAAATTATGTTAAAGAGCGGCCAGAACTATACGAACTGCTTGAAAAAGCTGTTAGAAACCAAACAAACGAATAAAGCAAAAGGACCGCAAAGGTCCTTTTTAGTTTAAAAGTTCAAAAACATTGTATTTTTTGGAGCACCTTTTAAGGCCGAGGATGTTGATTTTGATTGGATTATTAAAGATATTAGCTAAAGATAGTTATTAATAATATAGTTCATATTTCGCTTTAAGCGCGTTTTTATCCACCAATACGTAATAAATAAATGTAATCCTTTTTATTTATATAAAAAACTTGTTATAATTTTCATGAGGGAAACTGCATTCACCTAAACAACAAGTTAGGTTATTAATTTTTTTACTAAATATAAATTTTTTTATTAATTATTGATGATAAGACAAGTGTTGATTAGGTAACTATAAATTTTTTATTTATAGTAAAAAACAAAATTAAAAATAAAAAGGAAAAGAGGAACAAAAAATGCAACCACTTTATTATGTTTTGTTCTTTCTTGCTGGCCTCATTATAGGCGGAGTTTTATTTTTCTTTATTCCGATATTTAAAGCGAAACAATCTTTAAAGAAAGCGGAAAAAATTACTAAAGACGCAGAAATCAAAGCAGAACATATTGTTAAAAATGCCGAACTTGATGCTAAACAACTAGTAAGTGAAGGAAAACAAGAATTAGAAAAAGCAAGTAAAGAAAGACGAGGACAAGTTCTCGAGTTAGAAAGATTATTAAATGATCGTGAAAAAGGTATTGAACGCCGCGATCAACTCCTTCATAGTAAGGAACAGTCACTTGACGACCGTAGTAACAACGTCGCCATTAAATTAAAAGAAGCCGAAGAAATTAAGAAAGAATTACAAACAAAAGTCGATTCAATTGTGAGTGAACTTGAAAAAGTTGCCCAGATGAGTGTTAGTGAAGCACGCAGTGAATTATATGACCGTGTAAACGCTAAACTTGAAAAAGAGCTCGCGGGTTATGTTAAAAACAAAGTCGAAGAAGCTGAATCAAACGCAAGTGACCAAGCCCGGGATATTCTTGCTAATGCAATTGCCCGTTATTCTCAAGAAGTTACGACTGAGCGAACTGTCAGTGCAGTCTCACTTCCAAGTGACGAAATGAAGGGACGGATTATTGGTCGTGAAGGCCGTAACATTCGTTCACTCGAACAATTACTTGGCGTTGATATCTTAATTGATGACACTCCAGAAGTAATTACAGTTTCGTGTTTTGATCCAATTCGTCGGGAAACTGCACGGCGGACGATTGAAGTATTAGTCAAAGACGGCCGTATTCAACCAAGTCGGATTGAAGAAGTCGTGGCTAAAGCAAAGTCTGAATTAGATGAAGTTATTTTAAAAGCTGGGAAAGACGCGCTTGCGGAACTTGGAATTCCTAATGTTCATAAAGAAATGATTCCGTTCATTGGTCGCTTAAAATACCGGACTTCTTACGGACAAAGTGCACTTAAACATAGTATTGAAGTTGCCCATCTCTGTGGCATTATGGCCGCGGAATTAGGACTTGACGTTACGAAAGCTAAAAGAGCAGGTCTCTTCCATGATATTGGTAAAGCCCAAGACTTTGAAGTTGAAGGCAGTCACGTTGAAGTTGGCGCTCGCTTAGCGAAAAAGTTTAATGAACCAGATTACGTCATTGACGGCATTGAAAGCCACCATGGCGATAATGAATCACGCTTTATTTATAGTCAACTTGTCATTGCCGCTGATACTTTAAGTGCAGCGCGACCAGGGGCAAGAACCGAAACACTTGAAAATTACGTTAAACGGCTTGAACAACTTGAAACAATTTGTAAATCATTTGATGGTGTCCAAACAAGTTTCGCAATGCAATCAGGACGTGAAGTGCGAATTATGGTCTTCCCTGATAAGGTTGATGACATAATGGTTAGTAAAATGGTCCGGGATATTCGTGAAAAAATCGAAAATGAAATGACTTATCCTGGTCAAATTAAAGTTTCAGTTATTCGTGAATTTAGAGCAACTGATATTGCAAAATAATGGTAAAAATACTTTTCATTGGTGATATAGTCGGGAAAGCTGGGCGGGATACTCTCGCCCATTTTCTCCCTAAACTCCAAAAAGAACATAACTTTGACTTAGTTATCGCTAACGGGGAAAACGCTACTCATGGACGCGGACTAAGTAGAAAACACTATGAAGAGATAATTAGTCGAGGTGTCGATGTTATTACATTAGGTAATCATTTTGATGATCGTGACGAAATTCGTCGTTATTTACCGTATGTTAGTGACGTTGTTCGCCCACTTAACTTAATAGAAAATTATCCGGGGCACGGCTCAATTGTTGTTAAAACCAAAAAAGGCATTGCTGTTCGTATTACTAACATTCTAGGCCAAGCCTTTATGAAGGAAATTATTACAAGTCCTTTAGCAGGCTTACGAATGCTTTTAGTTAACAATCCAAAAACTATTCATATCGTTGATTATCACGCGGAAGCCACTGCTGAAAAAATGACAATGGCTTGGGAGTTAGACGGAAACATTAGTGCGCTTTTAGGCACGCACACTCACGTTCAAACCCGGGACGCACGGCTCCTTAATAAAGGAACAGCCTACATTAGTGACGTCGGGATGACCGGCGCCTATAACGGTATAATTGGTGCGGAAAGAACTTCAGTCATTCAAAAAATGTGGTACGACAAAAAGATTCCTTTTAATTATGATAATGATGACGATGATACACAATTTAGTGCGGTTATTTTAGAGATTGACGAAGAAACACACCGTACCAAGAAGATCACACCAGTTTATGAGATTTGGGAGAAAAATGAGTAATAGTATTATTCAAAACCTTCCGTCAATGCTTAAAGCCCGTAATCGGCGTCCGCAACGGATTGATTACGAATGTTTTACGCTTGATATTCCGCGTCATGTTAGTGAGAAATTAAGCGGAAAGAAATTTCTTATTCGCACTTTTGGGTGCCAAGCTAATATCCGTGATGAAGAATCAATGGCGGGGCTTTTAACTGCGGCCAAAATGGAAAAGACGGAAGTGGTTAGTGAGGCGTCAGTTATTATTTTAAATACATGTGCAATTAGAGAAAACGCTGAACAAAAGCTTTTTGGTCAAGTTGGTAATCTTAAAGCACTAAAAGCCAATAACAAAGATTTAATAATTATTATTTCTGGCTGCATGATTCAACAAGAAAGTTCACTAGAAAAATTACGGAAATCATATCCCCAAGTTGATATATACATGGGAACAAATAGTATTCATAAACTATTAGGTCTTCTTGAATTACGGCTTGAACACGGCAAAAAAGTCTTTGATGTCACTAGTGAAGATATTACTATTTACGAAGACGTTCCAGTAACGCGAATTGCCCAACATAAAGCCTTTGTTAATATTACGTTTGGCTGTGATAAGTTTTGTACTTATTGTATTGTTCCGTATACTCGCGGCAAAGAACGCTCCCGTAAACCAAGTGACATCTTAAACGAATGTCGAATTCTCATCGCTTCTGGTTACCAAGAAATTACGCTTGTTGGCCAAAATGTAAATGCCTATGGTCGTGACTTAAAGGACGGGACAACTTTTAGTTATATTTTAGAAGAAGTAGCAAAACTTGGTATCCCGCGTCTTCGCTTTATTACAAGTCACCCATGGAATTTTGATGACGAAATGATTGAAGTAATTAGTAAGTACGATAACATTATGAAAAAGATTCATTTGCCTCTTCAAAGTGGAAATGATCAAATATTGAGGCTTATGGGAAGACGCTATACAATTAGTGATTATTTAACTTTAGTCGGCAAATTACGTGCAAAAATGCCGCATATTACATTAACAACAGATATTATTGTTGGTTTTCCTAACGAAACTGAAGCACAATTTAAAGACACGCTTGACGTTGTTAATGAGGTAAAGTACGCTAGTGCTTTTACTTTCATTTATTCGCCCCGTGTTGGCACTCCAGCAGCGCGCATGGTTGACAACGTGAGTGATGAAGAAAAAAGCAATCGTTTTAATCGTCTTAAAGTAATGGTCGATGAGCAAACAAATGTAGACGCTTTTACTTACGTTGATAAAGTAGTCTCCGTCTTAGTGGATGGCGCTAGTAAGAAAGACCGGACTATTTTAAGCGGATATACGGAAAGCGATAAAGTTGTTCATTTTAATGGACCACGTTCTTTAATTGGCCAAATCGTCCGCGTGAAAATTAATACCGCTAAAACCTTTGCCCTCTTTGGAGAACTTGTTAGTGAATAAGATTAATGAAGCATTGCTTCGTCTAAAAAGTGCTTTAAACGAAGACCCACTTGTTAAGGAATATTTTAAGGCTAAAGACTTAGTGTTTAATGACCCTTTTTTACTTAATCTTGAGGAGCAATTAAAAGAGTTACAAAAAGAAATAACCCGTAATGTTTTAGATACCGCTAAACATAAAGAATTAACAAGCAAATATCAAAGGCTTAAAGAAGAACACGATTCTCATCCGTATGTTGTTAACTATAACGCCCTTTTAAGTGACGTAAACGAACTACTAAATGAATTAAAGTCAATTATTGAATAACGACACTCTTACCTTATGGTAAAATGATAAAGATATATGGAAAAAGAGAAAAAAGTTATTTACACACCGATGATCGAGCAATATTTGCAAATTAAACGGGATAATCCCGGCATTTTAATTATGTATCGACTCGGAGATTTTTATGAATTCTTTTTTGAAGATGCTGAAGTCGTAGCCCGTGAACTCCAACTCGTCTTAACTAAGAAATCAGCGGGTAATAACCGCAAGATTCCAATGTGTGGCATTCCGCATCACGCCTATGTTCCCTATTTAGCTAAATTAATTGACGCTGGTCACAAAGTCGGAATTGTTGAACAAGTTGAAGATCCTAGCCTCGCTAAAGGCATTGTAAAACGGGAAATTATTCAAATTGTCACCCCGGGCTCAATTGTGGATTACGAACAAAGTGAACATAATTTCATTGTTGCGGTCGAAGCTTTTAGCGATAGTTTTTCGCTTTGTTACGCTGACGTTTCAACCGGAGACATCTTTGTTAGTTCACTGCCTCGTGAAGAAGCAACGCTTATTAGTTACTTAAACGGACTTGGAGCGCGGGAAATAGTCGTTAGTCCTTCCTTTAGCAATAAACTTTTAAGTGTTATTAAAACAAATTTAAATATTGTCCTTTCTTTTGAAGAAGCAACAATAATTAATGAAGATAGTGAGTCCTTATTTGTTAATGTCATTAGTGAAGGCGAAAAACTTAGCGCGGCCCGTCTTTTAAATTACTTACTAAAAGCTAAAAAACGGCCTTTAACTTATTTTAAACGGATTAAAGTAAGCACTCCACAGCAATTTTTACAAATTGACGCTTTTTCACGAAATAACCTTGAATTAACAAGAACTGTCCGTAGTGATACAAAGTACGGCTCACTTTATTGGCTGCTTGACGAAACGACTACGGCTATGGGAAGACGCAAACTAAAAGACTTTATTATTCGTCCTTCACAAGACAAGGAAGAAATAATTAGGCGGCAAAATTTAGTTAATACCTTTATTGTTAATTTTGTAACTCGGGCGGAGATTTTAGAAGAATTCACCCATATTTATGATTTAGAACGGATTATTGCTCGTATTGCCTTTGGCAGTGCAAACCCACGGGACTTACTGCGCTTAAAAACGTCGCTTGTTGCTCTAGAAAAATCCCGTAAACTTATTGGCAAGATTCGTGAACCAGAAATTCGTGCTCTCTATGACCGGCTCCAGAATAACGAAGCAATTATTAATTTAATTGAAGAGTCAATTAGTGAAGAAGCGCCCCTTTTAGTGTCGCAAGGTGGGGTTTTTAAATATGGCTATCACGAAACGCTCGATGAATTAATTGAACTATCACACGGCAGTAAAAAGTGGATTAATACTTTTGAAGAAAAAGAGAAAGCTCGGACTGGAATTAGAAATCTCAGAGTAGGATACAACCGAGTATTTGGCTATTTTATTGAAATTAGTAATGGTAGTTTAGATCAAGTTAAGGATGAGTTTGGTTATATCCGGAAACAAACAACAAAAAACGGTGAACGATTTATTAATGAAGAACTTAAAGAAAAAGAAACATTAATCTTAAGTGCCGAAGAGAGGCGTCAACAACTTGAAAAAGAACTGTTTAATAATTTACTATTAACTCTGCGTCAAGCAACTGAAGTCATTCAAGAGTCCGCGGATGTTGTTAGTGAAATTGATATCTTCCTCTCGCTAGCAGAAGTCGCAGTTACCAATAACTACGTTCGTCCAAAGTTTAATAATGACCGAGTCATTAATATTAAAAAAGCTCGTCACCCAATTTTAAGTAAATTACTGAAGCAACATGCATTTGTCGAAAATGACATTATCATTAATAACGATGTTGATGTTTTAATTATTACCGGACCAAATATGGGTGGTAAATCCACCTTAATGCGGCAGTTAGCTTTAATTGTCATAATGGCACAACTTGGGTCGTTTGTTCCCGCAGAAGAGGCCTCAATTATGCTATTTGACCAAATATTCACACGGATTGGGGCAAGTGATGACCTCATCAGCGGGCAGTCTACTTTCATGGTGGAAATGATTGAAGCTAATTACGCTTTACGCAAAGCGACACCCAATTCACTTTTACTTTTTGATGAAATTGGACGTGGTACTTCAACTTATGACGGGATGGCACTCGCCTATTCAATGCTTGAATACATTGCTAAAAAGATAAAAGTTAAAACACTCTTTAGTACGCACTACCATGAAATAACCAAAATCAGTGAAGAGTATCCTAATATTAAAAATATCCATGTTGAAGTGAAAGAAGAAAATAATAACGTTACTTTCCTCTATAAAATTAAACCGGGACCGATGAATAGGAGTTACGGAATTAATGTCGCACGTCTTGCCGGGCTCCCTCTAGAAATAATTCATAACGCCGACCAACACTTACTAACATTAAGCAAAGAGAATGTTGAACAATTTTCAAGTAGTGAAGAATATGTTCCACTTATTCCGGTTTGGTATCAAGAATTAGCGGGCAGTAAAATTGAAGAGATGACACCAATTGAAGCACTATTATTTTTAAAACGAATTCAAGATGAAGGATTTAACTAATGAGTAAAATTAAAATTCTTGATCATGAACTCGCTAATCAAATTGCCGCGGGGGAAGTAATTGAGCGACCCGCATCAGTTGTCAAAGAATTAGTGGAAAATAGTATTGACGCTGGCGCAACTGTTATTAGTGTTTTTATTACCCAAGCCGGACGAGAAAGAATTATTGTTAGTGATAACGGCACGGGGATGGATAAAGAAGACTTAATACTCGCTTTTTCCCCACACGCGACAAGTAAAATATCATCTACTTTCGACTTATTTAAAATTATGACACTTGGGTTTCGAGGTGAAGCACTGCCAAGTATTGCTTCAGTTTCTAAAATAAATATTGAAACCGCTCAAGAAGGTGGAGAAGGCTTTGGCGCTGATTTTGTAAACGGTGAAGTTAAGGTTTATCCAGCAGCGGTTAATAAAGGCACAACGGTTAAAGTTGAAGAACTCTTTTATAACACCCCAGTTCGCTTAAAGTTTTTAAAACAAGATTATACGGAAGAAGCCGTTATTTTAGATATCGTAACTAAACTAGCGCTTGCTAACGACAGCATAAGTTTTAATCTTTATTTTGATGATAAACTACGCTTTAAGACAACCGGAAGAGGAGACTTAAAAGAAACAATTTTAAATATTTACGGCATTAATTACGTTCGTAATTTATTACCAGTTTCTTTTAAAAATAATGATTTCAGTCTAAAGGGTTATTTAGGTAATTCAACCCTTGTTCGCTCAAATAAATACGGGATTATTACTAATCTTAATGGTCGTAATGTTTACATGCCGAAAATTAATCGGGCAATTAATGAAGCTTATCGTGGTTTTATCGCCCCAAGTCGTTATCCATTTGTTGTCCTCAATTTCACAATTGAACCCGAATTAGTGGACGTAAACGTTCATCCGACAAAAAAAGAAGTCCGTTTTTCCAAGGAAGATGACTTAATTGAAGCACTACTCGAAGCAATCCCTAAGTCTCTTCAAAATGATAACTTTATTCCTTATTCTATTCCAATAAAGAAAGTAGAAGTGGAAGAAAAAAGTGAAGAAGAAAAAGAACCAAGTATTCAAATGTTTTTACCACTGAGTGATCATGAACCGGTTGAAGAGGAAGAAGCACTCTTAGAGGATGATATATTTCGCTTTCATAAATATAACAATGAACCTGAAAAAGAAATATTAGTCGACGATAAATTTGTGGAACAAAAGCGCTTTGAACCGATTGGAAGTATTCATCAAACGTACATCATATGTCAAACTCCGGACGGTGGCTTTTGGCTTATTGATCAACACGCCGCGCATGAAAGAATAAATTTTGAAAAATTTCAAAAGTTTCTCACTAATCGGTTAATGAGTCGGCCCCTTCTTGTTCCTGAGTTAGTTTTTTTAACCCCACAAGAATTAAATAACTTTACTCCTGAGGTATTAGCCTTACTTGAAAAAGTTGGTCTTGAAGTTGAAGTGTTTGGTTCAAATATCTTACGAATTACCGCGGTTCCGCATTATAGTGGCGAATATAAAGAAAAAGTATATATTCAAAATATCATTGATGAAGTTTTAGCGCATAAAAAAGTAAATGAACAAGCCTTACGGTCAAACGCGATTGCGACGATGGCTTGTAAAGCGTCAATTAAAGCTAACCACCGCCTTAGTATTGCTGAAATGGACTATTTAGTTACTGAATTACTAAACTGTGAAAATCCTTATAGTTGTCCCCATGGGCGGCCAACGATTGTTAAGTTTAATAAATACGATATTGAAAAGATGTTTAAACGGACTGGAACATGATCATTGTCATTGGTGGAGAAACCGCAAGCGGGAAAAGTAATCTTGCCTTTAAACTAGCGAAAGAATTTAATGGCATTATTATTAACGCTGACGCTTTTGCTTTTTATAGAGAACTAAATATTGGGACCGCTAAGCCAACTGAAGACGAGTTAGTAAGTGTCCCGACCTTTCTTTTTAATAATATTTCGCTTAATGAAAGTTACTCCATTTACGAATATCAACGTGACGGAAGAAAAGTAATTGAAGAATATAAAGATAGTAACCGCCACATTTTTATTGTCGGCGGAAGCGGCCTCTATATTCGGGCCCTACTTTTTAACTATGAACTACGCGAGGATAATAAAGTTGCAATTACCGATGATCCGCTTCTTTCTAATACTGAGTTATATTCACAGCTTAAAGCGCTGGACGAAGCTGCTGCAGTGAAGATTCATCCAAATAATCGGAAACGGATTTTACGAGCGCTTAATGTCTCATTAACCGGCGAAGAGCGTAAAAGCGCAATTGACCAAAAAACCACAAATGAGCCAATATACCCTCATTTTGTCGTCGCTTTAGCGCAAAACGCTGACGAATTGACAAATTCAATTCGAAAAAGAACAACTAAAATGATTGAAGATGGTTTAAAAGATGAAGCACTATCTTTAGCAAAAATTGCTCCAGCTTACTCTCAAGCATTGCAAGCCATTGGCTACAAAGAAATAATTAATAATAGCGAGTTAGACGATGAATCACTGATTAATCTAATTAGCACAAGAACTCGTCAACTAGCGAAAAGACAAAGAACTTTTTTCAAAAATCAATTTAATGCTGTTTGGTTTTATAATATTAATGAAGCATATGACTACGTGAAAGAGAGGATTATTAATAATGGCTAAAAAAATTAGTGAAATAGCGAAGATGGTTGGGTTAAACGAAGAAGAAATTATCCCTTATGGCATTGAAATGGCCAAAATTAAAGATCCTTTTGTTTTAGAAAATAGAGATAGCAAACTTGTCCTCGTCACCGCAATTACTCCGACTTCAGCTGGAGAAGGAAAAACAACAATGGCGATTGCGCTTCAAGACGCACTCCGTAAAAGTGGGACAAAAAGTCTTTTGTGTTTACGTGAACCCTCGCTTGGTCCAGTCTTTGGAATAAAAGGCGGAGCGACTGGAAGCGGACGCGCAAAACTTTATCCAAGTGATGATATTAATCTCCATTTTACCGGTGATTTGCACGCATTAACGAGCAGTATTAACCTTATTGCGGCTTTAATTGATAATCATATTTTTCAAGGTAATGCATTACAACTTGATCCAAAACGGATTACATGGAAACGCGCGCTTGATATTAATGATCGTAGTCTTCGTAACACAAAAATTAATGTAGGTAATAAAGATGGCGCCGAACGTCGGGAAGAATTTGTCATTACCGTCGCTAGTGAATTAATGGCAATTTTAGCTTTAAGTATTAATCCTGAAGACTTTAAAGCACGTCTTCAAAATATCATTATTGGTTATAATTTTGCGGGAGAGCCAGTCAGGTTAGAAAAACTAAATATCGAAGAGGCAATTATGCATTTAATGAAAAAAGCATTATTACCGAATTTAGTGCAAACTTTAGAAGGAAACCCAGTTTTAGTTCATGGCGGGCCGTTTGCAAATATTGCCCATGGCTGTAGTTCTTTAATTGGCACTAGGTATGCCTTAAGTAAAGCACCGATTGTTATTACTGAAGCAGGTTTTGGCAGTGACCTAGGCGCTGAGAAATTCTTTAATATAAAATGCCGTTATGGGAGTTTAGGGCCAAGCTTAGTTGTTCTTGTTGCGACCATTAAAGCCCTTAAACTGCATGGCGGAGTCGCGGAAGTTGATTTAAAGCATGAAAACGTAAAAGCCTTACTTGAAGGAATTAAAAATCTAGAACAACATTATCAAAATATGGCTTCTTTTAATGTTCCTGTCCTTGTCGTTCTTAATAAGTTTGATGATGATAGTGAACGAGAAGTTGAAGTCTTTGAAGAAAAGATGAAAAAACTTAATTATGCTTATGCGCTGGATACATCTGTTTTAAATGGTAGTGAAGGCGGAGCGGCTTACGCAAAGGCAGTAAAAGAACTTTTAAATAAACCGAGTAACTTTAAGTACTTATATAGTGACGGTGATAGCCTTAAAGAAAAGATTAATAAAATTGCCACAAAGTTATATCACGCCGACGGTGTTAAATATACAAAGAAAGCGAAACAACAGTTAGAAGAGATTATTTCATTAGGTTATGATCACTTTCCAGTTTGTATGGCAAAAACGCATCTCTCTTTTAGTGATAATCCCCTTTTAAAAAATGTTCCTCGTAATTTTAAAATAACAATTCGTGAGTTCCGTCTTAGTGCAGGTGCTGGCTTTGTTGTTGTTTTAACTGGCAAAGTCTTAACGATGCCAGGACTTCCAAAAATTCCTTCAGCGGTTAATATGAAGGTGGTGCGGTAAATGAACTTAATTAAAGTTGATTTATACGATGAAGTCGAAATGAAGAAGCCCCATCCTTGTGCGACTAAGTCCCATCGTTTTCAAGTAGTGATGCTTGGCGCTGATTTAAAATTACAATGTTTAGGATGCGGCAATATTGTCCTAATTAGCCGAATTAAATTCAATCAAAAGTATAAGAAGACAATTAATAAGCACGAAGCGGTCATTTTTGTAAAATAGTATTTTATTTATAAAGTAGGAGGTTCCTATTTTATCTTTAAAAAACATAAATAAATC
>CAYJAE010000019.1:0-13766 GCA_964368105.1 uncultured Staphylococcaceae bacterium
AGATGAAGCGAAAGCAGAACTTGACGATTACGTTAAAGATTTAGTCGACCCAAGTCCAGAAGTTTTAACAGCAATTAGCGAAGGAAAAGACGCAATTCAAGATAGTTTAGACAGTGAAGATATTGAAGCCGCTCTAAGTAGTGTTAAAGATGATATTGACCTTCTACTTGCAAAAGAAGCGGCAATTGCTGCAATAAATGCATTAGTTGACGGTTTAGATGACACGCTTTATACCGCAGATAGCCTTGCAGCCATCGCGCTTGAACAAGATAAAGCAATTGATAAAATTAATGGAAGCACCACCGTTAGTGAAGTCGGAAGCGAAAAGGCAGCCGGCATCCTTGCCATTAACAGTGTTCCAACAATTGCTCAAGAACTTCAAGCTGAAAAAGATAAAGCAAAAGAAGAACTTGATGATTACTTAGCAAACGCTCCGTTTGTTAATGACGAAATTGAAGATATTATTGAGCTTGCAAAAAAAGCAATTGATGATGCAGAAGATGCTAGTGATATAGCCCAAATTGTTAGTGACGCAAAAGGAGACGTAATTGAAGAAATTGCGGATAACCTTGAAGAAGCAAAACAAAATGCAATTGCGGATTTAGAAGAATATTTAGATGACATTGAAAATCCTTCACCAGCAGTTAGTACTATTATTGATGATGCGATTGATGAAATTGGAGATGTTACCGACGCAAGTGAATTAATCGATATTTTAAATAAAGCAAAAGCCGACGTTGATACCCAAGTAGCGGACGAACTCGAGGCCGCAAAAGCTCTTGCCAAAAAAGCACTCGATGATTATTTAACTGCTTTAGTTGATCCGGCAAGTGCACAATCGCAAGCGCTTGTTGATGAAGCAAAAGAAAAGATTGACAATGCCACAAAAATTAGCCAGTTAAACCCACTTGTTAATGCGGCGATGGATGATGTTGACGACCAAGTAGCGCTTGAACTCTTAGCAGCAAAAGAAGCAGCAAAAGACGATCTCGATGCTTATTTAGAATCATTAGACGACCCGGCAAGTGCAGCCTCGCTTGGACTTGTTGAGAGTGCTAAAGATAATATTGATGCAGCTACCAAAATTAGTGAAATCACCCCGCTTGTTACAAGTGCAAAACATGACGTTGATCTTAAAGTAGCGGAAGAACTTGCCGCGGCAAAACAAAAAGCCAAAGATGATATCATTGCTTACTTATTAGAAATTGAAAATCCAAGCATTGAAGTAAGTTATTTAATTAGAGACGCAAAAATAGAAATTGGACAAGCAACAACCATCAGTGAACTTGCTGATATTGTTGCTGAAGTATTAGCAGCGGTTGACCTTCAAGACGCAAAAGATAAGGCAAATGCCGAACTTAATGCTTATTTAGCGGGTGCAAGTGCAGATGTCGTAGCGCTTGTGAATGCTGCAAAGGGTGAGATTGCTCTTGCAGATAGTGTCAGTGATGTTAACGATTTACTAGGTGACGCGATTGAGAAAATTGAATTAATACTAGATAAAGAAGCCGCCATTAAAGCAATTAATGATAAAGTCATAGCACTAGAGGAAAACGATTACAGTGAAGTAAACTGGGAATTAGTTTTCGAAGAACAAAGTGCAGCAATTGCAAAGATTAATGAAGCCTCAAATAGCGCTTTAGTTAATAGTGTGCGCGACGAAGGATTAGAAAAAATTGACGAAATCCCAACAAAGAAAATGGAAGCAAAAGCTGAACTTGATGATTATCTTGATCAGTTAATTGATCCAAGTGAAGCAGTTGAAACTATTATTGAAAACGCAAAATTAGCAATTGATGAAGAAACTGATTTAAGCAAAATAGCCGCTATTGTCAGTGCGGCCGAAGAAGCTGTTCTCTTACAACAAGCAAAAGAAGAAATAATCGCTGAACTTAATGACTATTTAGAAGAATTAGATAATCCAAGTCCGGAAGTTATTGCGCTTATTAACGAAGCAATTGACGCCATTAATGCTGAAACTGATGCTAGCAAATTAGCAGGTATTGTGAGTTCAGTTGAAGATGAGGTTGATGCTCAAGTTGAACTTGAACTCTTAGCGGCTAAACAAGCAGCAAAAGACGAACTTGACGCTTATTTAGAGTCTTTAGAAGACCCCGCAAGTGCAGCTTCCATTGCGCTTGTTGAAGAAGCAAAACTTAATATTGATAAGGCCACAACAATTGGTGAAATTAATCCGATCGTTGTAAAAGCCGAAGAAGATGTCGATAAGAAAGTTGAACTTGAACTAGAAGCCGCTAAAGATAAAGCAAAAGCAGATCTCGATGCTTATTTAGCGTCCTTAGACGATCCTGCAAGTGCAGCCTCGCTTGCGCTTGTTGAAGCAGCAAAATCAGCGCTTGAGGACGCGACAACTATTAGTGAAATAACAACTATTGTCGAAGAAGCTAAAGCTGATGTTGACGAAAAAGTAGAACTCGAATTAGATGCAGCAAAAGAAAAAGCAATCGAAGATTTAGAAGAATACTTAGACGCGCTTGAAGATCCTGCAAGTGCAGCATCAATCGCCCTTATTGAAGCAGCAAAATTAGCTATTGAAGAAGCGACAAAAACTAGCGAAATAACTGCAATTGTAAACGAAGTTCTCTTTGATGTTGATATTCAAGTTGCGCTTGAACTTGCAGAAGCTAAACAAGAAGCCAAAGACGAACTTGATGCATATTTAGAATCTTTAGATGACCCCGCAAGTATAGCGACAATCGCCCTTGTTACAGAAGCCAAGGCTAATATTGATAAAGCCACAACAATTAGTGAAATAACGAGTATTGTTGACGAAACTGAAGGTAGAGTTGACGAAAATGTCGTTGCTGAACTCCAAGCAGCAAAAGAAGCGGCAATTGCGGCAATAAACGATGCAGTTAGTGCTTTAAATGAGGACGATTACACTACTGAAAACCTTGCAGCCATTTTAAAAGAAGAAAGCGACGCAATTGCAAAGATTACTGATAGCGTGACAATTAGTGCAGTCGGAGTTGAAAAAGAAGCAAGCTTACTTGTCATTAATAGTATTCCAACAATTGCCGGAGATTTAGCGGCAGAAAAAGAAAAAGCAAAAGCTGAACTTGATGATTTCTTAGCAAACTTACCGTTTGTTAATGAAGTAATAGAAGACATTATTGCTACCGCTAAGCAAGAGATTGATGAAGCTAAACTTATTAGCGAAATTTCTCCAATCGTTGCAGATGCTAAAGCTGAAGTAGTTACACAAATTGAAGGAAATTTTGAAGAAGCAAAAGCCAACGCAATTAAAGAATTAGAAGATTACTTAGCCGCGATTGATAGTCCGTCAACCGAAGTTGAAGATATTATTGATAGTGCCCTCACCGCGCTTCTAGAAGCTGATGACACTAGCGAACTGATTGATATTTTAACGAAAGCCAAACAAGACGCTGAGGCACAACTTGCGGAAGAACTTGAGGCGAAAAAAATCTTAGCGAAAAAGGACCTTGATGATTATCTTGCGTCACTTGAAAATCCAAGTGATGCGGTTAAAGCAATTATTGCCGAGGCCAAAGATGAAATTGACAAAGCCACTAAAATTAGTGACCTTGCGCCAATTGTCGAGGAAGCAAAAGCTGATGTAGTTACGCAAATCGCAGCGGACCTCGCCGCGGCAAAACTAAGCGCTAAAGATGACCTTGATGAATACCTTGCAACTATTGTAAATCCAAGTGCAGCAGTTATTAAGATTATTAAAGAAGCAAAAGCTGAAATTGATGGCGCCACCAAGGTAAGTGAACTTGCGCCAATCATTGTAGAAGCAAAAGCCGATGTCGTTTCTAAAATAGCAGCGGAGCTCGCCCAAGCTAAACTTGACGCCAAGGAAGCCTTAGACGATTACCTTGACGGTATTGAAGAGCCAAGCGACGAAGTTAAAGCTATTGTTGAAGCTGCAAAAATCGAAATTGATAATGCAGTAAAGATAAGCCAAGTTACGCCACTTGTCACTGCGGCTAAAAACGAAGTTGACACTCAAGTTGAACGCGAACTTGAGGCAGTTAAACATGAAGCAAAAGACGAACTTGATGATTATTTAAGAAGTATTGAAAATCCAAGTGGAGAAGTTGTTACTATTATCCAAAAAGCCAAGGATGATATTGATGCAGCAACTAAAGTTAGCGAAATTGAACCACTTGTTACCGAGGCAAAAGCTGATGTAGTTACGCAAATAGCAGTGGAACTTGCCGAAGCAAAACTTGACGCCAAGGACGAACTTGACGAATACGTTGCTAGTATTGAAGATCCAAGTCAAGATGTTAAAGATATTATTAGTAGCGCAAAAGATGAACTTGACAGTGCGGAAAGCGTTAGTGAAGTAAGTCTTATCGTCGCAGAAGCTAAAAAAGATGTTGACGATCAAGTTAACCTTGAACTAGAAGCCGCGAAACAAGCAGCTAAAGACGAACTTGATTCTTATTTAGAATCTTTAGATGATCCGGCGAGTTCAGCTTCAATTACAATCGTTGAAGAAGCAAAACTAGCGCTTGATGATGCCACTAAAATTAGTGAAATTTCATTAATTGTTGAAGAAGCAAAAGACGCTGTTGACGCTCAAGTCAAACTTGAACTTGAAGACGCTAAACAAGAAGCCAAAGACGAACTTGATGATTATCTTGATAGTATTGAGGACCCAACTGAAGCTGTTCTTGTTATTATCGAAACGGCCAAGGATGATATTGACGAAGCAACGAAAGTAAGCGAACTTGATCCGCTTGTTATTGACGCAAAAGCCGATGTAGTTACGCAAATAGCGGATGAACTCGCTCAAGCAAAACTTGACGCTAAAGCTGATCTTGACGAATACCTTAATAGTATTGATAGTCCAAGCACGGATGTAACAGCGATTATTGAAGAAGCAAAAAATGAGATTGACGCAGCAACTAAAGTGAGTGAACTTCCGTCAATCTTAAGTGGAGCGGAAACTGCAGTCGTTGAACAAATCGCAGATGAACTCTTAGCAGCAAAAGAAGCCGCAATTGCCGCAATTAACGCAGCAGTTGAAGATTTAGATAAGACACTTTATAGTGCAGAAGGCCTTGCAACAATTGCGCTTGAACAAAGTAAAGCAATTGAAGAAATTAATGCAAGTACGACCATTAGTGAAGTCGGAGTTGAAAAAGCAGCAGGTATTCTTGCCCTTAACAGTGTTCCGACGCTTGAGGGAGAATTAGAAGCCGCAAAACAAGCAGCGAAAGATGAACTCGATGAATACTTAGCAAACGCTCCATTTAGTAGTCCTGAAATTGATGAGATTATTGAGCAAGGAAAACGGATCATTGATGGCGTAGACGAAATTGATGACATTGCTCCAATTGTTGAAGCAACAAAACAAAAAGTAATTGATGAAATTGCTGGAAACTTAGATGAAGCAAAAGATAATGCAGTTGCGGATTTAGAAGCGTATTTAATTAATGTTGAAAATGTTACGCCGGAGATTGAAGATATTATTGAAACAGCTATCCAAGCAATTAGAGATGCTGAAGAAGCTGGTAAATTAATTGATATTTTAAGTGAAGCTAAAGCCGATGTTGATGCTGAAGTTGCCGCTGATTTAGCCGCAGCAAAACAAGTGGCGAAAGACGAATTAGATGCATATTTAACTGCTTTAGTGGATCCTGCAAGTGCAGCTTCACAAGGCATAGTAAATGACGCAAAAGCAGAAATTGATAATGCAACAAAAATTAGTGAATTAAATCCGATTGTCACCGAGGCAAAGAGCGATGTCGATGATCAAGTCGTGCTTGAACTGGCGGAAGCCAAACAAAAAGCCATAGATTATCTTGACACTTATTTAGAATCATTAGACGATCCCGCAAGTGCAGAGTCAATCGCACTAGTTGAAGCAGTCGAAGCTGATATTGACGGAGCCACAACAATTAGTCAAATAACAACGATTGTTACAACCGTTAAGTCTGACGTCGATGATCAAGTTGCAGAAGAACTTGAAGCGAAAAAAGTTTTAGCTAAAAAAGAACTTGATGACTACCTTGCAACACTTGAAAATCCAAGCGACGCGGTTAAAACGCTGATAAATGAAGCAAAAGCTGATGTTGATAAAGCAACTAAAATAAGTGAACTTAATCCGCTTGTCGTGGACGCAAAAGCTGCAGTGGTTACGCAAATCGCCGTTGAACTTGCCGCAGCAAAACTAAGCGCTACTGAAAAACTTGACGAATACCTTGATAGTATTGATAATCCAAGTACGGATGTTGTCGCGCTTATTGCCGCCGCCAAAGATGATATTAACGGCGCAACCAAAGTAAGTGAACTTGACCCAATCGTTGTTAAAGCAAAAACTGATGTTGATCTTCAAGACGCAAAAGACAAGGCAAATGCTGAACTTGACGCCTATTTAGTGGGTGCAAGTAACGAAGTAAAAGACCTTGTTAACGATGCAAAGGAAGATATTGAAGACGCAATTAGTGCTACAGCTATAACTGAATTACTAAGTGACGCAATTGAAGCAATCGAATTACAACTTGAAAAAGAAAAAGCAATTGCGGCAATTAACGATTTAGTCGATACTTTAGACGAGAATAAATATAATGACCCGAACTGGCTTAAAGTTGCAGACGAACAAGCTGAGGCAATAAGAGCAATTAATGACGCTAATGATATTGATAGCGTTAATGGTGCAAAAGAGGCCGGAATTGCCGCAATTAAGGCAATTGAAGAAATCGACGAAGATGCCTATAACGAACCAGTCGTTAGTGTGCCGCCAACCCCAGAAAATGGTGGTAGTGCGACTATTACTCATCCAGAAATTCCGGGAGTTGAAATCACTATTTTACTGCCAGCTTTAAACGGAGACGATTACGAGATTGAAGTAGGAGAAAGTGAAGTAACTTATACTTATCTTGATCCTGCGACTGGATTACCAATTGAAGTTAAAGTTGCCTTGCCAAGTGGTGGATATACTCTTGTTGAAGTCGTAACAAACCCAACGATTGGCGCTACAGGTTTAGCGACCTTTACTCACCCAAGTATTCCAGATGCGGTTGTGGAAATCGAACTTCCAAAGTTAAGCATTCCAGAATATACACTCCTAGGTTACGAAGAGGGAGTGGCTAACTATTCTTACGTTGAACCATTAACCGGAATTACTCTTGAGTTTGATTATGAACTGAGTGCCTTTGGTTACGAGGCTGAAATTACGACGATTCCAACCGTTACTACAGCGGGAAGCGGAACGATTAATTATCCAGAATTACCAGGTGTTAATTACACGGTTGCTTTACCAATTTTGAGTGGCGACGATTATGTAACGTCAACTGAAGAAGATAACGCAATTTACGAATACACTGATGAAATTAGTGAGCATGTCTTTGAAATTCAAGTAGCGTTACCAGAGGAAGGTCATGAATTTAATAATGTCAAGACCGCGCCAACGACGACGTCAACCGGTATTGCAATCTTTACCCATGAAGACATTCCAGGGGTCTATGTTGAAATAGAACTTCCAATGTTAAATGGCGACGATTACGATTTCGTAAAGATTCTCGATGATTATTACGCAATTTATAAGTATGAAGATCCTTTCAGCGGAGAAATAATAACAATTGCGATAACTCTACCAGAAGACGGGTACATAACGACTGTTACCAAGGCCCCCACAACGAGTGAAGCGGGAAGCGGAACGATAAGTCATCCAGAACTTCCTGACTTTACAGCAGAAGTTGTTTTACCAAAACTAAATAAGACTGATTACGTTATTACTGGCGCAGATGGTGCGGCGGTTTATACATACACTGATCCAGAAAGTGGCCTTGATTTTGAAATTAAAGTCGCTTTAGCGGACGGGGAATATACATTCGTTAAAGTCGTAGTTAAACCAACTACAACCTCGACTGGTATTGCGACCTTTACCCATCCAGCCCTTCCAGGAAAACTTATTGAAATTACTCTCCCAGTCTTAAGTCTAGACGATTACACACTTGTCGGATTTGATAATAGTCTCGCGCGTTACACGTATCTTGATCCTATTACCGGCAAAACGATTGAAATTTCATATAACTTAGCGGACGAAGCTTACGCCGCAAATGTTACAACTAAACCAACGATTACAGCAACCGGAAGTGCAACCATCACTTATCCAACCCTTCCAGGCGTTAGCTTCGTTGTCGATTTACCAAAATTAAGTCTTGAAGATTATGATCTTGGTGATTATGATTACACGGAAGCAAATTATATCTATACCGATAGCGCAACGGGTTACGTTATTCCGCTCGTTTATGCTGTGCCGGAAGACGGTTACGTCGGAGTGATTAAGAGTGCACCAACCGCAACTACTAGCGGAAGTGGACTAATTAGTGTCCCATCATTACCGGGCGTTGGATTTGATGTTGTCCTCCCAAAACTAAATAGTAGTGATTACAATGTTGAAGTCGGAGTGGAAAAAGTCACTTACACATTCACTGACGAAGAATCTAATGTTGACTTTGTCATTGAAGTTGATCGGCCGGAAGAAGGATACGTCCTTGTTGAAGTTATCACAAATCCAACGACAACGACAGTCGGCAGCGCAACTGTTACTCATCCAAGCCTTCCAGGCACGGAAATTACGATTACCCTTCCAGTCTTAACTGACCCAGGTTACGAAGTTGTAGTGGGTGAAGACGAAGTAATTTATACATATATTGATCCTACTACTAAAGTTGAAGTTGAAATTACTGTCGAAAAACCAAATAGCGGATACGTCTTTGTTGAAGTCCTAACTAGTCCAACAACAACTTCGACTGGTATTGCGACCTTTACTCATCCAAGCCTCCCAGGCGCGGTTATTGAAATCGAGCTTCCAGTATTAAGTCTTGATGATTACACTCTCGTTGACTTTGAAATTGACGGTGCAAATTATACCTACGCCGATCCACTTACTGGTTACCTCATCCCAGTGAGTTATGAATTACCTGATACTTATGTGCCAGAAATTACTAAAGCCGCTACGGCGACTGAAGTCGGAAGTGCAACAATAAGTTACCCAACCCTCCCAGGAGTGGTCTTTGATATCGTCTTACCAAAACTAAATGGCACTGATTATAATGTTAGGGTTGAAGAGGGGGTTGGAATTTATGCCTTTACTGATCCAGTCCACAAACATATCTTTGAAATTGAGGTTGAACTTCCTGCAAATGGTTACGTCCTCGTTGAAGTAGTCCTTAATCCAACAACGACTACTGAAGGGGTTGCTACCTTTACTAATCCAGCGCTTCCAGGCGTTGTTATTGAAATCACTCTTCCAGTCTTAAGTCTTGATGATTACGTTTATGTCGGTATTGACGAAGATTATGCCTATTATTCGTATAACGAACCATTTACTGGTGAAGAAATAACACTTAGTATTGATGTGCCGGAAACTGGATACTTACCAGTCGTGACAACTGCGCCAACAACAAGCGTAGTTGGCAGTGGTAGTGTTACTCATCCAGAACTACCAGGATTCGAATACACTGTTGAATTGCCGGTATTAAGCGAAGAAAATTACGAAATTGCCGGAATAAATGGTGTTGCTGTTTACACGTATACGGATCCAGTAAGTGACCTTGAATTTGAAGTCGAAGTTGCTTTAGCAGACGGCGAATATACACTCATAGAAGTACTAGTTAAACCAACCACAACGACGACTGGTATTGCAACCTTTAGCCATCCTGCTCTTCCTGGAAAAGTTATTGAAATCACCCTTCCAGTATTAAGTCTTGATGAATACACTCTCAAAGGATTTAATAATACAACCGCTACGTATACGTATCTTGATCCTATTACCGGTAAACTTATTGAAATCGATTATCTTTTAGCGGACGAATCTTATGTCGCTACTGTTACAACTACACCGACGATTACAACAAGTGGAAGCGCAAAGATTACTTATCCAACTCTTCCAGGTGTTAGCGTTGTTGTCGAATTACCAAAATTAAGTCTTACCGATTACGATCTTGGTGATTACGATTATACGGAAGCAAATTATACTTATGTTGACGAAGAAACCGGTTATGTTGTGCCGCTTGTTTATGCTCTACCTCAAGACGGATTTGTTGGAGAAATTAAAATTGAACCAACGGCTGAGGCAGTCGGAAGTGGACTCATTAGTGTTCCTTCCTTACCAGGCGTTGAATTCACGGTTGAATTACCAAAATTAAATGGTACTGACTACGACATTGAAGTTGATGTCGCTGACGTTACTTACACAATTAGCGATGAAGAAACTGGTGTCGAGTTTGTCGTTGAAGTTAATCGGCCGGAAGACGGATACGTCCTTGTTGAAGTTGTCACAAATCCAACCACAACTACAGCGGGAAGCGCGACTGTTAGTCATCCAAGCCTCCCAGGCGCGGAATTTACGATTATTCTACCCCTCTTAACAGACCTTGGTTACGAAGTTGAAGTTGGTGAAGACGAAGTAATTTATACCTATATTGATCCAAGCACTAAAGTCGAAGTCGAAGTTAGTGTCGAGCGACCAGAAGATGGTTATATATTCGTTGAAGTCGTGAAAATCCCAACAACAACCTCGACTGGTATAGCGACCTTTACTCATCCAAGCCTGCCCGGTGCGGTTATTGAGATTGTACTTCCTGAGTTAAGTCTTGATAATTACACGCTCATTGACTTTGATATTGATGGCGCAAATTACACGTACGCAGATCCACTTACTGGTTACCTCATTCCAATTAGTTATGAATTACCAGAAACTTATGTGCCGCTAATTACCAAAGCCGCTACTGCGACTGAAGGCGGAAGCGCGACGATTACGTATCCAACCCTTCCAGGTGTTGTCTTTGATATCGTTTTACCAAAACTAAATGGTACGGATTACGCTATCGCTATTGAAGAAGGTAACGTAATTTACACCTTTGTTGATGGAGAAACGGGCAAATCGCTTGATGTTGTTATCGCGATACCAAAAACTGGTTACGATGACTACAGTATTATTGAAACGCCAAACGCCACCACGGCCGGAAGCGCAAGTGTAACCCATCCAGACTTACCAGACGCAATTATTCCAATTAGTCTCCCAGTATTAAGTAGCGACGATTACAAGATTGTCGTTGAAGCGGAAGACGTTACTTATACATTTACCGATCCTGTTACTGCAGTTGAGGTTGAAATTGAAGTTGCTCGACCACTTGACGGATACGTCTTGGGCGAAGTTACATTAAATCCAACGACGAGTGCGACCGGGATTGTGACCTTTACGCATCCAGATCTCCCGGGAGTGGTTATTGAAGTTGTCCTTCCAGTCTTAAGCCTTGATGATTATACGCTTGACGAATTTGATCATGACGAAGCAAATTACACTTATATTTACGAAGTTCACGGCTACGACATTCCGATTACGTATGCGCTACCTGAAGCAGGATATGAATCTTCAACCACGACTCCACCAACGCCAGGAGAAACCGGAAGTGCAACTGTAACGCTTCCCGAATTACCAGGTGTTGAATTTGAAGTCGAACTACCAAAACTAAACGGCGACGATTATGAGATTACGGTCGGTGAAGAAGACGTCACTTATACCTACACTGACCCGGATACGGGCTTACCGATTAGTATTTTAGTTGATCGACCGGCAGACGGATACGTCTTCGTGGAAGTAGTTACAAATCCAACCGCAACGACCGAAGGGTTAGCAACCTTTACCCACCCAGACTTACCAGGGGCTCTTATTCAAATTGTTTTACCAAAGCTAAATCTTGATGATTATGAGCTTGGTGAATATGATAATGAAGAAGCAAATTACACATATAAGGACCCAATTACGGGTGAATTGATTGAACTAGTTTACGATTTAGCGGAAGAAGACTATGTAGCCTTAGTCGGAAGTGCTCCAACTATTAGCACAACCGGAAGTGCCGAAATTACTTATCCAGAACTTCCTGGTGTTATAAATGACGTCGCTTTACCAGAGTTAAGTCTTGAAGATTATGACCTTGGTAGTTTTGATGAAGACGTTGCAAACTACACGTATATTGATCCAGTTACGGGGAAAGTTGTCCAACTCTCTTACGCTGTGCCAAAGAAAGGCGCAGTGACGACGATTACAACTGAACCAACCGAAACCGAAACAGGTATCCTAACGGTTAGTTTCCAAGAACTTCCTGGTGTTTCACTACCAATCATCCTGCCAGTATTAAATGACACTGATTATGACGTTGTTGATAATGGAGACGGGACATTAACTTACACCCTTAAGGATGAAGAATACGGTCCAGTGGTCGTTCCAGTTATTTCTACCGACAAGCCAATTAACTTATGGCCGATTATCATTGTTGAATTAGTCTTAATTGTTCTCTTATCGCTTTTTGCAAACTGGAAACGGGGCAAAAACAAAAAGGCGAGGGAAGAGGCAAAAGAAACAAAAGCCGCAATGCACGTCTTTCCGCTTCTCTTCTTAGCTAAATATATTCCAAACCATGCTGTTCTCGTTATTATTATTCTGGGCGCAGTTGTTGCTGGACTCGTAGGCTACATTGTCTATCTCTACATACACGGAAGCAAAAAAGCCAAACCAAGCAAAGAAGTAGAGCCAGTTGTGAAGGAAAAGATTATTATTGAAAAGAGCGAGACTATTATCATTAAGGAAACTGCTTCCCCAGTCACACCGGAAAAACCAGTTGTAGTTCCGGTTATTCCAGTTGTCGTTCCGGTTGCGGGCAAAAAAGTCATGCCGCCACTTTACAACCATAGTTTCCAAGCACGGCGTCACTTAATGGATGAAGATACTTTAGCGCTTTACAACATGTTTAAAAACCATATTATGGAGTACCAAGATGTTAGTGTTAACCAAACTTGGGACCATGAAATATTTATGACTAGTGGACGTGCATTTGCACGGCTCCGCTTCCACGGTAAAACGTTCAAACTTTATCTCGACATTAACAGTGCGGATTATCCTGAACCGAAATTCCCACTTGTTGATGAAAGTAAACGGAAGATTGATGAAACTACCCCAACGCTTTTAAACATCAAAGGACCACGGATGATGAAGTATGGTCTCTCCTTAATTGATGACATAATGGCACGACGGGGTATTAGCAAACGTGAGCATTATAAACCTGCAAACTTTAAAGTTGAAGCGCTGGACCGGGAAACATTACTCGGGATGGGCTTAATTGTCATTGGCAACGGAAAGTATGTTAAGCCAGTCGCTAAACCAGTTATTTATAACTACAGTTTTGCGGCCCGACGTCATTTGATGGACAAAGAAACACTTGTGCTTTATAACACGCTTAAAAATCACATTATGAAGTATGAAGAAGTTAGCATTAACGAAACGTGGGACCATGAAATCTTTATGAGCAGTGGTCGCGCCTTTGTCCGCCTTCGTTTCCACGGCAAAACGTTTAAAGTGTATTTAGATATTAATGCCGCGGATTATCCCAATCCAAAATTCCCACTTGTTGACGAAAGTAAGCGGAAGAGTGAGTCGACAACCAAAACACTGCTTAATGTTAAGGGTCCGCGGATGATGAAGTACGCCTTAAGCCTAATTGACGAAATTGCCGAAAAACGCGGTCTTAAAGTCAATGAAGAATATGTAATACAAAACTACAAAGTTGAACCAATTAACGGCAAAACGCTCTTCAATATGGGTCTTATCAAAAGTAGTAACGGCAGTTTTACTAAGTAGTTATTACGAATAAGTCACCAAATAAAAAACAGCTTTGAACTGATCAAGGCTGTTTTTTAAAGAGATAAACTAAAAAATAATTAAGTAAATTATCTTGGTCCACCTGGTCCGACTGACTGACCAA
>CAYJAE010000020.1:0-12958 GCA_964368105.1 uncultured Staphylococcaceae bacterium
TTTATAATATATTAATAACAGAGGAAGAGTGTTATGACTTTAATAAAAGAGAACTATAAAAACAGATTAATTGATGCGCGAGTGGAGAAATACTTAAAAATATTTGGCGCGGTTTGTATTGAGGGTCCAAAGTGGTGTGGAAAAACATGGACTTCTCTTGCTCATGCAAAAAGTGTTATATTTATCGGTGATCCCGAAAACAACTATCAAAATAGAAGGCTAGCAAATCTTAGTATTAAAACTGTATTAATTGGTGACACTCCGCACTTAATTGATGAATGGCAGGAAGTTCCGTCGCTGTGGGATGCCGTTCGGCAAGAGGTTGATTTTAGGGGGAAGAAAGGACAATTCTTATTAACAGGTTCTTCTACGCCAAATTACAAAGGTGTTTTACATAGTGGCGTTGGCCGCATTCACACCATACGAATGCAAACAATGTCCCTTTTTGAATCAGGTGATTCAACTGGTGATGTTTCATTGTTACATCTTTTTGATAATAAATTAGATGTAGGCCTTACCAAATCAGTTTCATTAGAAAAAATAATTGATTTTGTTGTAAGAGGCGGTTGGCCTAGTGAACTCAACCAAGAAAAAGATTTTTATGGTGAAACTGCAAAATCTTATTTAGGTGCCTTAATTAAAGATGATATTAATAAATTAGATGGAGTTGTTCGAGACGCTAATAAGTTTAGTGCGCTTTTACGTTCACTTGCACGTAATGAAAGTACATTAGCGGGTAATAAGGTTTTGCTTAATGATCTTAATAAATATGAAAAAGATACACTTCAAGAAATAACTTTAATTCAATATTTGAATACATTAGAAAGGCTTTTTATTATTGAAAATCAAAATGCTTTTGACCCAAATTATCGATCAAGTAAACGAGTCGCTCGAACCCCGAAACGACACTTTACCGATCCTTCATTAGCAGTAGCGGCATTAGGGCTAACTAAAACAAAACTGTTAAATGATTTAGAGTTCTTTGGTTTCTTATTTGAAAGCCTAGTAATCCGTGATTTAAAAATATACGCTGATAGCATTGGCGGACAAGTCTTTCATTATAAGCATCATGACACTAATCATGAACTAGATGCTGTTGTTGAACTTGAAGATGGACGATGGATTGCAATTGAAATAAAATTAGGCGCTAATCAAATCGATAATGCGGCCCAAAGTTTATTAAAAGTTAACGATTATTTTCATAAAGGAAAAGACGTTAGGAAACCAAGTGCACTGGTAGTGATATGTGGATTAACCAATGCATACTATCAAAGAGAAGACGGTGTTCTCGTTGTGCCTATTACCGCGTTAAAACCATAATTTTAAATGTTTTCAAAATTGTTCGCTAATTAATTTTATTTAGAGGATAACTTGCCAATAAAAATCTTTTGAAAAAAAGTGTTCCAAAAATTCAACTTAAAGTTGAAAATTTCATTTTGTTTGTTCGGTAGAAAAAAGCAATCTAATTTAATGTATTTTACGTTTAATTAGGTGTTTTAGTTGAAATATTCATGTTTTTTGGTGTAATTCGGATAAAATAACGACCAACAGCGAGTCACTTATCCAAAAAAGTGGTTCGTGTAGACATCGGTATGGGCCACCATCCAAAAAAACAAGCGAATCACTAATTGTGGTTCCTTTTTTTTATAACAAATAAGTAGCTGGAGTATGAAAAAAGTGCAAACTTGCAGAGATTTCATAGTCTATTGTTTTTTTGTTTTTTCGAAAAATCACAAAAAGTGACAACAAATTACCACAAAAACTACCAACAAAACTGACTATAGTTGTATTTTTTGTTCTTTCCTTATTAAAGATTAAGTAAGTTGTTATTAAGTAAAATACGTTTTACTTAATATGTCAATGACTATTTATATTGACAAGTGTCCCAATGGGGTATATAATTATATTAATTAAGGTACTATGGAAAACAGAATTCAAATAGTTAGAGAAAATTTGGGGCTTACGCAAGTGGATTTTGCAAAGCTTGTTAATATTCCAGTAAAGTCAATTCGTAATTGGGAACAAAGAATTAGAGTTCCTGCCGATTATATTATTGAACTCATTCTTGATTACGTCTTACGCATGCAAAATGAAGAGACCAATTCTCAAAAAGACAACTATATTCCTTCTTTTTTAGTTATTAAAGAAAAGATTAAAGAAGTAGTGGTTAAGTATAATATTGAACGAGTGTATTTATATGGATCGTACGCTAAGGGAACACAAAGGCCAGAAAGCGATATTGATTTATATATGGTATCCGATATAGTAGATATTGAATATTTTGGCGTTATTGAACATTTAAGAGGAGCCTTAAATAAGAAAGTAGATTTATTAAGCAATAAAACAATCAAGAAGAATAGTCCAATTGAAGAAGAAATTGAAAGGACTGGAATCTTGATTTATGAAAGACGAAAAATACATTGAACGAATAATTGGTTACGCTAATAAAATAATTCGATATTTGGAAGAAGTAAAAAGCGTTGAATCTTTTACTGTAAACGAAGAAAAAGTGGACGCGGTATTGTTGAACTTAGAACAAATTGGCGAAACAGCAAAAAAATTAAGTATGCATTACAAATCGCTTTATCCCCATATTGAATGGAATAAAATAATCGGCCTAAGAAACTTAATATCACATGAATATGAAGGAGTGGATGTTACACTCATTTATTATGTTTCAATCACAAATATTCCTCAAATTATAGACTCACTTTTAAACACAGAATAATTAAATTACATTAAGTAATTCAAAGAAAATAACGACCATTAGCGAACTACTTATCCAAAAAAGTGGTTCGTGTACACATCGGGATGGGCCACCATCCAAAAAACTAAGTGAATCACTAATTGTGGTTCCTTTTTTTATAAGAATTTAATAGGTTTAGTATGACAATGGTGCAACTTGCAGAGATTTCATAATTTATTATTTTGGTGTTTTTTTGAAAACCACAAAAAGTGACAACAAATTACCACAAAAACTACCAACAAAATTGCACAAGGAATGTCACCGTGATATTGAAAAAATGTTATTAATCAAATGTGGATTATGAGATGTCAATACACGCGACGTTAATTAAAATTACGACTATTAAATATCTTTAATTATACTTTCTATGAGTGTTGAAATATAATTCCAGTAATTTTTGAGCAAATCTCTTAATAATGAATAAAAAACAATATATATTATACTGGCATAAGGAGGAACTTATGAAAAAGAAAATATTTAAATATCTATTCAGTCTTGGTCTAATACTTACAGTCTCTAGTTCAATTAAATACGCACAAACTAATGCTTCAACGGTTTCTACAAAATTTAGCAGCATTGAAGTCGGAAGGTTTCATAGTAGTGCAATCACTTTAGATGGGAAAGTATACACTTGGGGCCAGAATGATTATGGCCAACTTGGTAACGATACAACAACAAATCAATTTACACCAGTTGAAATAACCAGTCGGTTCAGTTTATCGTCAGGCGATAAAATACTTCAGATGGCCCTTGGTAGTTATTTTAGTGGTGCAATTAGTGCGGAAGGTAAAGTATTTACCTGGGGGCAAAATACTAATGGCCAACTTGGTTTAACAACAGCAGGTGTGGCCATTCACCGAATTCCTGTTAATATTACTGACAAATTCCCATTAGCACTTAATGATAAAATAATTGCTTTGGAGTTGTCTAATAACTATAGTGCGGCTGTTAGTCAAGAAGGTCGTGTTTTTACTTGGGGCCAGAATACTTATGGCCAATTAGGTAATGGAAATCTTAATGATGTTCATTCACCATTTGAAATAACTGATAAATTTACAGACTTAGCGCTGAATGATAAAATTACTAAAGTCCAACTAAATAACGCTAGCTCTGTTGCGGTTAGTAAAGAAGGTAAAGTATTTACATGGGGTAATAACATTATTGGCCAACTTGGTATTGGCAATGTTGTTAACCAATCATTGCCTCAGAACATTACAAATCAATTTGGTTTAACCTTGCCTGATAAAATTACCAATGTTTCAATGGGGGTTCAACATACTGGCGCCGTTAGTCAGAATGGGGAAGTTTTTATTTGGGGTCGCAATGTTGAGGGACAACTCGGTACCGGCGACAATGTTGGTCAAAATGCGCCAATAAATATTACAAATGAATTTGATAGTTTAACTTCCGGAGATAAAATTATTAATTTATTCCTTGGGGGTAGTAGTAGCACCGTTCTCAGTCAAGAAGGTAAAGTTTTTTCTTTCGGTGGTAATAGTGCTGGACTACTTGGTGATGGCACTTTAACTAGTGGGAATGAACCACAAGAGATTACAGATAATTTCGTGGAACTTTCTGCTGGAGAAAAAATTGTAAAATTAGCCTTATTTTACCAGCACGGAAGTGCTTTGAGTAGTGAGGGAAAAATATTTACTTGGGGATCAAATATAGCTGGCCAATTAGGCCATGGACACACGACAACATTAGCTTTACCAACACAATTAATTTTACTACAAGACATGAAAGCCGCAGCTATTAATGAAGTCGAAACTGCATTTGTAACTTATACTGAATCTGACTATAGCGAAACAAAATGGAGTGAACTAGTCGCGGCAAAAAATACTGCGATTACGGCAATTAATAATGCTATTTCTAATGAAGTAGTTTTATCTGCTAAAAATACCGGTCTTAGCGCTATGGCCGCAATTAAGACAATGATCGATGAACTAGCAGACGCTAGAACCGCCGCGATTAATGCAATTAATTCTGCCTACGACACTTATGACATAGCGGATTACGCGCCTGATAAATGGCTTGAAATTGTTGAAGCAAAAAATGTAGCTTTGACTACTATTAATGCCGTTACAACGATTGAAGAAGTGAATAATGCAAAAGTTAATGGTGTTTTAGCGATGAGTGAAATTAAAACACTTGCCGAAGAGTTAGCGGATGCCAAAGCAGCGGCAATTATTGAGATTAATAACGAATACGGTACATATGTTGAAACAGATTATGATTCTGAGGAATGGATTGAACTTGTTGCCGCAAAAGAAGGGGCAATAACCGCAATTAATGATGCAGCTTTAGTTACTGAAGTTTTATCATCAAAAGAAACTGGTATTGCGACTATGGAGGCAGTTAAAACGTCATTGGAAAAACTAGCGGCCGCAAAAGTTGCCGCAACAAATGAAATTAATACGATCTTTTCTTCATATGTTGAAACAAATTACGCTTCCGATAAATGGATGCAACTTGTCGAAGCAAAAGAAGCGGCTTTAACTGCAATAAATAGTGGAACAACCATCGCGACAGTTACCGAAGTAAAAGAAATAGGCATTAACGAAATGGCCGCGATTGACTCTCTTGCTAAACAATTAGATGACGAAAAAATTTCAGCTATTCTGGCCATTAATTCTGCGTTTCTAACTTATAACGAAGCGGATTATGCACCCGATAAATGGAGTGAACTTGTCAATACGAAAAATGCGGCAATTGCTGAGATTAACAGCGCTACTTCAACTAGTGATGTAAATAATCATAAAGAAGCTGGAGTAAGTGCAATGGAAAGAGTTCAAACACTCGCAGAAGAGTTAGCGGACGCAAAAACAACGGCACTTGCTGAAATCAATGGGATATTTGCTACATATAACGAAGCTGACTATAATCCGGAAAAGTGGGCGGAACTTGTGGCCGCAAGACAGGCTGCCATTGAGGAAATTAATAGTGCTTCGATAATTAACGAGGTAAATAGCGCGCGATTAAATGGGATTAATGTAATGGCGCAAGTTAAAATACTCGCAGAAAGTGGGACCAAAGCTAATTTATTATGGCTCTGGATATTGTTAGCAATCATTTTGACTGCGGGATTAATCGTTTTAGTGTATTTCTTAATTATTCTTTTAAAGAAAAAACGGCGTATTGTTGTAGTTCCAGTTGAAGAAGAACCCTTTAGTCTAACTCGGGCTGACATCTTAAAACACGTTGAAGATATGAACGGAGACCATAAGACTTACCCGCAAAAAGTGGAAGTTAAAGAAAAGAAGAACGAAGCTTTTCCTGATACCTTGTATGTTAATGGAAAAAACTTTGCGTTAGTTTATGAGTACAAGGGTGTTACAAAAGTGGTTTTAAGACTAGAAAAAGAATACGGAAGTAAGTTAATGGAAACTTATAAACATGTGAAAACTTCATTTCTTAAAGGAGGGGAGTTTTTTGAGGTAATAATTACGAAAGAGTTAGCTAGCGCAAAACGGGTTTACGAAATCATTGATTATGCTTATTTCTACACCAAATCCTTGTCGGAAAAATTGCAATAGTGGGAACTAGTCTTGGTTGATAACTATAATTAACTAAAACACCGTTAGTCAAAAAAACATCGTAATTTAGCCCGTTTTATGTTAATCCCAGGACCTTGAAAGTCTTTGAAAATATAAAGAATGGCGAAGATATTATTTTATTTAATTGGAGTTAGAACGTTGATTTAAAATTTAACGTTAAAGTAACTGACGAGGATGTTGCAGCGGTTGTAAGTTATTTGGAAAAAAGTACTAATGTTAAGTCAGTTGGTTACAAAGGCAAAGATTTTATAAGAGTCCAGATGAAAGATGTTCTATATGATAAAGTTGTCAACAAAACGTTCATTGTTGGAGATATAGTCAAAGATAAAGAACTTCTTAAAAAGTATGGATTTTCAGTTAGTATTTTAGATTTTATTCCCTTTTCAATGATAACTTTTATTCTGAAAAATAAGGGTAAAGAATATGCCTACGCTTTAATTGAAGAATTAAAGAAAGGAAATTATCCTTATATCAATAATGATTCTTTTGAATAAAAGGTGTAATCTACATTTGAAATTTTTGGATAAAAAAGTTTATAAAACAATTAAGAAGAATAATCAGCTTGAAGAAGAAATTACAAGGACTGTAATCTTGATTTTTGAAAGATGAGAAATACATTGAAGGCATAATTTGGTATGCAACTAAGATTTTTCGATATTTGGAATAAGTGCAAATTTGCATATGTTTTTTAGTGTATATTGATGTTAAGTGGCAAATACGATAATTAAAATAAGGCAATTTCCCTTATAATTATAAGTATGGGATCCAGTAAGGAATATTTAGCCTTTATACTCGACCAATTAAGTGACTTAAAAGGTATTACTTATCGTTTAATGATGGGAGAATATGTGATTTATTACGGAAGTAAGATTGCAGGATATATTTTTGATGATCGCTTATTAGTAAAAGCAGTCAAATCTGCAATTGAATACATTGAAAACCCAACTTTTGAATCTCCTTATCCAGGAGCGAAAGCTATGTTGGTTGTAGAAGAAGTAGATGACAAAGATTATTTAACTGGTTTATTTGAAAAAATGTATGATGAGTTACCGCTGCCAAAGCTAAAATCCAAGAAGATAAAATATTAATGTAATTAATAATCCAATCGATATTTTATTCATTATATGAATATTACGCTACATATAAGGTATTTTTTTATTAATATCATTAAAATAATGATTATGATTTTAAACAATTTACGGCTGCTCCGCAAGGACAGGAAGTTAACGCAAAAAGAACTCGCTAAGATGATGAACATTTCACAATCAATGATTTCAAACTATGAACGTGGTGCCTCCCGACTTGATCTCGTAACCGCCGATCAATTTGCCAAATTTTATGGCGTAAGTGTTGATCAACTAATTTCGAAAGAAAAAGACGGATTATTACCGATGAGTGATGTTTCACTCCTTGATTTACCCGAACATATTAAAGATAGGATACTGCTTGAATTATTAGATAACGTTAAAAATAATAAAAAAGCTAAATAATTAGTTGGTTTTGGTTACTAATTTGGTTCATAAATTGAACTTTTTTATTTTGGTTTGATAATATTTAATAATTGAAATCATATTAATTGTGTAATACACATTACTGCGCTATTATAGTAGTGTGCAGTGCACAATAAAGGAGAGGGAATGGATACTCAGTTTAAAAAAGGTGTGCTTGAACTTTGTATTTTAAAGATTATTGAGGACAAAGACTTGTATGGCTATGAAGTCATAGCTCTGCTTGCTCCCGCCTTGAATGTCAATGAAAATACTATTTACCCAATCTTAAGGCGACTCACGGAACTTGGTTACTTTGAAACGTACACCAAACAGACAACGATTGGGGCTCCCCGGAAGTATTATCATATAACGCGAAGTGGACGCGAGTACCTCCGTGAGAATCTTATAGTCTGGCGTGAATTTAATGAAGCACTAAACGAAATTTTAAATAAGGATGGAAAGAATGATGCGTGAAACATTTTTTAAAAAACTTCAAGAAAACTTGGAGGTAGCATACACTAGTGAAGAGGCCGCAGTAATTATTAAAGACTATGAAGAACTTTTTGATGATTACATTGCCCAAGGATTAAGTGAAGTTGAAGCAATTAGTAAGTTAGGTGACCCAAAAGATATAGTCCGGGCTTTAATAGAAGAGAATAAGAAAATAATGCCATCGCGGACGAAGGATAATGTCACTTTACCGCGCAGAGGTGGCACTAAATTCATTGCGGCCGCTCCGCTTCTTGCCGTCATTATTTATATGCTACTTGGCTTTTTATTGGATGCTTGGCATCCAGGATGGCTTATCTTCTTTATAATTCCGGTTAGTGCAATTTTATTTACACCATACCGTAAAGCTAAATTAGTTGCCTTGTCCCCCTTTATTGCTATTACAATCTTTATCTTACTTGGGACTTATGTTCCGCATGTCTACACATACGGTTGGATTATATTTTTAATTATTCCGCTTTTTGGAATATTTGCTAGAAAATAAGTAAATACATTCTTCTTTAAAGGCTTCCGTGAATTACTCAGGAAGCTTTTTAAATAGCAAAAAAAGAAATATTACTATTCCTGAAGATTTGGTCAAGGATATTTAATGATTAATTTTTATGCAAGAAAGCACTAAATTCATTTCTTTTTAGTTGTGCGACAACATAAGAACAAATTGGGATAATTTTCGTGTTTTTTTCTTTGGCAAGTTCAATTAAATCAAGAAATAAGATGTTCGCTAAACCTTGGCCCCGATATTCGTTGCGGACACCGGTGTGCGTTGCAACAATTATCCCTTCACGATTAATGTAATAATCAAGTTCGCCAATGGGGTTATGTGGATCATCGCCGAGATAGATGCGGTTTTCAATTCTTTTTGTAATGTATTCCATAACAATAGTTTAATAGATAAGAGAAGTTAATTGTTATAATTTGCTTTATTTAAATTCAAATTTAAATTTTATATTTAATTTTCAATTTCAATGGTCAAATTAATTTAAAAATGATAAAATTTAGGAAAAGGAGTAGAAAATATGAAAAAAACAAGTTTACTAGTCTTACCGTTAGCGGCCTTACTTCTCACGTCATGCGCAACCACTATTAAAGGTAGTGATATGCCAGAGTTAACCAAAAATCCAGGTTACATTGTAAAGTTGGTAATGTCTTCTACCATCAGCGGGGATAATGATTTAATTAAAGAAGCGGGTGGTGAAAAAGGTAATCAAGAAATTGGAATTGAAATCTATAGCAATTTTATTAAGCTTTCTGAAAAAAGTAAAGTAGATGGTAAAAATGAATCAACTACAGCGTATGTCATGTTAAAAAATGAAGTGACATATATTCTTAATGATGAGAACGGAAAAAAATCTAAACAAGAAACCCCTGACCCTACTGGATTAGGTTTTGCTGCCGGTTCTGCTTTCATTGTCGCCATGGCTAAAAGTCTCCTTTCTCCTGCACTTGCTTTGTATTCAGTGATGTCTAATTATCAAGAACCAAAGGAATCTGATTCCGGTAATGAATCCTCACTTAAACGGTTAGGAAACGTTTATATTCTGAATGAAGTTGAAACTGGAAAAGACGGAATTAAAGAGGATAATGTTGCAAAACTTACCATTAAAAATGATTATTTTAGTGCATTAGAAGTTACGAGCGTTCTTAGCAAAGACGGTAAAAAAGCCACTAATAAGGCGAGCTTTAAGTATACATTTGGCTCGGAAAAACAAAGTTATTCCGAATCCAAAATGCCAAATCCTGAAAGTTACGCTTAATCGCTTAATATTTCATAAATATTATTAACAAACTTTGTTCTAATTAAAAATAGCGGGACGCCTTCCATAAACGGAGTATTGACGTTCCGCTTTTTTATTACTCGAGCTCTTTTTAACTATATAGGTTTATTATTCATAGGATTTTCACCTTTTAAAGACTATAATTAAGTAACAAGGAGCTAACTAACATGAAAAACGTTTATACAAATATGTGCATGGTTTATGATGGGGATAGCATCCTAGTTTTAAACCGAACCAAAAATGATTGGCCGGGACTCACTTTTCCAGGCGGTCACGTTGAAGAAGGAGAACTTTTTACGGAAAGTGTTATTCGCGAAATGAAGGAAGAGACAGGACTTGATATCTTTGATCCGGAGTATGTTGGACAAATCGTTTGGCCACTTCCCGCGAAAGGGATTAATGACGTTGCCCTTCTTTATCGAACAAATAAGTTTTCAGGTGTCCTTAAAAAAAGTGTTGAAGGAGAAGTCTTCTTCATTAAAAAAAGTGAGATTTCAGATTACGAACTCTCACTTGATTTTGATAAAGTTTTAGAACTAATGTTTAAAGCTTAAGGAACGGGTGTAACTGGAGCAGCACTTGGGGCGTAACTAATTAAATTTAGTTGTTCAAACAAGGCTGGTAAGGCGTCTTTTAAAGTAACAGCAGTGCCGTCAGCGGTAAACTTATTAAAGACATTGATACTACTTGTGGAATTACTTAAACTAACAATTTTAAGTAAGAATGATTTTTCACTTGTGAATAATTCAAGGAAACCAATAAATTCGGGATTAAGGAATTTCTTTAGAAGGGTATTGTCCGCAATAGTAGCTTTAATCTCAGTCATCGCCGGAACAAGTGTCGCCATTGGTAAGGCAAAGATAATTACTCCAATTAAGGCAAAACCAATACTGATTGCAAGTTTAACTGGAATGAGTTTAATTCCTTTTAATTTCTTCGGAATCGCTAATTGAAATAGTGGGTAAGTAATCGCAGAGACAATCGTTGTGGCTAATCCTGCTAGTGGAACACCAACAAAGAGGCCAAGATTTTTAAGAACAACTTCAGTGAAAGCAGTAGCGTAAGCTTGTGTTTGACCGCTTTGGAGAATAACGTTATGAATTATTTCTTGAAGATTTAAATAGGCAACCTGAACACCCGCAACTTCACCCTTTAAAGAAATGGGAAGTTTACCAATGAATGAACCAATTGGTCCGGCGGCAAGAACAACAACGACGAGTAGCACGACGAAGATTACTCCGCGCCAAAGAACTTTCCAAAACTTCTTGAAAATTCCACGCATTACTGCGGCGATAAGGACACCGCCGAGAATTATATCAAGTAAGAAAGTGATTTGATTTAAAACACTAAAAATTATTTCGACAAAATCAAGCCCAGAAAGTAGCGCGGCCGGGTCAAGACCAAAGAGAAGAAATTGTAGGGGATGTAATGATTGAATTGTTTGAATGAACATATTGGATCCTCCTTTTCAATTATACAATGAAATTAATTATTTTTATTAGCGTGTTGCGCTAAAAAATAAAAAAGAGGAGTAGAACCCCTCTTAATTATTAATAAAAGCGTTTACTTATTTACGTAAATTGTAGAAAGCGCTGAGTCCTGGGAAGATTGCTCTTTCGCCTAAATCGTCTTCAATCCGAATTAATTGGTTGTATTTAGCAATCCGGTCAGTCCGACTCATTGAGCCAGTTTTAATTTGGCCAGCGTTCAGTGCAACCGCTAAGTCAGCAATAGTGGTGTCTTCAGTTTCGCCTGATCTGTGGCTAACAACACAAGTATATCCGGCGCGTTCTGCCATTTGCATTGCATCTAAAGTTTCGGTTAAGGTTCCGATTTGGTTTAATTTAATAAGAATTGAGTTAGCAATACCTTTGGCAATGCCTTCTTTTAAAATTGAAGGGTTAGTGACAAATAAGTCATCGCCAACAATTTGGATTTTCTTACTAAGCCGGTCAGTTAAAACTTTCCAACCGTCCCAATCGCCTTCTGCTAAACCGTCTTCAATGGAGATAATTGGATATTTTTCAACAAGTTCTTCGTACCAAGCAACCATTTCAGCACTTGTCTTAACCGCTCCACCTGATTTCTTTAAGGTGTACTTTTTAGTTTTAGCGTCATAAAATTCACTTGCGGCAACGTCAAGAGCGATGAAGAAGTCTTTACCAGGGACGTATCCCGCTTTTTTAATAGCTTCGATAATGACTTGAATTGGTTCTTCGTTACTACCGAGGTTAGGAGCAAAGCCACCTTCGTCACCAACAGCGGTAATATGGCCTTTACTCTTTAAGACTTTGCGAAGATTATGGAAAACTTCACTACCCCAGCGAAGTGCTTCTTTTAAACTTGGTGCACCAACTGGCATAATCATGTATTCTTGGAAGTCAACGCTGCTATCAGCATGGGCGCCACCGTTAATAACGTTCATCATTGGTACTGGTAATGTTTTAGCATTAACGCCGCCAATGTAGTTATATAAACTAACACCTAAGAAATCAGCCGCTGCACGAGCAACCGCTAAACTAACGCCTAATAATGCGTTTGCGCCGAGTTTTTCTTTAAATGGAGTGCCGTCAAGGGCAATAAGGGTCATATCAACCCCAACTTGATCGTCAACATCAAGACCGATAATTTCCGGACGAATAATTTCATTAACATTATTTACGGCGGTTAATACGCCTTTACCTAAGAAGCGATTTTTGTCACCATCGCGTAATTCTAAAGCTTCTCTTTCTCCAGTACTTGCGCCACTTGGAACAATTGCGCGTCCAAAAGCGCCAGATTCTGTTTGTACTTCAACTTCAATTGTTGGATTTCCGCGCGAGTCAATTACTTCGCGGGCATAGACATCAATAATTCTTGGCATGTTATATATCTGTCTAT
>CAYJAE010000021.1:0-12374 GCA_964368105.1 uncultured Staphylococcaceae bacterium
CCCGCATAGTTGGTTTTGGAGACCAAAGTATTGCCGTTATACGACGCCCCTATCTCAAAAATAATATCAAATTTTAGAATAAAAAGCAAAGAAATAATGTGGAATCTATCTTAAAATAATAACCATGCAAATCTAAATTTAGCGAACACTAGTTTAATCTGAAGTCTAAATCTGATGCTTTGGCTTTGTGATAATTAAATTGAGAGTGACTTCCACTATCTACAATTTAAAAAGAGACCCTTTCGAGTCTCTCCTTAATTTATTTAATTTGTATTATTCTACGACGCGATCGTTGAATGCAGTGTATTCTGCTTCACTTAAGACTGAGCGGTAACCACTAACAGTAACGGTAACGCCAATTTCACTGCCGTTTTCAAGTTTAGCGGCTGTGCCTAAGGCATCATTGATTTTCTTTCCAACTAAATAGTCAGCAAGACTTTGAGCTTGGACATACCATTCTTTTTTAATTGGGCTTGCATTAACCATCCCGTAATCATCTTTTAATTCTTGTTTGCTTTTGACACGGCTTTCACTTGCAACGACTTGTTTCTTGGCTGCGGCTTTATTAATAGTGGCAAGGCCTTCAGTTACGACGTAAGGAACTTGGAATGTATCAACCCGTGCTCCTAAGACTTTCTTATCGGCATCAAACGCGGCACCGGCAACGTAGAAGTTATCTTGTAGTGCTTCATGTTCATTTAAGGAACCAACACCTAAACCAGCAACGACACCCTTAATTTCAACTTTTGCATCAAGAGCGACTTCAAGTGCCTTGACCCATCCATCAACAGTAACGGTTACACCAACGGTTGCGCCGTCAGTTAATTTGTTACTTGTAATTCCAGCTTTAATTTGTTCAAGTGTTTTACCAACACTCCATTCTTCAAATTTAGCGGCTTGTTCAAACCAATCTTTTTTAATTGGGCTTGCTTTTGTCATTCCATAGTCACTAAGTAAATCCCATTTTGATTTGATGTCATCTGATGGATTTTCTTCTGTTCCGAAAACAGCACTCTTAAGAACTGTTGCGGCTTCTTTTCCTTCAACCTTAATTTGGGTTGTGTCGAGTCTTAAATGACTAATGACTCCTTTTTTGTCAACGACAACACTGACATAATCAATGGTCGTTTCAACGTCAACTTGTGTGCCTTTTGTTACGTTTGCTTCGACCTTAGCGGATTCAACGTAGTGCGAGACAGCACCAAAACCAAAATATCCTTTTGGGTTTTTGTTACACCCAGCGAGTAAGCCAGCACTTGCGACTACTGCGAGTAATAGATTCATTTTCTTCATATATTTTCTCCTTTTTCCTTATGGGTATATCATAAAACGATATTTACAAATTTGCAACTATTATTATAATAAATCGAGAAAAAAATCCCCATATTCTTTCTGTGCTTTAAAACTTGCTTTTTCTCCACCTGGAAAACTAGCAGAGCGGCGAATATAATAAGTATTATTATCCACACAAACAAAGGCGAGTTGGACATCATCTTCAGGATAATTTTCTTGTAAAAATTTAATTCCGTCTTCAATAGAAAGAACAGTCAAGGTTGATGTTAAGTAATCAAGTTCTTCTCCACTTAATGTATTAGAAACAATGTTCGTAATGTATTGTTCTTTTTGAGTTGGGTAACCCGTCAAGGGATCAATAATGTGCGAGCGAACAATTTTTTGCCCGTTATGGATAAAACTCTTACCAGCGTAGATACCACTTGTTGACATTTGGTAAACTCCGGGACGCGAAAATTGATAAGCATATTGCTCACTTGATTCATCTTCATTTTCATCAATCCGGGTCATCTTAATTTTAAAATTATCGCCATAGGGTCCCTTCCCTAAAAACCCATAAGAAGACTGACCGCCATTAACGTGACCTTTATTAAAGCCTTTAGCAAAAAGGGTATTTGTTAAGATATCGAGCATCATCCCTTTAGCGACAGCGCCAACTGAAATTGAAAGGTCATCACCGCCACTATTAAAGTCGTTAAAACGGACGTAATATTTATTATTTTCTTGCCATAATTTTAGGGTATCATTAATTTCTTCCTTACTTAGTGGAACATAACTTTGTAGTTCAGCAACCCGGGCCAGACTATTACTATTATTAAGGGGGTCAAGCGCAATTTGATAACTTGAACTACTTATTCCTAAGTCAACCCAGAAGTCGTAAACACCACCAATAAACATATTAAAGGCGTTTTTGTCGGTATTAAGGGTATATTCTTTCGATGTTTCAAGTAACTTATATAGTGGTTCATCAATTTCTAAATCCTTGTCTTTATGTTCATTGATGTATTTCAAATTAACAAGACGAGGTAAGGTTTCGACTTCTTCCTTTGTCGGATTGCGGGGACTAACCGGCGCAACCGTAAAGTAATCATGATGGCGATCAAATAGCTTATGATAAGGAACCAAATATTCGTTTAATATGCCGCGAATCGAGTTACTGGTTTTTTCATTAATGTCTTCATAAGCAACATAAAACTCAGTATTAAATGGATCAATACTCATCCCACCATTCACAGAATATATTTTTTCGTCAGCAAAAATAATAACGTAATTCGGAGTTTCGTTACTGGCACTTGGAATTAAAACAATAGTGGAAATTACAATCGCACTTAGTAAGACAATTATTTCTACTGGGGAGAAAACGGCGAAAAACTTCTTAATTAATTTCATAATTACTACTTTCAATCTTAAAGATTCGCAGTCGCAAAATTACTGTTTTTGCTAGCCAAGCAACGAGGAGACCAGTAACGAGACCGCTAGCAATCATAATTACTAAATAGTTAAGCATTAAGACATTTTCATACATCCACGCAATCACAAGCACTTGTCCGGCTCCGTGCATTACGGCACTTATCATTGAGAGTCCATAAAGTGAAAACTTATTGAAAAAATAAGCAATTAAGACAAAAAGTGAAGAAATTAAAAATCCGCTTAAACTTAAAAGGAAACTTGATCCAAAGCCACTGAATGTACCACTTAGTAAAACCCGGAGCAAACCAATACCAAGAAACTCGAGCGGCCCGTAAAGCGCTAGTAAAATAAGCCCAATACTATTAGCGAGTCCTAGTTTAACTCCTGGCAAAGAGGGAATAAAAACAATGTAATTTTCTAAAATATTAAAAATAACGCCAAGCGCTAAAAACACCGCTAAATTGACGAGCTTTTTCGTTTTTTCTCGTTTTGATAATACTTTCTTATTCATTAGTTATACCTGGAAAATAGGCGGGTGGCGCCTCTTTATAACTGTCGCCCATAATTACGAAATAGAAAGAGTTTGGTAAGCATAATACGGGATTACCAACTTCGGACGTAAAACCTTTTAAGGAACAATAATTAAGTGGGCTTTCTTCTTTTTCAACCCGTACTTTGCCGCCTTTAACTTCAACTTCAATTGGTGCAGCAAAAACTTCTTCTTCATAGACATACGTTTTATCAATTGTCAGTGGTTGCTTATCAATCAGTTTATTTTGGACGAAAGCATAAAAAAAGAGGGGCTCATTTGTTTTAAGCGCATTTCGTAATCCCACAAACAGGCCACTCATCAACACTAAAATAAGACTAAAGACAAACGTATCAAAAACTGTTTTACTCAGTTTTACTTTTCTACTCTTCATTACTTAATTATAAAACTATAGTTCGATATTAACTACTTTTCCGCTTTCATCGGGATGTGTCTCTAAATATTCTTTAATTGTAATACGAGCATCAGGCCGACTTGGTCGACATTGACTCACTTTAAGCACTTCGCCTTTAAGCATTCCTTGTGCCATTTCTTTACAACCAGGATAGCCACATGTTCCGCAGTTAATGCCTGGTAATAAACTTTGTAGTTCATTAATCCGTGGATCTTCTTTAACCGTAAAGAAGTGATCGGAAACACCGAGTAAAAGTCCTAAAATTGCGCCGACAGCGACAAAAATAAGGACACCCCATAAATAATTCATTTTTTCTCTCCTTCTAGCGGATTGTGCCCACAAGTAGTAACTTGGCAGCCGTGACAATTTTCAGTCATTACTTCACAACCCTCAGGTTTTTTAGTTTTTTTATTTAAAAAATATGTTAAAAGATAAACCCCAACTAGTGCGGCAAAGATACCCACGCCAATTAGAATTCTTAAAAATGTATCCATCTTAGATCATCCCGCTGAAGCCCATAAAGGCCATAACTAAAAGTCCAAGCGTCACTAAGGCAATCCCACTTCCCTTAAAGGATTGTGGGGTGTTTTTATTAGCAATCATCCGCTCTTGAATGAAACTAAAGAGAATCAGAATTAAAGCGTAGCCAACCGCGGTAAAGAAACTGTAACCTACCATGTTTAAGAAGCTATAAGCTGCTACTCCGCCATTAACGGCAACGACATCTAAACTAACTGCTAAGACAACACAGTTTGTCGTAATTAGTGGTAAATAAATGCCTAAACTTTTATAAATCGGTGGCGCAAAACGCTTTAAAATCATTTCAACGAATTGAACGAAAGAAGCAATAATTAAAATAAAGGAAACTAATTTAAGATATTCAAGATTAAGCGGCCGTAATACATACATATAAAGTGCATAACTTAAAATTGCACTAAAAGTAACAACAAAGATAACGGCAAGCGCCATCCCAATCGCACTGCTGTTTTTCTTAGAAACACCAAGCATTGGACATATACCTAAGAATCTTGTTAGGACGATGTTATTAACTAAAACAGCGCCTAATCCCATTAACAGAAATTGCATAATGATTATTCTCCAACTTCCGCAGCTTTGAGTACGGCTGCTTTATTTTTTTTATGTTCGCTAATTTTGGCAACAATGAAATTAATAAGACCAACAAGTAACCCAAACATAATAAAGGCACCGGAAGGTTGGGTGAAAATCGGAATAGTATAAGCGTCCGGAATAAGTTGGAAACTCCAAAGAACATTGCCACTAAAAAGTGAACTAAATACTAAACCACCGGTTCCAATAAATTCACGGAAAAAGGAGATTAAAAGTAATCCACCAAGAAATCCCAATCCCGTTCCAAGGGCATCAAAGAACGAATCTGCGACGGTGTTTTTCATTGCAAAAGCTTCCGCTCTTCCTAAAATAATGCAGTTAACTGCAACAAGCGAGAGGTAAACACCTAATGTTTGTGCTAAGTCAAACATAAATGCTTTCATAGTCATTTCAACAATCGAGACAACCGTTGTAATAATAACTATCAAAACAGGAATACGTACTTCATTAGGGACAATCTTCCGCACGAGACTAATAAGAACGTTCGTGAGAATAAGCGTCAAAATAATCGCTAACCCCATCCCAAGCGCACCCATGAATGTTTTGGTCGTTGCTAGTGTTGGACACATTCCAAGGAAGAGAGCAAAGATTGAGTTATTACTAAAGAGTCCATCTTTAAAGATTTTTGACTTCTTCATTTTTATTTACCTCCTTTATAATCATTCGCACATAGAGTAAACACGTTTTTAAGTGGTGCGCCGGTTTTTGAAACACCCGCAACACCTAACTCATCAACAAAGATCTCTGCAGTGAGTAGGGGCTTATCCCCATTAATTTTTGTATCGACTTTTTTAAGTAAATCTGCACCAAATCCCGATGTTTCGCCGTGTGAGAGTAAATTAAATCCGACAAAATTATCACCTTTAATCCCGAGTTGGAATTTCACTGGATCAGGGGCATAACCTTTCATACTTACGTCATAAACGACACCAAGTAGCATATCACCATTGTAAAAACTTGATTTTGCAGTAATTCCGGCTGTTTTTAACTCATCACTTACAACATCTTCACTGACACGTTCAAAACTTTCAATTGTTAAAACTTTTTTGTATCCATCAAATTTTCGGTTTTGTTCAGTTCTTTCAATAATTGGGGATGTGAGTAAATGTACTCCCGTTAAAAGACCACCTGAGATAAGCGCAGTCGCACCTAAGAAAAGGGTCAACTTTAAGATTTTATTCATGCCTTTCTTTGCCATATTAACCTCCATATCCTTCAAGCGCACTTTGAACAGCTGCAAAGAGATGTCCACGTGACCAAGTAACATCAGCATAGGCTTCAAGTTGTTCGGCAGCAATCATTTCAACCTCGGAAGTATAAGTTAAGAATGTCGTAACATCAAGATCACGATATAACTCGAGAACTTTATCACCCTTACTACCCCATGGTTCATAGCCGTCACTATTTGAACCTTCTAAGATATCGACTGTTTTAATTTTCTTTTCAACTTTATCAACATAAACATCAACTTTAACCGTTAGTGGGTCACCGTTATAATAATGATCATCCGGTACACCAGGTCCGTGTTCGCCTGAATAAACATCAATATCCTTCAAGGCGTCATTAATGGCGCTATAGAGGGCATATGAAGTAAATATTTTTTCTGGAATAATATGTTCCCCAGTTTGAGCAGGAACAGTTGTTCCGATTGTGCCACCACTTAATTGTGGGGCAACAAGTTTTTTAAACTCCGCAACACTAATTGAAGTGTAATAATCCACTACACCCTTTATTTCATTAGCAGCATAATTTTCTGGATTTGCAACAACATCGTATTCAAGTTTAACAATGTGATAATTAACATCTAAACCAACTTCTACCTTCGTGGTAAATGTTCCGCTATATTGGGTTGCAGGAGCCGGACTATCATATTTACCAGAATAGGTCACATAGACTTTTGGTCCGTCAGGAACAACCGGCGGAGGTTCAACTGTCGGCATTTTTGCCGCACCAACAGCACTTAATATCCCCACACTTAAGAGAAAAGAAACGCCTGATGCAGTATATGGTTTCCATAATTTTGTATCAGTCCGTCCGGTAATAAAGCGGTCAATCATTGGTGAGATTACATTAACCAGGGCAATACTAAAGGCAGTGCCTTCTGGGTAATTACCAGCAATTCTAATTAAAACATTAAAGAATCCACCAAAAATACCAATCAAGGCCTTACCAAGATTGCTCGTTGGTGAAGTAACTGGATCAGTAAACATAAAGATAGCGCCAAACATTAAACCGCCTAAGCCTAATTGGAGCAACATGTATTCAAAGACATTAACGCCGCCAATGAGACCGAGGAAGAGACTGCTAATCGCTACAGTAGCAAGCATAAATACTGGTGTCCGCCAGTTAATTACCTCACGCACTGCTAAGACAACGCCAACGATAAAAATTAATAAGGTAAAGGTTTCACCAAGTGCACCACTGTGATTACCGATTAATAAATCAAGTAATTTAACATTGCTTGGAAGTGCGCCGACGATAAACTTGCCAGCACCACTGCCAGAAAACACACCAGTAACAGTTGCGCCTGCAACTAAACCGCCGAGATTTTCTCCGCCTGGTAAATAAGCTTTTAGTTGACCACCAAAAGCAAGGGCAAGAAAAATTCGGCCCATTGCCGCTGGGTTAAAGATATTATGACCAAAACCACCAAAGACATGTTTAGCAATTAGTGTCGAAAACATGCTACCAACAATAACAACATAAACTGGTGTTCCAATTGGCACAGTCAGGGCAAAAATAACCGCAGTAACAATACTAAAGTTTTCTTTAACAAAACTAATAATATATTCACCAAAGTTACCATTTTTTTCCTTGTTATATCGAAGACTTCCCGCAATAACATCACTGATTAAGGTAAAGAGAATACTAACGACCATAATCCCAATTGTTTTAAAGCCGTAATTAATACCAAGGAAGAAATTATAAACGACAGCCGCTACAAATATAACCGCTAACCCGATTAAAAGTTCACGCATTATATGTTTTGTTTCACGCTTTTGCCGTTGAAAGGGAGCAGTTCCACTTACAATATTCATATCTTTCACCTACTTCTTTCCTTGTTGTTGAACACGTAAAATTGTTTTGGCTTTTTTCACAAAGTCACTGACTTCAATCTTACTTGGACAAACATAACTACAAAGTCCGCAGTCCACACAACGTAATGTTTCTAATTTTTCAAGTCGGACATAATCACGCGCTTCAAAGGCCCTCATAATTTCGACTGGCTGAATCCCGGCTGGGCAGTTAGCAGTACATGCGCCACAGCGTAAGCACGGAATACTTCTAAATTTAACTCTTTCTAAAACAGTTAATCCGCCATGAGCAGCTTGGAGTGCAAAACTTGCGTTAGGTTGTGATCCTGAAGTCATTGGTCCACCCGCTAAAAGATTAATTTCTTTGTCAGATTCAATTTCAAACTCTGCTAAGACTACTTCAGCAAGCGTGCCAACCGGAACATAAATATTACCAGCATTTTTAACAGCGCTACCACTGACAGTGATAAGTCGTTTCACTACAGGTTCACCGTTAACTAAAGCGTCATAAACCCCCATTGCGGTTGTACTATTATTAACTATAACGCCAACTTCAGCAGGTAATTTTGCATAACGTTTCTTAAATAACTCATAAATTAAGGTTGATTCCCAGCCCATTGGATAGCGATCAGGCACTTCAACAATTTTAATGTCGCTATATTCGCTTGCAGCACTAATTAATGCATCACGAGCGGCATCTTTATGAACTTTGATTGCAATAATAACGTTAGGCGCTCCTGCTGCTTTTTGTAAGTAACGGGCTCCACCAACAATTTTATTTGCGTTTTCCATAGCGCTAATAAAATCGGTTGTTAAATATGGTTCACATTCAACCGCGTTAATAACAACTGTATGAATGTTTTGGATGTTGTTATATTTAACCCAAGTGGGAAATGCCGCTCCACCAAGACCAACAATTCCAGCTTCTTTAATAGCCCCAACAATTTCTTCTTTACTCGCATCAAGCCCAACCTTAGTTAGTGGTTCAGCTTTACTTAATGCGAAGTCATTCTTAATTACTAAATGATCACATGCTCTTCCGGTGACGGCATTATATCGTTTTTCAATTGCTGCTACTTCACCCGAGACACTACTAAAAAGCGGTACACAAAATTGATCGCGCAATGCAATTTTTGTTCCGACTTTAACCTTATCGCCAACTTTAACAAGCGGTTCATAGGGCGCGCCATTACCAGCGACCAACGGAAAATAAACGTGTGTTACTTTTTCGATTGCTAACTCTGCTGGATCAAGCACCAAACTTTCTTTTTTGTGGGCGGCAATTTTTCGCCGTCCTATTGTGGAAAATAAGCGCATATTTTATCCCTCCATTGCGCTTATTATACACGCGCGAGAGCGCCCATGTAAAGCAAATCGGTAAAAAATTATCTATGTCGCCCAAAAGGCCAAACAAACCCTTTTTATTCAATTTGACGATATTATTTTTATTTCGGTTAAATATTAATGATTTGTTACTTAGAAAAGAACTCAATTTTAAAAAATAAAATTGTGGGTTAGACTTTTATTTGTTTGAAACGTAGGTTTTTTAAAAAAAGTTTAGAATTTATTGAATCTTACCAATAAACAAGCAAAAAAGGGCTATTTTGCTAATATCTCGAGTAATTCACCGCTGCTTGTTTCAGGATCAACGTCAGGAAAAACATGAGTGATTAGGCCATTTTCATTAATAACAAAAGTGACGCGGCGCGATTTGATAATTAAGTCACCATACTTAAAATCGGGGATATCAACACCATAAGCTTTAATCGCTTCAAGCTGGGGATCACTTAGCAAAATAAATGGCAATTTATAGGCTGTACAAAATCGTTTGTGCGCCTCAACTTCGTCGCGTGAAACACCAATTACTTCGTAGCCTAAACGTAAAAATTCAGCGTGATATTTACCAAAACTTTGGGCTTGTAAACTGCAACCTTCAGTAAAATCAAGCGGATAAAAATATAAAACAACTTTACGACCAAGAAAACCACTAAGACTAACCAACTTTCCTTCTTGATTTAAAAGCCTAAATTGCGGCGCTACATCATTAACTTTTAGCATAATAGTTAAATCTCCTTATAATACAATTCTATCAAAAAGGGGAGATTTCATCTCCCCCCTGCCTACACATTCGAAATAAACTAATTAAATCATCGGTACTTGATAGCCAAATAAGGCAAACAACTTTTCGATAATACCCCAAGAAGTGGCGATAAATCCATTTTGGGTCGTGGTAATAACGTTAAAGTTAACGAGTGCCCAAACAATTGCTAAACCAATTAAGGCAACAAGTGCCACAATTAGTGCAACAATTAAGAGGACAAATAATACCTTTAGGAAGCCTTTAATAAACTTCCAAAGATTGGCTCCAAAGCGACTTGGTTTTTTTCCTTTAACCGATGTTATCTTCCGCGATTGCGGTCTGCCATGGGTTGTAACTTCATGTCTTTCTTTAATTACGACACGTTCTTTATCATTTCCGATTAGTGGCTTAAAAAAGTCACTATCCATATAAATATTAATGCCGGTTTTGCCTTTTGTCTTAACGCGTGGTTTTTCAACTGGTGGTTTATTTTTCGCTTCTAGTGCACTTTCAAGGTCTGCTATTTGTTGTTCCAGTGCGGCGATTTGTTTCTTTTTGCTCATACTAAATTCCTTTCCTAACTGAATTTATCACTACTTAAACCAACCGGCAACAGTATCGAAAATTGTTTTAACAATACCATGGAGCCAACTAATTGCAGCATTGAAATTATCAGCAATCCACGGTGGGCCTGCAAATGGAGCGCCACCATATTGAACAAGTAACCAACCAGTCATAAAGACGGCAACTGTCAATAGAATGAGACCGAAAAGAACCCATAAGAAGATCTTTAAGCCTTTACTCATTTTTTTCCTTGGTTTCTTTTCGACAACCTTTTTAGTAGGACCGCCTTGGCGAGCCAGCATTTGTTTTGCAAGATTATTATCAAAGTAGAGGTTAACTTCGGTATCGTTTACGCTGGTATCCTCTTCTTCAACCTTACTCTTACGGTCATCTTCATTGCGGCGTGCTTCACTGCGAACCATTTCTAATTGTAATTCATGAATTTTATCAACAAGTCGATCGATTTTAGAATTGAAGTAATTAAATCCACTTGGTTCTTCATAACGAGGAGCCGGTGCTACTTCTTCACGAGGAGTAGGAACACTTTGCCGTCTATTAATTTCTTCTTCTAATTCAGCTTCTTTGCGGGCTAATTGTTCTTTAATTTCGTTATAACGCGCAAGTACTTCCGCTTGTTCGTCGCTTTGGGTTAAGAACACGGCCCGTTCTTTTTCTTGTTCGGCAATGATTGCTTCATATTTTTCTTTTTGTTTTAGCAATTCTTTTTTGCTGACAACAGTGCGAACAACGGTTGGTCCTTGAACTTCTTTAACAACTTCTTTTGGTTTAACTTCAAGTTCTTCACGAAGTGCTTTTAATTCTTCTTCAAGCGCAACGACTTGAGCGCTGGCTTCTTCAACTGCTTTTTGATCAACGACTTCTTTAATTACTTCTTTCGTAACAACTTGAGTGACAACTTCAGGCTCAACTGGACGAGCAGCAAGTTCTTTTTCTAATTCTTTAATCTTTTTCGTTAATTCATCAACTTTAGGATCAGCTTCGACAACTGCGCTTTCGCCAACTCTTTCGGGAAGAGCAAATTCTAAGTCGTCAATAACTTCCGCATGGCCTAACTTGCTAAATTCAGAAACAAGGATTTCACCAATGTCGACTTTTTTAAGTTCAGTGGCGACATCAAGATTATGTTTTTCCACAAAAGCTTTTAATTCGGCAATTGTCATGTCTTGTAAATCTTCAGTAATTGCTGGGATATCTTTGGCTTTAGCAACGCGTGGTAAAAGGGCAATGATCGCGTCGAAGATGTCTTGCTTTGTAATCGTCGTCGGTAAAACAACCCCAAAGTTATCTCCAATTTGACGTAATTCTTTGAGGGTCGCGCCATTGATGGACTTTTTCGTAAAAGTACTAATTAAGACACCATCAATATCCCCGACTTCATCTTTAAATAAACCGCCGAGTGTTGGAAATAATTCTTTAAGCGCGATTGGACTCACGCCGCTTGATTGTCCGCGTTTAATAAGCGCTAACAATTCCTTGTTCTTTCCACTAACTGCTTGAAGGGCGAATAGCCACATATCTTCAAGTAAAAAATCGACTAATTCAGGTTGATTTTTTACCATTTTCAAGAAGAGATTTTCAAGAACAGTTACCGGGCTATCATCAAAGAAATCAAGTCTGCTATAAAAATCATGGGCTAATCCTTTTTCAGCAACCCGTGAAACAAGTTTAAATTTCCAGACTTCTTCTTTCATGACATTTTTCAAAATAACTGCATAGTCGCGACGTGAGTAAAATTGTGCTCCCTTTAAATACTTCACAAGTTCACTTATTGGCAACTTTGCTAAGGTTTTTACGATGTCGTCGACCGATAAATCAACGTCTCCCAATCGAACAACATCAAGTCTTGTCGTAATTTTCATATATTTTCCCCTTAAAATAAACTTATATATGCATTATACC
>CAYJAE010000022.1:0-11253 GCA_964368105.1 uncultured Staphylococcaceae bacterium
CCCAGTTAGGTCAATTTCTTACCAATTAACGAAAGTGCGAGATTTACCAAGAAACGCCCAGATACGCCCAGATACGCCCAGTTAGGGCATAAATTTAGTAGTTAACGTTTTTGTCAAAAAAACCCACGCCTTTATGTGTATCGTTGGCACCATAACCCGAAAAAGTCGCATTCTATGCGCTTTTTTTACGCAGATTTGATGTAGATAGAAAATTTGTTACAAATAAACCTGCTGAATCACACATAAATTTATGATTTATTCCTATTATTGGTGAAGAAAATAGTAAGTCAGTATACCTCCCTTTTTAGTGGTTTTTAATAAAAGATTAAAACTTTGAACTTTTTCAATTTATAATAATTACTTTTAGAAGTTTGACATTGAAGTATTAATAGGTATAATAGAAGATGTATAGGGCAAAATTAAAGCAATTTAATGACGCAAAACTAGAGGGTCTATAATCTATAGATAGCCAGTTACCGAAAATATAAATTTTTTGAGGCCGACTTTTAATCTAAATGAAAACGAAGCAAACAAGACTAGCTATTATCTTGACAGTTGTTTTAACTTTTGTCATCAACATATCGTTGGTAACTTTTGCTTATTTTGTTCAAAATACTTACCGCCAAACTTGGCAGGATATGGAAGTTAACGTTATTTTTGGACGACTAAATAGTAGTGTTGGCCCAACCGGAAATTGGGGAAGTGAAACGAATCCTTATTTAATTGAAAACGCTAACCATTTACATAATCTTTATACGCTGCAAAATCGTTCACAACGGGGCATTATTGATGAAAATTCAGTATTTCAAATTTCTGATGAATATGGAAGCCTAATTACGTTGGGGGAGGAAATGCTAGTAGTTTAATGGAAATTCATTCGATTGGAACCGAAGAATTTCCATTTGTCTCCACAATTCGCGGTGTAACAACCGCAAACCCAGATGAATTTGTCAGTTTGCCAAGCGGTGAAAAAAGCAATACATCGGTATTAGGTAATCTTGAAGTTAATGCAACCGAGAACCAAACCGATATCGGTCTTTTTGGTAATGTTGGTCCAATTGAAAGACCAGAAGATGATTCTCCAATCGGCACAATAAATAATTTACTTTTATACAACGTCATGATTACTTCCACTAGTGCGGGAGGCACAAGACCTAATCATGATAATTTTGTTACTAGTGCACCTTATGAATCAAATCATATTGGAATTTTAGCGGGTCACGCCCAATATACGACAATTAGTAACATCAGTGTGTACTATTCGGGATCAAACGGAAATCCAAATGTAAAAGCTTTTAATGTTCATAATGGCGCCGGCCATCCTGCCGCTCCGAAATACACAACCGCTTCTGGAATCATTGGTTACTACCGTGATTTATCCTTGGGTGACGGTGGATTACCGGTTACTTCGGATGGGAAACAAGATTTTGGCGGCGAAACTTCAGGGTTAGGGTTAGGGATTGTTAACGCTAACGATATTTGGAAATTCATGGAAGATAAAACTAGTGTTGGGAAACCTGCCCCAAACGCTGAGTATAGTATTCAGGAAACATTTGGCCCGGAATTATACGGAATTTCTAATGTTAATAAAGATTATTTTCAACTTGGCGTTTTCACTTTTGCGCACTCCGCCCAAACGACGGAGGATGATAGTATTGTTAAATTGTGGGAAACTGAAGATAACGAGTGGAAAGTATCGACAGGTGGCAATTATACGCACGAAGCGGTTACTCAAAATATTGTTGCGAGAAGTTATAATTTAACGCAAATTACTAACCACCAAATGAAAAATCCTAGCACCCCGCAAATGATTCACCAATTAACTGATGAACTCGCTAACACGAATAAATATCGTTATATGTTGACAGTTGAGGATGGTGGAAAGAATTATGCGCTTGTCCGTAATGGCGCAACTGCTGTTCCTAAAGAAATTAATACCGCAAATTTTATTATTCCGGAGTCAGAATTAGAATATTATACTTTTACGCCTTATTCTCAACAAATTCAGAACTCTAATGTACCGCCATATGGCACATACGGTTATCAACTAACGGGTCAACTAACAGGTTTACTCAATAACGATCGAGATCGCCTGCACTTTAACGAAGCTAGTAGTCCAAATAATACGGTAATGCAGTATTTAGGTTACGGTAAAAACATTACGAGAGATGGGACAATTAAAGAAATACCAAGACCGTTACGTATTTACTATGATTTCTCAACCGGAACGCTCTCACCCACTAGTTTCATGGCATCCTCTTCGGCTGCCACGACTAAAGAAGGTGTTCGTTTAGTTGCTGTCGCAAATAACCTACCAGTAAATGTTAATGGTACAAGACCGGATGCGACTGACTATGAAACTTTTTTTCTCCAACGAAGAACTAGTGAAATCGCTAGCCAAACAGCATATACGAGTTATTCAGCTGCCAACGGATTTAGAGTTGAAAATTATCATATGTTTAATAATGTTCTTCGTTCGGCTATCGCTCGCTTTAAATTGTGGGCGGTTGATGTTTCTAATCCTCAAGTCGCGGATTATGATAAAGAAATATATACTCCGATCGTTAACGGTAACCTAAAAACTTATGATATGCGTGAAAATGTTCTCTATTATATTGGAAATGCGACTTCAAATAACAACAGTCTTCGTTATAAGTATGAATATCGCTCGCTTCCAGATCTTAACTGGCAAGATAACTCTGGCAAACGGATTTCCTCGCTTAATAATGCAATTAAAATGGCGGCTCCTACATCATACTATTTCATTAATACTACTTTTTGGGGTGTTGTTGAAGGCATTCCAAACCCCGGCGGATCCGGTACGATTGATGTGCCGGAAGGAAGTATTGGTTTTACTGTTCAAGATGGTCCAGCTGGAAGTCCAAAAGCAAAAATACGTGTTATAGTCGCGACAGACCCAGCACAAGACCTTAACCAAACAATAATGGTTAGTCGTTTTGGTTCTGGAACTAACCAAAAATCAAACCGGACAATAGTGGCCAACCTACCATTACCACCCGTTCCTGGACCTAACCATAGTGGGACTATTCCAATTAGTGTCGTTGATGGCGGAATAACTTATAATAATATTTATCCAAATCAAAACGTTTTACTTGTTGCGTATGTCTTTGAAGTAGATGTTCAAACCGTACCAATCACTTACTTCCTCGAAGCTTCACAAGGCAGTGCAAATTTTGTCTATCTTTCAAGTGATCGTATCTCATCTGAAGATAATAACACATTCCATGAAAACGAAATTGGCATGAAACAATTAGATAATATTGACTTAGTTCACGATACGCCTGAGGGTGTAATTGCTACGGTTAATCATCCAGATTATGTTCGTTCATTAACTGCCCCTTATTTTGGTATTACACGAAATCCAGACCGAATCGATGATAGTGATCCAACGATTGATGCACTCATTATTTCGATAATTACGAGTTACGACTTTACTTACGCAATTAATCGTGCGTATAACATTAGTGACGAAAAGTACTATACTTATATTTCAATCTTTGTAACCGCCCCTTCCGATGTAACGGGTGACACTGATGCGATTATTAAAGTAATTATGGCTAACTATAACTTTAATTTTAACGAAGGAGCAAGTACGTCTGATGTTGTCGTGCTTACAATAAATTCAAAGGTTGTTAATTGGAGTATATTATAAAAATCAATGTTTAGGTTTTACTTCTAAGTTTAGAAGGTAACGGAAGCTTAATTTTAACTGTAATTAGAACCAAACAAACCGGTGCCAAACCAAGCATCCGATAGGTATTGGGCTTTATCTAATTTACTTGAACCATCTAATAAGCTTTCATTATATATGAAGACCTCTTTAATGCCCGCTCCATTTTCAGTGAAGTCAAGTAAAACAATCGTTGGCACTTTGAATTTAGAAACATCACTAGCTGAAAACGCTAGATCATTAATATCTGCTTCAGTTATCTTATTATTTTGGAATAAGTAAGAACTTTGAGCGACATCGGCAAACAAATCAATTATGAGTGCATTACGAAATAAGAAAGCTTCAAATTGAGTCTTAGCAGTGTTATCGTTCTCAACTGTACCATCTTTCTTCCAGTCTTCTTTTCCTTTATCAACTTCGTCATCGACGAAAATTGTCCTAAGATTAAGTTTTTCAGCTTTCATGAGTTCTTTGCCGTCGTCTTGAAGGTATTCAATTGCTTCATAAGCACTCTCACAAGCGCTACAAGTTTTACTAACAAAGAAGAGGAAGAATTTTTGATTATTTAACGATTCACTACGCCCTTCATGATTGTCTTTAATTTCAGTCAATAACTTATCAGCATTGCTTTTTTCTGCGCCAGAAATAGAAACTTTATATTCCTCATAATATGTCACCGCCGGATTTCCTGAATCACTAGTTGGGGAGGATGAGTCCGGTGGTGTGTTTGTTTTGCCACAGGAAATAAGAATTAAACTAGTAAAAATAAGAATAGCAGAGCCAGAAAGTTTTTTAAAATATTTCATTAGATTTTTCTCCTTAAAATTTCTCTTGATTGTCTACATCAGAATTATTCAAAACTATAACCTAATATTATCATATTATCTATAAGACCTATTTAAAGCTAAATTCAATTTACGTTAATTTTTAGCCATTTTGGCGTAGATAAACTGCTGAAAAACTCAAATAAACAAAAAATTATTGAAATATAGCGCTAAATAGCTTTTACTACATTTCATCCTACTTCTTGGAGCGGGTTTTACAAATTACTCACTTGAATTTGTCACAAAACGATTATTAAATTAGTTTATATTATGTAGAACAAAGAACTGAGGATTTAATAAATGAAAAAAACAAACAGTTTAGTATCGAGCCTTCTCTTTATATTAACTTCGTGTGCGGGCCAATTTAAACAAAATTTAGGATCTCTTTTACCCGAGCTTCTTGAAAATGAGTTTTCATTAGTAAAACATACAATAGGTTGTAACAGCCTTGCACCTTTAGCAATTATTGACCATTATTACAATGATGATTTAGCGGCAATTACTAAATTTGTTAGTGAACTTGAAAAAACAAACCTGAAAAAATATAAAAAGCTTCCGGATGATAAGAACGTTGCCTGTCCTCAAATAAATACCTATTCTTTTTCTAACCACGAAACTAAGTTTTCTTTTGAGATTGTTAATATGTTTCTCGTTAAAGATGATCTCTACTATGAACTAGAAGAGTTACCTGCTATTGCCGCGACACGTACCTCCCATAGCTTTAGTGGTTCGACAACTATTTTAGAAGTATTAGATGATAATGGAGGAGAAGTGACTGAATTATCAATTCCTTTGCCATTAATAGAATTTGAAAAAATTACTGGCTTTAGCGAAAGGGATGTGCAGTTTACAATAGAAACACATGGGGGTATTATTTCCATTTATGACGCAGTAACTTTCGGACTCGATGTAGGCGAACAAACCGAACAGTTTTATAAAGTAATAAACGACAATACATTCGCAAACTTATTTAATGGTGATTCAAAGTAGCCTCTTAAATTGCGATTAGTTTTTGATGCTAGAATCCCAAAAAGCACAAACAAAATACCACAAAAAGTGGAAATAGGATTGCACAATAAGTAGAAACGTTATTCAAAAAATATCACTGCAAACAATAATTATTCGCATATCTGAAGGAAGTCAAATACAAATAAATAGAAAGAGACACTACTATGAAAAAATATTATTAATGATGCTGACACTTTCACCGCTTTTAAGTGGATGTGGAAGCAGAGCGGACACTTATCGTTTAAAACGACTGACGGCATGATTCAAGCTGCTAACCGTTAATTTTAAATATATTTAAAAGATGATAAAAACTAAATAATTAGCGCTATTTATACTTTTTTCTCTAATTTAACTTTGTTAAATGAACCATAAGGTCAATTTGTGATTTTTGGTGTTATAATTATTTAATAAAAGGTATGTATGGAACAAAATAAGTATGATGTATTAATAATTGGTGCCGGGGTAATTGGCGGCCTTATTGCGCGGGAATTATCAAAATTTGCCTTAAATATTTTAATTGTTGATAAAGCAAATGATGTATGTAACGGCACGAGCGCTGCTAATAGCGCGATTGTTCACGCTGGCTATGATCCTCGTCCTGGTTCACTTAAAGCGCGGTTTAATGTTGAAGCTGTACCAATGTATCAAAAGTTATGCGAAGAGTTAGACGTTGAATATAAGACAATTGGTAGTCTCCTTATTGCCCGTGAAGAAAGTGACATTGTTAAACTAACTGCTTTGGAAGCAAGAGCTAAAGAAAATGGCGTAAGTGTCAAAATACTAAATAAACAAGAAACACTGAAGAAAGAACCGAATTTGAATCCTGATATTGCTGGAGCGCTCTATGCCCCGAGTGCGGGAATTGTTAATCCCTTTGAACTTACCGCGCACGCGATTGAAAACGCAATTAATAACGGCGCAACTCTTGCGTTAAACAATGAAGTTATTGCTATAACAAAAGAAGATGACCTCTTTACTGTTAAAACGAGTAAAAATACGTATCAAGCGCAAGTTATCATTAACGCTGCGGGTGTTTACGCTGATAACATTGCCAATTTAATTAGTAAAGCTACTTTTACTATTACTCCTCGAAAAGGAAGTTATTTTGTTATTGATCATTTAGCCTCACCGCTTGTTAATAGTGTGGTCTTCCCCCTTCCTTCTGCGCATAGCAAAGGTATTTTAGTTGTCCCAACAACTGCCGGAAACTTCTTAGTCGGACCAACTAGTGAAGAAATTATGAATAAATATGATGTTGGGACTGATTACGCTTCGCTTAATTATATAAAAGCCGAAGCGTTTAAACTCGTACCGAATATTCCATTTGCTAAGACAATTCGCACCTTCAGCGGACTGCGCGCTACACCTTCAACTGGGGATTTTGTTATTGAAAATGATCCGCTTGTTGCGGGATTTATTAATGTGGCAGGTATTGAGTCCCCGGGACTAGCAAGCGCTCCCGCTATTGCAAAGTACGTAGTCAGTGAATTAGTTAGTAAGCATCTTTCCCTTAAACCAAACTTAAATTTTAATCCGCAAATTCGTCCGATTATCCGCCCGAAAAGAATGAGCGACGAAGAAAAAGCCGTCCTTGCCAGTAGCGACCCTACTTATTCCCAAATAATTTGTAACTGCGAACAAGTGACTAAAGGCGAGATTATTGATCTTTTAAGCCGACCAATCCCGATTCATAGTATTAAAGCAATAAAGAAAAGGTTACGGGCTGGTTTTGGGATGTGCCAAGGAGGCTTTTGTACCCCACGAGTTATGCAAATTATGGCGGATTATTATAAAGTTCCGCTGAGTGATATCCTTTATGACGAAGAAGAAAGTTATATAACCAAACATGAAGAAAATTAATGCAAATTTAGTTATTATTGGCGGCGGTGCTGCTGGCGTGGGCGCTGCAATTGCGGCTAGCGATGCGGGTTTAACTGACATTATTTTGGTCGAAAAAGCTAAAGAACTCGGCGGTATTCTCAATCAATGTATTCACGACGGGTTCGGGTTACATGCTTTTAAAAAAGAATTAACGGGACCAGAATACGCCCATGAATTAACTAAGTTATTAAAAGATAAAAGTGTGACACTGTGGCTAAACGCAACGGTGACTAATGTAAGTAATAATAAAGAAATAACGGTTTATAAAGAAGGAGAAGGTATTTTATTAATAAATACCAAAGCCCTTATTTTAACGACCGGCTCTTATGAACGAAGTGCCGGAGCAATTAATTTGCCGGGTGAACGGAGTGCAGGCATTTTCACCGCTGGACAAGCCCAACTTTTAATCAATGAACGTGGTTTAGGAATTGGGAAACGGGTTTTTATTATTGGTTCAGGTGATATTGGACTAATTATGGCTCGGCGTTTAACTCTAACTGGGTCCAAAGTACTTGGTGTTGCGGAGATTATGCCTTATTCAAGCGGTTTAAAACGGAACATTGTTCAATGCTTAGAAGACTTTAATATTCCACTTTTTTTAAGTCATAAAGTAAAAGAAGTGCGTGGTAAACCGCGGGTCCAAGAAGTAGATATTTTTGCTACAGACGAACAAGGGAACGAAGTTCCGGGCTCACTTAAAACCTTTGCAATTGATACCCTTCTTTTAGCGGTAGGCCTTATTCCTTATGTGACACTGGCGGAAAATCTTAACTTGCCGCTTTCAAAAACAAAGGGACCTTTAGTTAATAGTAATTATCAAACCGCTGCTCCTTGGTTTTTTGCAGCTGGCAACGCCCTTCATATTCACGATCTAGCGGATGACGCTTATTTTGAAGGTCGGGAAGCGGGAAGCGCTGCTAGTATGTATGTAAATAATGCTTTAATAACTAAGCAAAAAATCAATGTAGAAGCAGGGAAAAACGTCAATTACCTTATTCCTTCTTTTGTTAGTATTCCCTTGCCCAAGGAGGAATTACTTCTTAAATTACGTGTTAGTCAACCGCTTTTAAATCATAAAATCAAAGTATTTATTGACGAAGAACTTATTTACCAAAAGTTTTATCCATTCTTATTTCCAAGCGAATTAACAATTGTTAAATTAAAGCGCGAATTAATTAAAGAAGGTCGTGTTTTGAAAGTTGAGGTAAATAATGAGTAAACAAATGACTTGTCTGCTTTGCCCGCGCGGCTGTTTACTGACGGTTAGTGATAATGGCGAGGTAAGCGGTAATTATTGCCCGCGCGGATTAATTTACGCTAAGCAAGAAATGACTGCCCCCAAAAGAACTTTAACCTACGCTTTAAAAGTTAAAGATAGTCCTTACCCTCTGCCAGTTAAAACTAGTGGCCCGATTCCTAAAGCCATGCTTTTAGAAGTTGCTAATTATTTAAAAACGTTAGAAGTAACCTTACCAATTCAATTTAATGAAGTTGTTGTTAGTAACATCCTTGATTTAAATGTCGATATTATTGCTAGTGAAGAACGCTCAAATTGATATTCTTACTACATTCAAAAAATACTAAAAAAATTAAAATTCATAGGACAAATATTATGAATTTTTTAATCGGAATATAGCGATTTAACAGCGAATTGTCGATAAATATTGGATATTAAGGTAGAAAACGCCTTAATCTCTTTTTAAGTTATTCAACCTTTTTATGCTTATTTTTTAGGATAACAAAGAATACAATGAGAAGCGTGAGGATAAGAAGTGCTACGCCCATTAAGATAAAGTAAATATTACCTTGAACTCTAAAACCTTGACTAATTGTCGTGGTTTCTCCACCGACCATTGTAAAGGTTGGTTGTTGCGGCCATTGAATATAACTCATAATTCCGCCGTATAAGAGGTAGAGACTTGCAATACTAAAAACGCTGATTAATGAAGAAAAGATTATTGTAATTTTCTTCATAAAGCGGCCTCGCTTTTGAGTGCAAAACTATATTGTTCCTCACCATCGAAATAACTTGCGGTTTCATAATTTTCACTATCTTGTAGAGCACGATTTACCGTAAAGCTATCAAATTCTTGTAATGATTTACGAAGATCGGTTGGATTCATGTAGTTTTTAAAAGCTATTTTGTCACTTCCGGCAATTTCGTTCCAAAGCCCAGTTGCAAAAGAGGTGCAATTAAAGGCAAATGACCAATAGTTATGGTCTTTTATGTAAGTGGAAATTTCGCTAATGTCATTCGCATCGTTAATGCCGCGAGTTAGCGATACCCGTCCGGCGTAGCGGTCCATCTTTAAATAGAGTGCTTCTAGGTTATACCACACTCCCCAATGTACTTCTTGACCCCAAGTGCCAAAGTATAATTCTTCGTTTGCTGCGACTGTGTAATTACCGATAAGAAGCGGTGTCGTTTGCCGATTTAATATTGAAATATAAGCGTGGCCCATATTAGCCACTAAAAATGATTTTTCACTTTTGCCGTCAAAAGCGTGAATGGTTAATTCCGCGATATTTGAGGAAGAAAGGGGATTCGCAATAGTGCGCTTCTCTTTATTTTGGGAATTACAGCCCGTTAAGAGGAGAACGAGGCTAAAATAGATAAATTTATTTCTCATAATCCCTATTATCATGTAAATTCCGAATAATGTATATTATTATGACTTAATTCGTGGATGTTTAACATCTCTTTAACATCGATTATTTTTTAGATAACTAAAGCAAAAAGCGGCTCTGGTTTTCTTCCATTACCGCTTTTTGTTAAATGATACTTGATTGGTTACTAATTATTATTCACGCTTTTGAAACATATCTTTATTGATTTCATCAATTCCTTCAAGGAGGCCTTCATCAAGATATGGTAAATTAGTCGTAATAAAGTTCGAGGTATTAATTTTATAAGTATGTAGTCCTTGACCTTCAGTTTGGGTGGGGTTGGTGAAGAAGAGTTCACTATTACCATTAAGCGAAACACCGAGAACGCTTGAAACAGTGAGGTTTATTTTAATTTTAGTAAAAACGTTAATTTCTTCATTAAAGAAGTTGCTCGTTTTATTAAAAACGATATTAACAATCATGTTCCACCGTTTGGTTTTCTCGTTAAAAAGAAGATATGTTCTAGTGGCTTTTTCGTGGTCCATCGGCGCAAAGATGAATCTTTCTTGACCTTTTTCAAATTTAAGTTGGATCAGTTCAATCCGGCCTGGTTGTTTGCCTTCAACGAGTTTAAAAGGAATCCGAATCGTACAGAAGACAAGTTCAGAAGTATGGTCGAGGTCTTGATCCACTAAATGGAAACTTGGTGAATCCTTACCATAAAACTTTGCGATGTAGCGGTCCGACTCAGGGGAAATAAGCATCCGGTCATTAAATTCGATAATTGCATAGTTGCTTGAGACAAATTGGAGTTCGCGAAATAGTTCGGAACGCTTATTATTGTCATCATTGAGTCGGTTAACGGTTAAATTGTGTTGGTAAACCATCATACTAAAGATGGCACTAGCAACAAAGGCCGCGAAGGAAACAATTAAAACTGCGATACGAATTCCGATAACGTCAATTTTTTCAGCGAGCCAGTCGGCAAAGATTAATGATACAAAGCTTAAAATAAAGACAATAAGTATTGTTACTATTAAAAATATATATCCTTTTTTGTGTTTTTTCATTTAATTGGTCTCTTTTCGTCTTTTGGATTATAGTAATTATAGCACAAATCTTTAATTACTTATGAAGTAATTTGCGGACAAAATTCATAAAATTCATATTTGTTGCAATTGTTATATTAATAGCATAAACTTATTGCGTAAATCTAATTTACAAAGTAAACTTCAAATTCTC
>CAYJAE010000023.1:0-10904 GCA_964368105.1 uncultured Staphylococcaceae bacterium
GTTATAGTTTATTCAATTTTACCAAAAATAACAATATTTATCATTTTATGTCTATTCCCACTAAAAACAAAAGTTAAGTAAAATTACTTGACTAAAGAGTTGAAGGTTGATAAACTTACTTCGTTAAAAGGAGGAATTTTAAATGGCAGTAAAAATTAGATTAACCCGGGTAGGCCGGACTCATGATCCAAAGTATCGGATTGTCGCCGCTGATAGTCGTTATACGCGTGACGGTCGCTTTATTGAACAAATTGGACATTATGATCCACAAGGTGATTTAAAAGATGCAGTTATCGATCGCGAATTAGCACTTAAATGGCTGAGTAGTGGTGCGCAACCTAGCCCAACCGTAAAAGCAATTTTCCGCGCTCATGGTCTTAACGAAGAGCATCTAAAAAGTAAGCAAGGTAAATAATTATGCGTGACTACGAACAATTAGTGCGCACAATCATTACCCCGCTTGTTAAAAATGAACCGGCATTGCTTATTCGCAAAACAACCGAAGGCGATAAGATTATTATTAATATCTTTGCGGAAAACGAAGATATTGCTGTTCTAATCGGTCGTAAAGGCGTTATCGCTAACGCCCTTCGCGAAGTTGTCTCGGTCGCCGGGAAACTTGATGAAGAGCACGTCTTCTTACGCTTTGAATCATTAGACGAAAAGAATTAACTCTCGCTGAGAGTTTTTTTCTAAAAAGAGGTATTTATGAGTGAACAACAATTTATTAAAATCGGTTTTGTGACCGCACCACACGCCTTAAAGGGTGAAGTAAAAGTTAAACCAACTTCTTCTTTTGTGGATCGACGTTTTAAAACTGGAACAAAAGTTTATTTTGAGGCTAAAGAAAGTAATGAAAAAACTAGTCTAACCATTAAAAGTGTTCGCGCTGCTAAAGACCTCATCATAGTGGCTTTTAAATCAATTACTTCAATTGAAGAAGCCGAACCACTTATTAAAGGAACCTTATATCTAGATAAAAACGACGCTAAATTACCAAAGGGTTTTATTTATCTTGATGAACTATTAAATATGTCAGTTGTCTTAGAAGACGGGAAAGTAGTCGGTGTTGTTGTTGAAATTCTTGATTATGCAAGTTACTCAACGCTTAGAATTAAACTTGAAAACGGTAAGACTATTCTCGTTCCTTATATTGAAGAGTTCTTCGTTTCCACTGATTTAGACCGCAAAATGCTTGTATTTTCACCAATTGAAGGTATGTTATGAAGATAACGATCTTAACGCTTTTTCCTGAAATGTTTCAAGGATTTAGTGAAACTTCAATTATTAAGAAAGCAATTTTACAAAAGAAAGTTACTTTAGAAATAATGAATATCCGTGATTTTGCAACGAATAAATGGAACAGAGTTGACACTCCCCCAATTGGCGGAGGTGCAGGGATGATTTTACAAGTCACACCAATTGTCGCCGCTCTTGAATCGCTTTCTCTTGGTCATAAAGTCCTTCTTTCCCCACGTGGCAAAGTGTTTAATAATCAAAATGCTTATAAACTGCTTAAAAAAGAACATCTAATTTTAATTTGTGGGCATTACGAAGGAGTGGACGAACGAGTTAATCAATTTATCGATGAAGAAATATCAATTGGTGACTATGTTTTAACGGGTGGCGAACTAGGCGCTATGGTTATAAGTGACGCAGTTATTCGTCTAGTTGACGATGTCATCAGTAGTGAGAGTTTAGAGGTTGAAACCTTTGATAATAGTCTCTTAGAATACCCGCAATACAGTGAACCTTATGACTTCCGCGGCCTAACTGTTCCGGCCATTCTATATTCAGGAAATCACAAAGCAATCGCAAAATGGCGGCTTAAAGAGAGTTTACGCCTTACAAAAGAGGTTCGTCCTGACTTATTTAAAAAGATTATTACGGATGCAGAAATTAATAATTTACTAAAAGAACTTGAAAGTGAAACCATTGGTGAATGGGAAAGTGAAGCCATCGCTAAAGGAATAAAATTCACGAAAGACAAAAAATAATTATTACATCGCTCCAGGGAATCCAGGCGGCATTGGTCCGCCTTTTTTATATCCCTTCATCTTCTGCATCATTTCTTTGGTTTGTTCATATTTTTTAATAACTTTGTTTATTTCTTGATTTGAAGTACCGCTACCTTTGGCAATTCGTTGTTTTCGACTGTTTTTTAAGATTGCAGGATTTGCTTTTTCTTCAGCAGTCATTGAGTTAATAATAACTTCAAAAAGCCGCATTTCTCGTTCGGCTAGAGCTTGTTGTTCGGGAGTTATTTTAGGCATTCCGGGGATTAGTTTTAAAATGCCGCCGAGCTTACCAAGTTTTTGAACTTGTTTCATTTGCGAAAGCATATCATTTAAATCAAAGTTGCCGTCCATCATCTTTTGGGTTGTCTTTTTTACAACTTTTTCGTCAAGTTCTTCCTGTGCTTTTTCAACTAACGTCAAAACGTCACCCATTCCTAAAATACGGTCTGCCATACGTTCAGGGTAGAAGACTTCGATGTCATTAAGTGTTTCGCCAACCCCAGCGAGTTTAATCGGAACACCAGTTAAGTGTTTAATTGATAACGCCGCCCCACCCCGCGCATCACTATCAAGTTTTGACATAATAGCGCCGGTTAAGCCAAGGGTCTCATTAAAGGCTAAGGCAGTATTAACTGCGTCTTGTCCGCTCATTGCGTCAACGAGGAGGAGAATTTCAGTTGGATCAACTTCTTTCTTAATCTCACTTAACTCTTTCATTAAAGGTTCGTCAATTGCAAGGCGTCCCGCAGTATCAATAATTAAAACGTCATAACGGTCATCGTAGGCTTTCTTCTTTGCTGCTTTAGCAATTGCTACCGGGCTAACTTTATCGCCCAAATTAACGATATCTACTCCGACCTGTTTACTTAAAGTAACTAACTGGTCAATTGCGGCAGGACGATAAACGTCAGCGGCTGCTAAAAGGACCCGCTTATTCATTTTCTTTTTAAAGAGCAGCGCTAATTTACCAGCCGTGGTTGTTTTACCAGTTCCTTGGAGCCCAACCAGCATAATAATGGTTGGTTTATTCTTTTCAAACACTAATTCGGTTTGATCGCTACCTAAAAGTTCAACGAGTTCGTCATTAACAATCTTCACGACCATTTGTCCAGGATTTAAAGCTTCATATACCTTTGTGCCAACGGCTTTTACTTTAATATTATTAACGAATTCTTTAACAACTTTAAAATTAACGTCAGCCTCAAAAAGCGCAATCCGCACTTCTTGGAGCATTTCTTCCATATTCTTTTCGCTAAGCCGCGTTTGGCCTCTAATTTTTTTTAAGATTAAATTAAATTTGTCACTCAATGATTCAAATGCCATCTTTTTCCTCTTTCTCAATTAGCAGAACAACTTCATTGTCCTGCACTTTTTCTTTAATTTTAGTTAATAAAACTTTAATTCGGGCTTTATAAGCGATGTGGCCGACTTCCTCTTCTAATGAAGCAAGCCGCTCGGTCGCGACCTTTAGGGCGTCACTTACCGCCGACTTACTAATACTATGGTTATCCGCTATTTCTTGAATTGCTAAGTTGAAATGATAATATTCATCCATGATTTGCCGTTGTTTTGCGGTTAAAACGCTGCTGTAAGTAGCGAGCAGTTCATTAACATAAAAGAAATTTGCAATGTCTTTCATTTAAAGCACCGCTGGAATCATTTGGAGAGCAAAAAGAATTAGAAAGTTAACAATAAATGTTCGCATTAAGGATTTATGAAAAATTGAAGACTTCCATTTGCTTTTTCCTAAATAACGAAATTGGCGAACGGAAAAGATAACACTAACAATCACAGTGCCAATGATGAGGACGAGTAAACGCGCAAAAAATGGGTTTGCAGGTCCTAATTGACTAATGACCAAATTAACAGCGTTAAAAACGAGGAAAGAAACAACTAAGCTAAAAAGCGAAATACCAAACATTATTCTTCCACTCCTAAACATAAGCCGTATAAATATTTTTCTAAATCAAATTCGTCTAAATCTTCAAGTTTTTCGCCTAGTCCAATAAACCTTACCGGAACCCCGATTTCGTCACGAATCGCTAAGATAATCCCGCCCTTACTCGTGCCGTCCATCTTTGTAATAACAACGCCAGTGAGGCCGGTAGCTTCAGCAAAAGATTTAGCTTGAAGAATCCCGTTTTGCCCGGTTGTTGCGTCCACTACTAAAAAGACTTCATGAGGTGCGCCTTCTATTTCTTTACCAATAACACGGCGAATCTTGCTTAATTCTGCCATTAGGTTTACTTTGGTTTGGAGGCGTCCAGCGGTATCAACAATAATTAAGTCAGCGTGACTTGCCTTACCTTTAAAAACACCGTCATAAGCAACGCTCGCCGGATCTGCTTCAGGTTTCCCAGTTACAATATCAACACCAAGACGGGCTGCCCATACTTCAAGTTGCGCGACCGCCCCAGCGCGGAATGTGTCGCCAGCAACAAGTAAAACTTTTTTCCCTTCTTTTTTATAACGGGCGGCGAGTTTAGCAATAGTGGTAGTTTTACCTACGCCATTAACGCCAACCACTAAAAGAACAGTTGGTCCGCCTTTCGTAAAAGAAATTTCATTAACAATGTCTTCCCCTTGTTTAACATAACCAATAAACATTTTATCAACTAAAATTTCATTAATTTTTTCTGGTTCAACCGTATTTTGTAAAATTGCTTCTTCTTTAGTTGCTTCGATTATTTGGTAGGTTAAACTAACGCCGACATCGGCACCAATTAATATTTCCAGTAGTTGATCATAATATTCTTCAGTTACTTTTTCGTGTTTTTTAGCAAGACGTTTTAGTTTACTAGAAAAATTAGCATTACTTTTTTCAAGTCCGACAACATATTTGGAAACTTCTTCTTTTTTCTTGCCCCCAAATTTTTTCTTTAAAAATGATATTAAACCCATGCCTATTTAGCCGCCTTACTAAGCGCTTCTTTAGCGGCATTTTGTTCAGCTTCTTTGAAATTTGCGCCGTAGCCTTTTCCTAAAATAATACCGTCGAAACTGACTGTAGAAACAAACATCCGAGATTTATCACTTTCCCCACTTGCGATTGTTTCATATTTTGGTAAACCACGGCGGTCGGCTTGGATATCTTCTTGTAATTTACTAATGTAATCAAAAACAGTAGTGAAATCATAATTTTTAATATCTTCAAGCACAAGACTCAAAATGTATTCTTTAGTAATAAGGAATCCTTGATCTAAGTACATTGCGCCCATCAATGCTTCAAATGTATCTTCAAAATATTTGTCGTTACTTAGTAAATCTTCGCTTGTGATTGATTTACCAGTCCGAATATATTTTTCAAGTTTTAAATTTCTACCAAGTTTAGCAAGGCTATGACTTCTCACAAAGTTTTTGCGCATGTTCGTCATTTCACCTTGACTCTTATGTGGATAGAAACGGAAAATGGCGTCAGTAATTACGAGCGTAATGAAAGCATCTCCTAAAAACTCAAGCCGTTCATAATCCGCTACCTTTTCTTCTTTAGTTTTATAACTAGAATGAGTCAGGGCAGTTAAGTAAAGACTTGAATCTTTTGGACTTATACTTAAAGAAGTAAATAAATTAGTTAACACTTAAATCTTTCAATCCTTCACGTAATTTACCAATAACGTTAGCTTTTGCCAATTGATAACCAACGAGCATTGCACTATAAAAACCAAATGGGTCACTATTACCATGCGCCTTAATAACTACGTTATTGACGCCTAAAAGAATCGCTCCACCTGTATTTTTATAATTAAACGTTTCACGTAATTCATTAAACCCTTTACGAGCAAATATATAACCGATTTTTGTAGATAGATTGCGTTTGAATGCTTTCTTAATGCCGTCATTTAGTGCTTTAGCGGTGCCTTCAATTGACTTTAATAAAACGTTTCCGCTGTAACCGTCAGCAACAACAACATCAACCTCGCCACTTAAGACGTCGCGCGCTTCAATATTGCCAAGAAAGTTAGGAAGAGCTTTTTCTTTAAGAAGTTTATATGCTTCAACCACAACTGGCGTTCCTTTACCTTCTTCAGTTCCGTTACTAAGTAAATATGTGCGGGGCTCTTTAATATTTAAAACACTTTTAGCGTAAGCTTGGCCCATTAAGGCAAATTGATATAAGTGATTTGCACTATTTTCATTACTTGCACCAATATCAAGAATTGCAACTTGTTTTCCCTTTATAACGGTTGGGAAAGGAGCGAGAATCGCCGCTCTTTCCACTCCTGGAATTAGCTTTAACTTAAGCGTCGCAGCACTTAAATAAGGACCGGTGCCACCTGCACTAATAATCGCGTCAGCATTTTCTTCCAAGACAGTATTTATTGCAATTAACATTGAAGACTTTTTCGCTCTTAAAACTTCTAAAGGGGTTGCTTTAATATCAATAACTTCCTCAGCATTAATAATCCGCGCAAAAGAGGCTAGTTCGTGTAATTCATCAATCTTGCCAACAGCAATAAGTTCAACATCAGGATAATCTTGTTTAAATTTTATGACCGCAGGAATTGTCGATTTTAATCCGTGGTCGCCGCCCATCATTTCAATAACAAGTTTCATAAAGAGCCTCCTTAAGTAAAAATAACATAAGTTATTTTAGCATAATTTACCAGCAAAGAATATCTTAAGCGCATAGTTTTACCCTTATTGAAACATTATAAAAACTAATTAAATTCCGGTTTCTCGTTTTAATTTAAGTAATAATTTTCTAAACTCTGGTTCTTGGCTGTTATCAAGAACAATTTGCGCGTCCTGTTTAATTTTCTTAATTAAGTCACGATCTTTAATAATGTTCAAGTAAAGGAACGAAGGCATCCCACTTTGCTTCTCTCCCGTCAATTCACCGGGTCCACGTAGAAGTAAGTCTAATTCAGCAATATTAAAACCGTCATTCTCCCCACTAAAAGTTACGAGCCGTTCATTATCTTCATCTTCACTGACAAGAAATAGTTTAGCCGCTCCGCCGTCCCGTCCAATCCGACCTCGAAGTTGATGAAGAGAAGACAATCCGAAATTATTAGCGTCATAAATAATCATAAGCCGGGCATCTTTTACATCAATCCCAACTTCAACAATACTTGTGCTAATTAAAATACGCTTTTCCTTACTAATAAACGAGTTTAATGCTCTCATTTTCTCTTCACTTTTCATTTGACCGTGGAGCATTACAACGTCGTTTGGAAATTTACCGATATAGCGCTTAAATAGGTCAGTAACGTTGCTTCTTTTACTAACATTAACAAGGGGCGCAATCACGAAAACTTGTTCGTTATTTTTAAGGGCGTTTTTCACCGCATTATCAATATCTTTATCATGTTTATCAACGACAAGCGTCGTAACATTTCTCTCTTGAAACGGGAAAGATTCAATAGTCGTTACAGCGCCGTCCCCGTAGAGAACATTTGCAAGTGTCTGTGGAATTGGAGTTGCGCTTAAAAGCAGTAGGTCAGCTTTCTCACCTTTATTTTGAAGTGTGTTTCGCTGATTTACACCAAACTTTTGGAGTTCATCAATGACGACTAACTCGAGATTATGGTAAATAACGTCTTCACTGAAAAGCGCGTGGGTTCCAACAATTAAGTCGATTTCGCCAGTGCTAATTTCTTCTTTAATTTTCTTTTTCTCACTTTCCTTAAGTCCGCCTGTTAATAAAACGATTCGTAAAGGGAAAGGCGCAAAAAAGGCGCTTAACGAGTCAAAATGTTGTTTGGCGAGTGTTTCAGTCGGAGCAAGAAAAACGCCTTGTGCGCCCCGTAAATAGTTAATATAAAGCGCGTTCATCGCAACGACCGTCTTCCCACTGCCAACGTCACCTTGCAGCAAGCGATACATCAGTGTTTCTTTGTTCATGTCGTAACCAATTTCACGGACAGCTTTAATTTGTTCCTTCGTTAATTTAAAAGGAAGTTTCTTGGTAAAAGCGTTTGCTTCTTTTAAATCAATAAGAGTTTTCTTTTTATTAAAGAGGAGACTATTTATTTTTTTGATTAAGAGGAGCGAGAGGAAATATTTAAATCCTTCTTCGTATTTTAGTGTTTCGAGTCCCTTAAAGACATCATTTAGATTATGCGGGCGATGAACACGCAAAAAAGCCTCATTTAGCGGAATTAGGTCATTTTTGCTGTAAAAAACGGGCGGAACAAGCGAATCGAACTCAGTATTTTTAAGTGCTTTTTGCACGATTTTAATAAATTCATGGTTTGCGACATCACTCGGTAAAGTGTAGTGCGGGACGAAACTTTCTTCAGGCACTAAACGGCGCCCTATTATTTTACTAACAATTATTTCACGGTTTTTTAGGTTAATTGTGCCGTTAACTGTAAAGTGAGTTCCGGTGTTTAAAAGCGATAAAATGTAAGTTTGATTATAGGCCTTCAGCTTATAAGTAACCCCTCCTTCACTGATTGCGCTAAAAAGAGTGATGTTAACTTTGGGACCTTTGATAACCCGAGGCGGCGTCGAACACATTAAATAAAGCGTCACTTTATCATTCGTGTTTAAATTAAATTCATCGCTATAAGTTAAGTTTTGATAACTACGTGGCAAATGAAAAATGACATCTTTAAAGGTTAAGATGTCATATTTTTTAAGTGCTTCAATAATGCGTGTGGAACTGCTTAACTTGTCCACTTTACTCTCCTACTCAACGCCAACAATAAACGAATATACCGGTTGGCCGCCATTAACTAATTCGAAGTCGACTTTCGGATAATAGCCTTCGAATTCTTTAAGTAATTTTTCAGCGTCTTCTTCAAGAACATCTTCGCCATAAATTAAGGTCACAATCCAGGTTGAATCACTGATCATGGTGCGTAATAAATTACGAGCAGCTTCAAATTTATCTTTGACGGAACAAAGAACTTTTTTACCGGATAACGCCATGAAATAATCTTTCTTAACTTTAACGCCTTCAACAGTTGTATCCTTAATTGCAAAGGTTACTTGACCTGTATTTACACTTTGAATAGCTTCACTCATTATTTCAAAATTGTCTTCAGGACTGACTTCTGGATTAAAGTTCATCGCCGCAACAAGACCTTCAGGAATTGTCTTGGTTGGGATAACAAATATCTTAATATTGCCTTCATCATTAATGATTTCCGCAGCTTGATTTGCGGCTAAAATAATGTTGCCGTTATTCGGTAAAATGAAGATGGTTTTTGCTTTTACAGCTTTAATTGCTTCAACAAAATCTTCAGTGGATGGGTTCATAGTTTGTCCACCCTTAACGACGTGATCAACGCGGTATTCTTTAAATAATTCTTCAAGCCCGTCGCCACTAGATGTACTAATTAAACCATAATCCTTAAGGATAGCGGCTTCAAGAGTAGAACTCGTTACCGTTTGATTTTCGTTTTGAAAATTACCGCCGTGCGCGTTATCGGTGATTTTATCGTGTTGTTCAGTCATATTTTCAATCTTTAAGGTCACAAATTCGCCAAATTGTTGGGCGTAATTTAAGGTAATACCTGGACGAAGGGTGTGAATATGAACTTTTAAAATATCTTCGTCACGAACCATAACAATGGAGTTACCTTGCGAATTTAAGACGCTCGCAAACCGTTTTTCATTAAATGATTTTTTAACTTCGTCGCCACCGCCAACGCGGAGGATAAATTCTGTACAATAGCCAAATTCTTCTTCGCCAGCAATACGTGCGCCGGCCATTTCAAAGATTTGACTTGGTCCTTCAGTCGCAGTTGCGCCTTCTTTTTGGATAATTCCGGTTGTTATTGCGGCTAACATGCCTTCAAGAATAACAACGACACCCGCGCCACCACTATCAACAACCCCAACTTCTTTTAAAACTGGAAGTAAATCCGGGGTTCTTTTAAGACTTTCACGAGCTTCAGCTAGCATAATTTCAAAAGCCTTCTCAATTGACATGTCTTTTGTGGCTTTTTCATTAATAACTTCCGCTGCTTCACGAATTACAGTGAGCATTGTTCCTTCAACCGGCCGCATAACTGCTTTATAAGCGACGTCTTTTCCTTGCATCATTGCTTCTGCAATGCCAACCGCGTCTACGGTTTCTAAATTTTCAAGTCCATTAGCGAATCCACGGAAAATTTGACTTGTAATAACGCCGGAATTTCCGCGTGCACCCATTAAGAGTCCTTTACTAAAGGCTTTGGCAATTCGATAAATGTTTGTGTCGTTTAAATTATTTATTTCTTTAGCGCCACTACTGACGGTTAAGTTCATATTAAGCCCAGTATCTCCATCTGGAACCGGGAAAACGTTTAATGCATCGATCGCGGGGTAGTTATTGAAGAGATTGTTCGCCCCCGAGATGAACATTTCTTTTAAGGTTATACCATTAATTTCTTTCATTTGTTAAAAACTCCTAGTCGCGCGTCTCCACGCCGACAATGTAAATATTGACAGTTTTGAACTTGATATCAAAAGTTTTTTCTAAACTATATTTAATTTGATCTTGAACAGCACTAATAATTTCGGTTAATTTTAGACCATAAATAACATTTAAATATAAACTAACGTGCCAACCACTACTCCGCTTCACTACTTGGACGCCAGGCTTAGGCACAATGCCAAACATTTCGTCAAGAAACGGAACCGTTGAAGGTTGGGGAGCAATACTAACAACGCCGTAACACGAAAGCGCTGCTTCTCGAGCAGCCTCGCTAATTGCGGCTTCATTTACTACTATTGTTCCAAAGGGATTTTGATTTTCTATATTCATATCAAGTTGAGTGGACCCCAAAAGAGGTCATGATAATTATACTACATATACGCTATCCACTCAAACAAAGACCCCTAAATTCGTAGCGTTTACATGCCTTTTTTGACACTGTATTACTAATTTACTTGCAAAAATAAAAAAACCTGGCAACTTGCTATTCTCCCCTTGCGGGTACATTCGCCGATGCA
>CAYJAE010000024.1:0-10793 GCA_964368105.1 uncultured Staphylococcaceae bacterium
CTACCTTGGGGTGGTAGAGGTCGTGAGTTCAAATCTCATCGTTCCGACCATTTTTAATAAAAAAACCGTATTTTATCTACATATCAACACTTTATTGACGATTACCCATTGAATGGTATATCATTTAATTAATAATAGACTGGTTAATCGTGAATTTCTTGATTTATGTTACAAAAACAAAGTTTCTTACGAAACAAAAATATTCTAAAAATATCTAAAAATAAACAAAGTAAAAGGGCCCAATAATCAGGGCCCTTTTTAAGTTAACTATTAGGCGAATTTCTTTAATCTTAAGTAGCGTTTTTCGGCTTCTTTTTCTGATTTTGTTAGTAAGAATTCAGCGTTTTCGGGATTAACATGTGGTAATTGACTGAATCGTGTTTCCCCCATCACGAATTCACGGAATTGGGTGTAATCTGGTTCTTTCATATCCCAAGTTAATGGCGATTTTTCTTCAGCTTCAAGCCGTGGGTCATAACGGAAGATTGGCCAGTAGCCGCTTGCGACTGCCTTTTTCTCAACACTAATGTGGTTACTAAGTCCGCCACTAATACCGTGTTCAGTACATGGACTATAGGCAATAATTAAGCTTGGGCCGTTATAGCTTTCGGCTTCACTAATCGCTTTAATCGTTGCGACCGGATTTGCACCTAAAGCAACTTGAGCGACATAAACGTCACCATATGCCATTGCCATCATTGCGAGGTTTTTCTTTGCCCCAGTTTTTCCACTTGCGGCAAACTTGGCAATTGCTCCAGTTTGCGTTGCTTTACTTGCTTGGCCACCAGTGTTTGAATAAACTTCAGTATCCATTACAAGAATATTAACGTTTGCCCCACTTGCTAAGACGTGATCAAGACCGCCGTAACCAATATCATAAGCCCAGCCGTCACCACCAATAATCCACACTGACTTATCAATAATGTCGTCTTTGTATTTGAGTACTTCTTTAACTGGTTCGTAGCTTGATGCTTCAACAAGCGCTACTAATTCCGCGGCAAATAGACGAACTTCTTTACGGGCAGTTGGCGCAGCGATGTACTTACTAATTAAGTCAGCAAGACGTGCATCAACATGCGGTAAAGCTTTAGTTAAAATATCAACAATTAACGCTAATTTGTAGTCATTTGCCATCCGCATGCCAAAACCGTATTCAGCGTTATCTTCAAATAAGCTGTTGCCCCATGCGACACCTTCGCCGTTTTTATTCGTAGTAAACGGAGTGCCAGGAACACTACCACAGTAGATTGAACTACAGCCGGTTGCGTTAGCGACTAACATGTCTTGGCCAAATAATTGCGTAATTAAACGGTAATATGGAGTTTCTCCACACCCCGCACAAGCACCACTAATTTCCATATAAGGCATTAAGAAACCAACGCCTTTTGGAGTGGTAAGTGGGAATTTGTCACTCTTATAAGTGACGTGTTTGTATAAGTAATCCGCTGCTGGTTCAAATTCGTATTCACCTTTAGCGTCAACCATCTCTAAAGCCTTTTTGCCGCCTTTTCCTGGGCAAGTAACAGCGCATAAGCCACAGCCTACACAGTTCATTGGACTAACTTGAATCCGGAATTTAAGTCCGGCAACTGTTGGTCCCATTGCAGGTAAGACGTCATCCTTAACGTTTGCGGGTAATCCTTCAACTTCTTTTTCATCAAGTAAGAACGGACGAATTGTTGCGTGTGGGCAAACAAGACTACAAGTATTACATTGAATACAATTTTCTTTAGTCCAGTGTGGCACCATTGAGGCAATTGAGCGTTTTTGTTTGAAAGTAATATCATTCCGCATTGTTCCGTCAAGTAAATCTAAATCAACAAAGGTCGAGACTGGTAAGTCATAACCTTCTAAGTTATCGATTGGATTAACGTATTCATCAAAATATTTATCGCCTAAAAGTTTAACGGTTTTAAGTGGTTTAAGTTCAGCCCAGCTTGGATCAACTTTAACTTCGGTAATACCATGACTTCCAGCGTCAATTGCGTCGTAATTTTGTTTAACAACGGCCTCACCCTTCCGTCCATAAGTCTTCTTGGCGAATTCTTTCATCATTTTAAGAGCTTTTGCGTAAGGCATAATGTCTTGATTTAAGAAAAAGAATGAAGATTGGAGAATGGTGTTCGTATGCCGTCCCATCCCAAGTTCAAGAGCAATTTTATTTGCGTCAATGACAAACATCCGTGCGCCTTTTTTGGCAAGCGCATACTTTACGCGGTTTGGAAGTGCGTTAATTAACTCTTCACCACTTAAGGCAGTATTAAGGAGGAATGTTCCACCCTTCTTCAAATAGCGGAGCATATCAAATTTATATAAGTAACTATCTTGCGAAGCACTGATAAAGCTAGCATTTTCAACGTAATATGTTGATCTAATTGGTTTTTTACCAAAGCGTAAGTAGCTTCTCGTTGGTCCGCCGGCTTTCCGGGAGTCATAAGCAAAATAAGCTTGGGCGTACTGCGAAGTCGCGTCACCAATAATTTTAATACTTGATTTATTGGCACTGACAGTTCCGTCACTTCCAAGTCCATAGAATAAACATTCAGTATGGCCATTATCAATGTGATAATCTTCTTCATAAGGAACACTTAAATGCGTAACGTCGTCTTTAATTCCGACAGTAAAGGAATTCCAAGGTTTAGCGTCTAAGAAATCAAAGACACCTTTTAAATGTTTTGGTTGGGTGTCACGGCTACTTAAACCATAACGTCCACCGACGACGACTGGAATATCTCTTCCTTCTTGGCGGAGTGCGGTAACAACATCAACATAAAGTGGTTCACCAAGTGAGCCCATTTCTTTAGTTCTGTCTAAAACAGCGATTTTCTTGACCGACGAAGGGATAACACTAACTAAATGACGAGCGCTAAATGGACGGTAAAGGTGAACTTTAACGATTCCAACTTTTTCTCCCTTTTTATTTAAGTCATCCACTACTTCACTTAATGCTTCGGTGACTGAACCCATTGCAATAATAACTTTGGTTGCGTCTTTAGCTCCATAATAGACAAAGGGAGCGTAAGTTCTGCCACTTAAGCGACTTGCTTCATCAAAATAATGAATTGCGGTATCTAAGACAGCTTCATAATGTTTATTTTGGGCTTCTTTACCGGTGAAATAAATGTCATCGTTTTCAGCGCCGCCACGTGTGACCGCGTTTGTGTGTGGATTTAAAGCACGTTTACGGAAGGAAGCAACTTTATCAAGCGGTAAAAGTTTCCGCCATTCTTCGTCATCCACTACTTCGACATGTTGAATTTCGTGACTTGTCCGGAAACCGTCAAAGAAATGAAGGACTGGAGCGCTTGCGCTTAAGGCAGTTAAGTGCGCAACATGGGCCAGATCAGTAATTTCTTGAACACTATGAGAAACAATCATTGTTACCCCGGTTTGGCGGACTGCATAAATATCTTGATGGTCACCAAAAATACTTAACGAACGCGCGGCAATCGCCCGAGCGCTGACGTGTAAGACTGCTGGTAATAATTCACCAACCCATTTATAAATATTGGGAAGCATAAGTAAAAGCCCTTGTGAGGCGGTGTAGGTTGTCGCGAGTGCTCCACCTTGAAGCGACCCGTGAACTGCGCCCGCTGCGCCAGCTTCACTTTGTAATTCTGTAACCTTAACTTTACTGCCAAAATAGTTAAGTTTACCTTGACTTGCGTATAAATCGACTAACTCCGCCATCGGCGAAGAAGGAGTAATTGGGTAAATTGCGGCAATGTCGGTGTATAAATAACTAACCCGCGCTGCTGCAGTATTCCCGTCCATCGAGAGAAATGATTTTTTTACTGCCATAATGACCTCCACATTTTCATCTTTCTTTAATTATAAAGAAATGGTCCCACTTTTTAAAGTGAAGTTGTAAGAATAGGGGATGTTCTTACCGAAAAAAATTAATTATCAAAAAGAATAGTAAAAAACTCCTTTTTTCAAAGGAGTTTAAGTTTTACATGGTAGACCGTGCAGGACTTGAACCTGTGACCCGCTGATTAAGAGTCAGCTGCTCTACCAACTGAGCTAACGGTCCAGAAAACTTGTTTAATTATACGCTTCTTTTCGCTTTTTTTGCAAATAAAAACCCCGAGGATGGCTCGGGGTCTTATTTTTTTTACTTTAAGTAACTATTAGACAGCAAACGGAGTGTTTGCAAAGTGACCAGCAAATTCATATGGGGCAAGAGTTAACTTGTTGTAAGCACCAATTGGACCACTGTAGTAAATGTCTTTAGTTTGATTTGCTTGCATCCAGTCACGAAGTGCAACCCGGTTTGCTTCTCCCATGTGGTAATTAACATAGACTGGTACTGGGAATTTAAAGCCAGTGCTATCTGTTCCTTCAAGGATAACATTGATGTGGGTATTACCGGTTGTGGCAAATCCATCAAATCCGACGTTCTTACCATCTTTATCTTCAATGCGGAGGAACTTAAAGGCGCCGTCAAAAGTAACAAGACTATTGTCGCGACCAAAGAGTGTCGTTCCAATACCTGGTAACCCGGAAACAACGATTTCATAAAGGTCATCCATTGCGTATGATTTAAGGGTTGGTTTTTCAATTTCTGGGAAGAATTCTGGATTGAGAACAGTAATTGATTTAATCCATTGAATTTGAGTTAAACCATTATAAGTAGTGAATCCCCCAATTGCTTCAACTAAGTTACCAACCTTTAATTCTTCAGCAAAGGCCGTAACTTTATATAATCCTAAACCCCATTCGCCGTCAGCAATACCAGCAGCGTCAAGATCAGCGAACACGCCATGGACGTAACCTCTAATCTTAATAACTTGGTTTGGAGCTGCTTCAGCACGAACTTCTTGGAGGGTGAATTCTTCAACGATTTCTTGTGGAACTAAAACAACGTCAATATTGATTTTTTCACTAAACGATCCAATTTTAACGTTAGCGTATAAACGTCCTGCAACTTTAGCAGGAACTTCTCCCCCTGCTAAGTAGCGTGGGTAATCAGGAACAGCGACGAGATAATCATCTTTTTCTTGAAATTCAAACTTAGCGTGAGTTTCAGTGACTAAAAAACTCCACTCGACGGAATAGTTTGGATAAAGATAGACGTTATTTGCTTCATCTTCGTAATTAAGTTTGCCACTTTTGACTAACTTTAAATTGTTGCCTTCTTTTAATTCTGGGATTGGTAATTGCTCAGCATCACGACTTTTATTAGTCAAAACTGGATTACCTTTGACCATATCAAGGGCTAGTGGGACGGTCGTTGCGACATATTCGATGGCGATTTTAAATTCGGCAGCGCTAATTTTGTCATGTTTATCTCCGCCGTTTCCGTTATTACCGCATCCGGCAAGGGCAACGACTGAAAGTAGGCCGACACCAAATTTTAATAAATTCTTTTTCATTTTATTTCCTTTCTATTTTTTTGTAATTATGATTTTACGTTATCTTTGAGTTTTTCAAGTACTCTTTGGATAGCTTCTTCAGGTGGTGTACCTGCAAAGATTTGACCCATAACAAAGGAAACTTCATTACGAATTGCGGATGAACCAAGGAATCCAGGATCAACGAATTGTTTCCAAATTTGGACTCCTTCAGCGTCTTTTTCTTGATAACCACTTGCTTGAACAATTGCGGTATCGCGAATTGCTCTTTCAGTTTTGTCACTTTCTTCTTTAGCAAGGAATTCCTTGTAAAGTTTATAGTCTAAGTAACGTTGGTCGGTTTCATCTTCAACAAGTTTTGTACCGTCGGTAACTGGGAAATAGGAAGTTCCCTTACCAAATTCGTGGTTTACTTCGTAAGTTAAGTAGCGGAGTAAGCGCCAGGCAGCGTTACGTTCTACTTTTGTTTTATCATCTTTAAGTTCTCCACGACGGAAGAGCGCTAAGTTTGTTCCTTGGGAAATAACATATTTATCGTTTGGATTTTCGGCGTTATATGGAATTTTAGCAACCGAAACTTCAAACGGATAATTAGTGGTTCCGGCTGGCATGTTGTTACTAATACCTGCACTACTACTAACTGTTAAGACGAGTTTTCCTTCTTTGAATGGTTTAGAAGAATATTGTGTTTCACCAAAGGTCGTTGGTAAGCCAACTATTTTTTCGGTGTATAATTCACGGAAGAAGTTTAAGGCTGCAAGGGTTTTTGTCTTATTTGCTGGTTCATTAAAGACCATGTAACCTTTTTGTAAAGATTGTTGTTCAGTATATTGCGCTCCCCATTGACGAAGAATCGTAATAAAGAAGTTTGCGGTACTATCCCAACTAAACGGAATGAATTCTGGTGTGATCATATTTCCGTCTTTATCTTTGTACGGTTTTAAGGATGTCATATCAAAGGCAATTTGTGGAATAAGCGCATCAATTTGGTCCTGAGTTGGTTTTTCTGGGGCTTCAATTGCCTCGCCATTATGCTTAATTAATCGACCAGGCCAGTGATTATCAGTGGCGATTTTTTTAATTAGGGCACCCATTGTCTTTAATTCTTGCCAAGTTTCTGGCACTTTGACGGTTGGATCTAATTTTTTAGCAACATCGAAGAAGGTTTGATTAACAACCATGACTTCTGTTGACTTATTAAATGGTAGACCGGTGATTGCTCCCGGAATTAACTCCATGTTTTCATTCATGTAGTTTGGTAAATATTGATCAATATCTACACCTTGTTCTGGGTGCTTAATGTATGAAGCAGTATTTAGATCAAGAATGGTTCCCGAAACGGCGTATGTTGCAAAGTGATCAGGATATCCGTTCGCAATGTGCGGATATTTTTGGTTACTAATTGACGATACAATTGCTTCCATTAAGTTGTCATATCCACCTTTAACTTCATATTCAACTTTGACATCTGGGTTGTTTTTTTCAAAACGATCTAAAAGTGGTTCTAATACTTCATTAACATTAGCGCCAAATCCAGTCCAAAATTGAATTTTTGTCCGGTTGTCAGGAGTACAGCCACTTAAGGTAGTTAACATGACTAATGACATTAAACCGACTATTTTTTTATTTTTCATATTTTATTCCTTTCCTTTTATTATTATAAAACATTTTTTAAAAGCGTTATCCTTTAATACCGCTTCGTGATACACCTGTCATGATATATTTTCTAAACATAATAAAGATGACAAGGAGCGGAGCGCTAATAATCATTGACCCCGCTATTTTAACGGTGTCATGACTGGAAAACGAACTAGTAAAGAGACTCATAAGTCCGTTACTAACTAGTCGCATCGAGTGTTCGATACCAAAGTTCTTATATAAGAAACTGTTGTTACCACTCGCAATTAAGGTCGGCCAAATAAATGCATTCCAACTTCCCATAACGTTTAAGATTAAAACTGTCACGATTGTTGGCATCGCAATTGGAATCATAACCCGCCATAAATAGCGGAATTCCCCATAACCATCAACTTTTGCAGCGAGGAATAGTTCATTCGGAATTTGTTGGAAGGTTTGTCGTAAGTAGAAGATATAGAAGACACTAACACCGTGGACAAAGATAAGGGCAGCAAAGCTGTTTTCCCATCCCATCCCAACCGTAGTTTGGTAGTTAGTAATAAGCATCATTTCCCCTGGGACCATCATCGTTGCAAGTAAGATACTAAAGAGAAAGTTTTTCCCTTTAAAATCAAGCCGTGCGAAGGCAAATGAGGCGAGGACTGTTGTAACAATCGTAAACATTGTTGAAATAACCGCAACAATAACTGTATTTAAGAAGTATGGTAAGAAGTTGACTTTCCCTTTACCCGTGGAATCCGTAATAACGTTCCACAAGTCAGTCGGCATCAAATCTTTTTGTCCGAGAACATTCCCCCCTAAAATAATTTTAAAGTTAACGAGGGTTGGGTTCGAGGTAAAAAGCTTTAATCCGGTTGATACTTCTTGTGAATATTCAAGCGGTGCTTTAAGCGAGACGGAAATCATGAACCAAAAGGGTAAAAGCATAAAGACGGCAAAAATTGTTAAGAAGAGATATGTAATGACTTTCATAATAATTGCCCGGGTTTTGAACTCTTTGGTTTTTTCAAACGATGGTAGAAAACGGCTATCACTTGCACCAGTGTTTTCAACCGCAGCTAAGACACCTTCTTCTTCAGGAGTTAAGACTACTTCATCATGTAATTTATTTTCTGTATTTTCCATAACCCCTCCTTAATAGTGAACCCGTTTTTTAGAAACTTGCATTTGGACAAGTGTAATAAGCAAGATAATAATTAATAAAACTACCGATCCTGCTGCGGCAACTGGGAATTTATCGACTTGGACGCGGTACTTATAAATATACCCAACGACCGTGAGCCATTCAGTTCCGTCGGAGCCCCCCATGTCAACCGGTGCCGTTCCTTTACCAACGATTGAAATAATACTTTGGTAAGCTTTAAATGCCCCGATGAATGAGGTAATTGTAATATAAAGAATTTGTGGACTTAATAGTGGGACGGTAATCCGCCGCATAATGGTCGAGCGATTTGCTCCGTCAATCCGCGCGGCGTCATAATATTGTTTATCAATACTCGCAAGCCCGCTCATGAAGACGAGAATCTTAAAGGCAATCCCGCTCCAAATTGTTTGGACGATAATTGCAAGTCCTAACGACCACTTAGTGGCGATTAGCGTTCCTTGTTGGTCAAAACCAAAGTTAATCCAGGCGCGAGGACTTCCCCCAAAAGCCATGACTAATTGGTTCATAATACCACCCGTCTGCGGTGAGAATAGCGTATTAAAAACCATCCCGAGCGCAATCGAGTTTGTAACATATGGAAGAAAGAAGACTGTTTGAAAGAAACCACGAAGTGGCTTAATCGAATTAAGAGAAACCGCTAAGAATAATGAAATAATAATTGTCAGCGGAACGGAAACAATCGTAAGAATTGCTGTATTAAGCAAAGCTTTCGTAAAATATGGGTCAGTGAGAACCGATTTAAAGTTATCGAAAGTTATTAGTGGCTTAAGCGGTTGAACCGCTGAGTTCCCTAATTCCTCATACTCTATTGCAAACCATTTTGAATCCCAATTGGTAAACTTATCTAATTGACGGATATAGCTACCGATTGCGAAACTACCCATACCGTTTTGCCATGTGAAATTTTTAATAAAAGCAATAATCGTTGTATTAATAATCGGATAAATCGTAAAAATAACAAGGAAAATAAGAGCGGGCAATAGCGCAATTAAAGCTTTCAGCCAAATTGGCATGATTTTGTTTTGTTTTGTCGCTAACGGGCCTTTATCAATGAATAATACTTCTTCACTCATGTCGTTTCTCCTTTCCTACTCAATTTTTTAACCATAACATATACCTAAAGAACTCTTGAGCCGTCAAGGTCAAATAGATAGAAGCGTTTTGGATAAACTTTAATTGTTTCGGCGTTAACTTTATGACGTTCTTCGGCCGGAATAATAACACGGATTTTGTTCTTTTGACCGTGGATGTTACCAACGATGGTAATATCACGTCCAATGTGTTCAATAAAGAGAACATCGACTTCAATTGCTGGGTTTTCGTTTTTCTCTAAAGTAAAGGCTTCGGGACGAACCCCAATCTTCACATTGCGATTAACGCCCGCGGCAACAATAAGACGGCCGACGGCTTCTTCAAAATCGTCAAACGAGACACGGTAACCGCCAGAGAGTAATTCTTCATAAATTGAACGGAGGTTTAATTCCCCTTCAATAACTTTTGGAACATAAGTCTTTTTTGGCTTAACTTTAAGTTTACCGAAGAAATCTTTAAAGACATTTTTCTTTTTTGGTTTTTCTTCAGCGCCTTCTTCAACAACCGGTGCTTCAACAACTTCTTCAACGTATTCAGCGCCGACTACAGAAGCATATTCAGCTTTAGTGCCTTGATATCCGCCTTCAAGAGCGATATCATAAAGCGCTAAATCTTTATAATCAAATTCGCCTTTGGATTTCATGCCTTTGTGATAAACATTGTTATGTAATAAAACTTGACCATTTTTTAATTCACCATTAAATACATTAATAGCGGGGGAACCAAGGAATTTGGCAACAAATAGGTCAACTGGTTCATCATAGACGACTTGTGGCGCGTCAATTTGGTGAACAACCCCTTTACGCATAACGACGATTTGGTCACTAATACTCATGGCTTCTTCTTGGTCATGGGTGACGAAGATTGTTGTGACTTTCGTGTCGCGTTGAATCCGGCGAATTTCTTCCCGGGTTTGGAGACGTAACCGCGCGTCTAAGTTACTGAGCGGTTCGTCGAGTAATAAAACTTGGGGGCGCTTTGAGAGCGCACGGGCAATAGCAACCCGTTGTTGTTGACCACCCGAGAGTTGTTTTGGTAATCGATCTAAAAGTGAACCAATGTCAACAAGGTTTGCCACTTCAACAACGATTTGTTCCATTTCTTCTTTCGGTAAGCGCGGCCGAACGTTTTCGAGTGGAAAACGAATGTTTTGCCGTACTGTAAAGTGAGGGTAAAGTGCATAGTTTTGGAAAACTAGCCCAATTCCTCTATTTTCGGCGGGGACTTCGGTTACGTCCCGATCACCAAACCAAATTTTACCTTCTGTCGGTTTGTGCAAACCGGCAATCATGTAAAGTGTGGTTGATTTTCCACATCCCGATGGACCAAGTAAGCCAACCAATTTACCATCAGCAATTGTAAAATCCATTTGATCAACTGCTTTGACGACTGGCGCTCCTTTTACTCCGGGAAAGTGTTTTGAAAGATTGTCAATTCTAACTTCCATGTTTCCTCCTGCAGTAGAATACTGCTATATTTAATTTAATAATATCATATATTATCATATTGTGCTTAATCCAACCATTAAAATGGTTAAATGTTTT
>CAYJAE010000025.1:0-10790 GCA_964368105.1 uncultured Staphylococcaceae bacterium
GTTTCCTCCTTCTATTTATAATAGAGCACGTTTAATATTATCACTCTACTCATTTATTTTCAAATGAAAGATAAAAAAATATCGTGCTTTTTTTATCCTTTTTGATAATATCACAAATTAATTCGAAAGTAACTAATAAAACACCATATTTTAATGCTTTAGATTGCAAGTTTTAGTTATTCATTTATAATTTGTCTTGTGAGGAAATTATGGGAACAAAACATTCGTTTATTAAAGACTTAAAGGCAAAAATTAACAACAATCCAAAACTTAAAATTCTATTTGAGTATTTATATTTATTAGTACTTGTAACACTTAGTGCTTTTTCCTATGCATTAGCTTTCCGTTTATTTATTTCCCCCTCGCTTGAAACATTAGACGCCGCTCAAGGGACTGTTCAAGTTTTATTTGTTGGCGGCGGAGTTTCCGGGCTTAGTCAAAACTTTGTGAAACTAATCTACGATATATTTGGTTTTAAAATTCTTGATCGTCAAGTTCTTCAATCAATCCTCTACTTCATTCTCAATATTCCAGTATTTATCCTTGGGTGGACAAAGATTGGAAAAAGATTTACGGTTTTTTCAATTCTTAATGTTGCGCTTGCTTCCCTCTTTATTTCAATTATTCCAAAAAGTTGGGAAGGGGCAGTTCTTTATGACTCACAATTAACAAGGACGCTTTACGCTGGTATTCTGGCAGGCTTTAGTGCCGCTATTGCCTTTAAAGGCAACGTCAGTAGTGGCGGAATGGATATTATTGCTTATTATTACGCAAACCGGAAAAGTGAAGGCGTTGGTAAATATACCGTAACCTTTAACCTCGTTGTTGTTGTCTTCTACTTCGTCCTTAACTTAATTCATCCGGCTTCAAATAGCAGCATGGTAGGAAGCGGTAACGTTACTAGTCTTAATGTTGCGATTACAAGTTTAATATCGAGTGTTGCTTATCTTGTGATGAATTCGTTTGTGATTGATTTAATTAATGTTCGTAATAAAAAAGCGCAAGTTCAGGTTATTACCGCTAATAATGAATTGGCTTCAATTCTAATTGCTAACTTCCCACATGGGGCGACCACTGTTAAGGGTGTTGGCGTTTATTCGAGTAATGAGAAAATTATTATTTACATGACGGTATCAACAAACGAAGTAAATAATGTTGTTAGTTTAATTCGTCAAGTTGATGAAAATTCGTTTATTAATGTTACTGACCTCCGTCAAGTGTTTGGCAAGTTTTATATCTCGCCAATTAAGTAAAGATATTTACAATTAACAAAACTATTAATTATAAAGAAAAGTCGTGACTTAAACCTCACGACTTTTTATTAATAGAATCTTAAATAATTAACTATTTTTAATTGCGTCAATTGGCTTTTTAAGAGTGAGGCGGAAGACGGGGACGAAACTTGAGATAAGGGAAACCGCTAGGGAAAGTAATAAAATAAGTCCAATTTGCTGAATTCCAACACTTAAAATACCAACGCTTGTGCCAAGTGTTTGCATAAAGTAGTTGTTAAAGATTCCCCCACCAATGAAGAGAATGATGGTCGCAAGGGCAAAATTAATGAGTCCAATAACCCCGGCTTCGTACATAAATATCCGTGAAACATCAATCCCCCGCGCACCGATTGCCCGCAGTATTCCAACTTCTTGTTTCTTAAAGCTAACGCTGAGCGTAATAAAGTTCATTAAGAGTAAGGCGGCAAAGACCGCAAAGATTACTCCAAGGACAGTAAAGATTTGACTAAAAGCTGACATGAGATTATCAATAAAATTAATTGAGGTAGTAACTTGATTTTTCAAGCGATAAAAAATGCCGGCTTCACTCGCGTTAAAGCCTCTAAATGCAAATTCAACACTTGGAGTTATATTAGCGCGACCCGCGCCATGGAAGAGGAGTGCGGAAGGGAAAACACCATTTTCTAAGTATCCAAATTGTTTAGCAAGTGCTTCAGTAATATAAAAGTTGCTCGTGTAATATCCTGGATTAAGGATTGAAGAAATGTCGAGATAAAGGCCAACAATATTTAAATTATTTTCTCGAGGCACTTCTTCGTCAAACATAAAGCGATTACCTTCACTGTAATTAAGCGTGACGGGAATATTAGTAAGTAAACTAAGTTCAGTTTGTAATAAAGGGAGAATCAACTTTGAACCTGGCTTATCATTTTGAAATTCGTTACTTGTAAATAACTGACTTTCATCAAAAAGGGCATTGTAATAGGCTTCACGGTATTCAGATTTTTCTGCGTTACTCCAGTTAAGCGGGTTAGGATCAAAAGAAATAATGTTGTAAAACGGGCCATAAACTTCAAGAAAGTCAGCGATGACCGAATCATTATCAGCTGTAGCTAAAAGTCCATTTTTAATTGTCGTCAGTTTATTTTCAAGTGAAGGTAAGGAATCGGAGACGAGGGAATAAGGAATAACAACATCGTTTTTGCTAAAGGTCATTGATGCACTGTTTGATCCTATAAATAATATATTAGGAGCAGCGGCAAGTTCTTCTATTTTCCGGGCACTATCGACGTTTTGAATGTTTGTTTCTCCAAGCGTTACTACTTCTAACTCGCCATTAAAGGACCAACCTTCAGCGGTAAGGTAATAGGAAGGAGAATTGGTCGTTTCATTAAATTCTACTTCACTAACTAAGTAAACGTTATGAAGACCGCTATTTATATAGTCGGGTGGTTGTGAGCCAGAAAGCGAAGCAAGAAAATTATCTTCTTCACCAAAAAGACTTAAAAACTTATCATTATCAAAACCACTATCATAGACTCCAACGATTTTTTTATTCGGGAAAAGAGTTTTATTAAGCAGGATTCCGGGGTTTGATATTTGTTGGACTGTACCTGATTGTTCAGCAATATAGCCGTATTTTGTGAATAAACTCGCAACGGAAGAGGGAATTGCAACTTCCCCTTTAGCGCTTGGCATGTGGCCATGGAGTAAGCCGCCTGAGATAAGTTTTAGTTCAGTTTCACTTTCAAAATAGGTCGCCATTGGATTAGAAGAATAGTTTGCTAAAGTACCTAATAGTTTATCCGCTCGCGATTCTTCACTACTAGGAAGGTTATTCTCAAAACTAACAACGAACGGGATTAGTGGTACGGCCTTCGATTCCGTAAGATTTTGTTCGTTTAAGTGCAAAATATCTTCTGGCGTCATCTTTAATTCGTTTTCATAATAGTTTTCTTCGTCATGCGAATAACGATTAACTTTAGTTATCTGTGAAGAAGAAATGTCTTGATTGATCATCTCGTCCAGTGTGACATTCTTAGCGTTAAAGTTTGCCATTGCGTTGGTAAACCCAAACATCCCAAAGGCGATTGAAGCGAGGATGATTGATAAAACAAGCCGAAAACGCTTGTGTTTAAGGGCATTTACTCCCATTTTAAGTGCGGCTTTAGATGGCAAGCGTGATTTGAGAAGTTTGATTTCGTTAGTCGGTGGATAAGGCGTAACGGGTGGCGAAGCAATGAAGTCGGTTTCGTTAGCAATTTGAATTTTAACGCCTGACTTCTTTTGTTCAATATACGCATTAATCTTTTCAAAGTCTTCACTCGTTAGTTGATAGTTGCCGGCGATATCGATTGAATCTTGATTAAAGGTAATATTCTTTTCGCCTTCTTTTACTTCTTTGGTAATATCACGTATTATCTTGCCGTCACTAAATTCAATAATGCGGTCGCCGTACGTTTCAGCAAACTCATGATCATGTGTGACAACGATTACGAGTTTATGCTCCGCTAATTTACGTAATATTTCGAATAGTTGACGACCAGTGTTGCTATCAAGTGCTCCGGTAGGTTCGTCAGCCATAATAATATCAGGTTGCTTAATTAAAGCCCGGGCTATCGCGACTCTTTGTTTTTGTCCGCCTGATAGTGTATTAGTTTTCCGGTGAGCGTATCCGTGCATATCTAGTAAAGTCAAATATTCATTAACTGCTTCATTTGATGCCTTTTTGCCCTGTAATTCAAGGGCAATTGCAATATTTTGTCCAACGGTAAAATCATTAAGTAAGTTATATTCTTGAAAGATAAAACCAATCATTGTATTACGATATGAATCAAATTCATTTTGCTTAAAATTATTGGCGGATTTTCCTTTGATGAAAAGTTCGCCGTTTGTGTAGCGGTCTAAACCACCAATAACGTTTAAGAGGGTTGATTTTCCCGAACCTGATTTACCGAGGATAAAGATTAGACCTTTTTCGTTAAAAGTTAAGTTGACATTATCAAGTGCTTTAACGGTCGGTCCCTTTTTTTGTTTGTATTCGCGACTAATATTAACAAGTTGTAACATAAATCCTCCACTTTGGCCAAGGTGTTACAAGTAATTATGAATATTTAAAATGTAAAATACTATGACCAATACGATTATAGCAATATTTTTTACTTTATTTTGTGACTTCACTTAAAGAAAGAGTGTCATTATTAAAACTTAAAAGTGCGCCGTTATCCAGTAATGTTTGTTTTTCAAGAATATTAATAATTAGGCCGAGAAACGTCTCAGTAACTGATTGATTATAACTAATTGCACTGAGTGAATGAGTGATTGCATAAAGGTCACTTTTCTTAAGTTCCCACTTTGCAAAGTCACGTCTTGTTAAAATAAGTGTCCCAATTGTGGCGTTTAGATAAGCCTCTTTAACTGATTTAGTTTGAGGGACAACCCGTGGGATAAAGTCGTGGTTTAAAGGATCACTTAAGCATGAATAAAGTTCCCCGTCAAGTGGCGGGAGCACCGCACTCGCGGCACTGATATTAATGATTATACTTCCCGGAGAAGCTAGGGGATAGAGATAATTAAGTAAGTTCTTTGTTCCGCGTAAATTTACTTTATAGACAAGGGCGATATTATTTTCTTCTTCGGGATAATTAAGAAAATTTAAAATGAAGTCATAACTCCCCCGTCGTTTTAAATAGGAAACGAGACCAACAAGATGGATTGTCGTTGTAATATCAAACTTTAAGATTGAAGCCCGTGGACAACATGTTTGTTGAGTATGTTTTAGTTTCTTTAAATCAAAATCCAATAGTAACAAATCATACTTATCATGAAAAAAACACGCTGCAGCTTTACCTAAAGCACTGTTAGCGCCGACAATAATTAATCTTTTTTGATGAGTTAATGGCATGAATTAATTATACTACAATATCGGGAAAGTACTACCGATATTATTATATTCATGAATTTTGTTATTTTGTGCGAAGTTCTCTGAAGATTTTAATCCAATTATTAATTATTACTATCTGAATTTCGCCAAATTTTAAAGACGTTTGCGATATAGTTTTTCGGCACTTTTGTGGCCCGGGTGTCATTAGCTACCAATGCTTTTAAGCTTAATTTTTGTGGCACTGCTTTATAACTATTTTTAATTTTTAATGTTTGGTCTTGCGTTAAGTTGATAACACACGGTGCATATAAGTGATAGGTGACTAAAGTCGGCCTATTTTTAAGTACATTCACGATCATTTCTGCAGCAATATCAACGGGTGTTACATCTATTTCGTATTCTTTGTGTATTGTATTAATCGCTGTTGTTGCTTGTTTTACCATTTGATAGATTGCATTTTTCTCTTTGTTAATTTGAAACTTGTAATCATTTTGGCGTGGCATTAGATTACCAATTCTTAAAATATAAACAGGTTTATTAGTTTCTTTTTTGTGCTCAAGAAGAATATCTTCCGCAAGTCGCTTCGTTTCTAAATAATAATTAGCGTATTTTTTAGTATTCAAAAGATGATTTTCAGTTACTTTTTGGTTTTCCGCTATTGGAAGGCCAATCGTGGAGGTGTGGAAAATGGGGATTTCCTTTGCTTTAGAAAACTCAATCATCTCTTTTACTACATCAATATTACTTTTAATATAGTCTTGTTTTTTACCAATATAGTCCACTTTTGCCGCACAATTGAGAATAGCGTCGACATTACTAAGTAAAGTTTGATAGTCTTTATCCGCTAATCCAAACTTTGGTTTACTAATGTCTGCTACATAAAGCTTAATGCGACTAGATAAGAGCGGTTCATCAAAATAATAGTTCATTCTCTCTTCAAAATACTTAAAAGCATTTACTCCGTCATGGTTCCGTACTAAAACACTGATTTCTAAATTAGTTTCTTTGATTAAATTATAAAGGACATGGGCTCCTAAAAATCCGGTACTTCCGAGTAAGAGGACATGTTTAATTGGGGCGAAAGATGAAGTATTTTGTAATTTATGTGTTTTTAGTTTTTCAATTTGAGTGTGTTTTGCGCGACCAAAGGAAATTAATTCACTAATTCGAGAAACTTCATGAAACTTTGTGAGCGGGAGTTCAATTCCAGCACTATCTAATTCGACCATTAGTGAGAGGATATCAAGCGAATCGGCACCAACATCGAAAAGAGTGTCGGATTCATAGAGTTCTTCAATTTTAAGTACTTTTTTAAGTGTTTTCAAAAAGAGTTTTTCGTAAGGTGTTTTGGGTATAAATAGTTCTTTATCTCTCTTTTCTCTAACTTCAAGCTTTGTCTTGCCTTGCGCATTAAAGGATAATTCGTCAGTTACATTAATTTGGTTTGGCAAATAAAAACTAGGTAGTGCTTCTTTTAGGTAGCGGTAAATTGATTGTTTGGTCTCTCCTCTTGCCACAACAAGCGTGATTATACTTTGATCTACCGCTACAGTTTTGGCTTGTAACACGCGGGGATGGGCTAAGAGCACTTTATCAATTTGCGCTAATTCAATCCTAACACCATGTTTCTTTATTTGATTATCTCGTCGCCCAACAAAGTTTAAGTTTCCGCATTCATCAATATAGCCGTAATCACCGGTTTTGTAATAGTTCTTTTCTTTAACACTAATAAAACCACTATCAGCGTAATCTTTCGTGTATCCAGCAGAGAGGCAAATGCCTTCAATAACTATTTCCCCAATGTAACCCTCGGGTACATCTAAAAATTGGTCGTTTTTAATGGAAATAGAACAGCCATCGAATGGTTTGCCCAAGGTGATTTCGTCCTCCCCAACGAGGGCATAAGTGACCGCAATTGTCGTTTCAGTTGGCCCATAAGAATTGTAAAGTTTTGCTCTACTCAATTGTTCTATTTTATGAACAATGCTCTTCCCTAATACTTCACCTCCCGAAATAATTAAGCGAAGCGATTTAAAGATAGATGCTTTATTCTCTAGTAAGTATTGCAAGAGTGAGGGCGTTGCTGAAAGTGCATCACGATTTAATAAGTATTGTTCATTGAGTTTTTCTAAGTCTCCTAAAACAAGAGTTAGACCGTTTAAGAGACTAAGAAAGATGTTTTCAAGAGAAATATCAAAATTAAATGGTGAAAAGTTAATAATTGAGTCTAATTGTTTTACTTCGCGTGCGTAACCTTCCTGTTGTATGCAATAGTTAATCACGCTAAGATCTTTAATTTTCACGGCTTTTGGTTCTCCAGCGGTTCCACTAGTAAAATAAAGGCCTAATATTTCAGTAGTTCTCTCCATGCTCTCAATGGAATAATTATCGAAATCAAGCAAAAAGTCGTCATTAATCGTGAAGGTTGCTTGTGCTACTTTTTTATAAGTGTCTTTAAGTTTAGGGCTTAAGTTCTCGGGAAAGAACGCATAAGTATTATTAGATTTTATGACGGCAAGTAGAGATATTATCCCGTCTATTTTGTCAGTTACGTCTATAAAGATAATTTGTTTATCAATCTTTAAAGCCGCTATTTTTGCGGCAATTAAGGCGGATTTATCCGCCATTGTTTGGTATGTTATTTGGTGGTTATGACTAATAAGGGCTATTTTGCTTGGATTTCTTGCTACTTGCTCTTTTAAAAGTGTTAAGAGAGAAGGTAACTTTAAGGTATCGTTTAAAGGAGAGTTTAAAGGTTTTACTACGTCTCCTAGTATTTTCAATTCACTACTTGGAGAAGTAATAATGATGTTTAAGTAATGTAAGACACGTTTTATATAGGCGGTTTGTTCACTTTGGGTAAAGAGCGACTTTTTAAAATCAAAAGATAGCATATACTGGTTGAGTGGTGTCCGCTTTTCAATGTTTAAAAGAAGGCCTAAGACCGATTTTTTATTCGCTAAAGTTTCTAGACTGTATTCCAAATTAAAGGCCTCTTGACAGGGACTATGGAAGATTACCATTGCGTCAAAGAGCGGACTAACATTAATATCATGGGCGAACTTTAAAATATGGCGATAGGGAAATAAGCGATGGCGGTAGGTTTCAAAGTGTTTAATAATGATTTTTTTGTAGTTATCCACAAACGATTCACTGTAATCTAGATTTATTCTTAGGGGTAATGTTGAAACAAGCATTCCGGCGACGCTTGCGGTGTTTTTGTTACGATTATGAGTTGTTATTCCAAGTGTAACGTCTAAACTACTATTAGATAGCGAGAGTTCATAAGCTAAAATTAATTCAAAAAGAATTTGCGGAGAGCCACCAAATTTGCGAATGAAAGTGTCAATCTTATTCGTGTCCGCTTTGGAGAGTTGATAGTTAACATGGGAAATATCATCTAAGAGCGGACTAACTTTAAACGACTTCACGAGAGTTGGTTTTATTGCTTGAACTTCATTTGTCCAATATTGGTTATCTTTGTCAAATTGTTTTGATACTAAATAATTAGCTTCTTCTTGCAAGTATTCATCGTAAGTATTAATTTCAACATTTGGTTTATTATCTAAGGCGCTCAGCAACTTAGTGGCAAGTAAATGGAGTGTTTTACTATCTGAAATTAAATGATGGAGCACGAAGAGAACAGAAATCCGATCAATACCTTGAATGAGGGTAACCTTATATAAACGTATATTGATGTCTATTGGTTGTTCAAAGTAGTCCTGCAGTAAATCATCCTGCCATCCAGCCCTAAAATCAAAAGTATCCAAATTTACATCTTTATCACCGCAAAACTGGTATATTTCTTCGTTTTTACTTGTGAATTTGTAATGTAAGATATCGACTTCATTCAAAAGTTTTGTAAGAGCATCTTCCACAATTTTTAAGTTACTATGGTGATAGAGATGTAAAATACCGCCAGTATTAGCGGGATAGTTTTCTCCGTAATACTTAACCGCATGCATAAAACTTAATTGATGTTCGGATATTTTTTTCATTTCTTCCTCATCACTTTGTAGAGTTTTCAACTTTGTTAAAAACAACTTTTACTTATTTTACTATGAATTACTGTTTTCTCTATAAATAAAAAAGGTTCAATACACAATTGCATTAAACCTATTTATCTTTAATGTGTTTGGTGACCTATTTTGATACAATTACGCACCCTTGACTACTTTTACGTACTCCTAATAACTGACGATCCTCTTAATTATCATTTTATCCATGATTTCTAGTATCAAGAACATTTTTCCAATATGACTCTCTTTTTATTATGTAATCATAATCTACATTTGCATTAAAATTTTCTATAATAGAATATTGAAAATACTTTCTAAAATAGTCAGCTCCTTCTTCTTCAAATAGTGCTTTCAACTTTTTATTAACATTTAATTCTTGCAGTTTTTTAAAATGCTGTATACCTAACATTTTTTTCACCTCCTATAATTTATTAGTACACAAGCGTTTTTTCATTCGCTCATTAAGCATCACCTCCTTTAATTTTTAGTTGTTTTTAAGCTAACAAAACATGGCAGTCTTTTAAATAGGACGGGCTTTTAAGTCCTATTCTACAAGGCAGACATTGTTGGCGCCGGCACTAGTAATATATAAGCCCTTTCCACCAGTTTTGAAAAAAACTCAATTTTGGCTTGTTATAATGAAAAAGCGGCAGCATTTATAGCCACCGCATTATATTTTGAGCATCAGATAAATAACTTCTGTATATGTTGAGTCGTAATTGCAAACCCTATTTTGATTCATAAATGTTTACAATTATAACTTATTCATTTGCTTGAATAACAATTGTATATTATAACTATCTACATAAATAATTAAAAAATATCATTGTCCTGTTTCACCGTTCTTATATACTCAATCAATCTCATTGTTTTTTCCACAGTATTGCTCAAATAATTGCTCTGATGTACTTTTTACAAGTTTTGTATTGAATCACGATGTATTCCATCTCAAAAGTTTATAATATTATCTTCCGTTTTCTTTTGAATGCTATCTAAAACAAATTTTCTAATATCATTAGGAATTTTATATTTTTCAAACAATCTGTTCTCAATTTGTTCAATGGTTTCATCCCACCATGATTCAGAAAAATCTTGTATTGGGATCGCCCTCCATGTTTCCCTTGGTGTGTTTTGGGAGAATTTATTTAGATAAAATAAAGCTCTAGCAAATCTTGTTAAAATATATTTAGCCTGTTTTACTGCAGTTTCTTTATCTGCAAAGAACCCTTGTTCAACATAGCTTTCTGTACATATTTCATTCGGAAAAGCAACAATTATATCTGAATATGCCCCTCCTAAACCTGCTTTTTCATCCATGTTTCCCCATGCTTTCGGAATAAAGACTTTATACTGATTGATTCGTTCAGTTATTTTTGGTAAAGGATAATCATGTGGAATCCAATATTCTACTCTTTTTCTATTCAAAAGTCCTACAATTTTTATATCATTGTCATTTGTTTTATCGCTGAAAATATCAGGTAAGCCATAAAAAGATGGTCTTGCAATAACATCTGCTGCCAAGCCATATGGTTTACGTGCAGATGTTATTTCAAATAAACTGTTTTCATTGTCATTAGATAAAATGATTTCATTCAACTTAGTTATTTCAATTGGCTTTTCTATAGATTTTTGATCAGTTAATAGATTTTTTTC
>CAYJAE010000026.1:0-9867 GCA_964368105.1 uncultured Staphylococcaceae bacterium
AAATTAAGATAAATTAATCAAGAACTGATAGATAGCGATAAAATGCAGGATTGTTCCGGCATTAACAAACAGATGCCAAACAAAATGGAAGTACTTTACTTTGCTACTTAAAGCATAAAAGATTGTGCCAAGTGTATAAACAATGCCACCGGCCAGAATAAGCCAAAAGGCAGGAAGACTATCAATATATAATTCACGGATAAAAACAAGTGCGGACCACCCAAGCACAACATAAATTAGAAAGTGAAAGACTCTAAATTTATAAACCCAGATTGACTTAAAAACTATTCCGACGATGATTACAAGCCATTGAATAATTAATAAAGCAAGGCCTTTTTCTAACCAGGCAATGCCTAAGAATGGTGTTTGTAAGCTTGGTAAAAGGAGAAGAGCAGGCGCAAAAGTGCCGCCAATTAAAAGGAAGATTGAAATATGATCAAAACGTTTAAAGACTCCCTTTGCTTTAGTTAAGCTTAAAGAGTGATAAAGGGTTGACATTAAGTAAAGGGTGAGAATCGAGATACCAAAGACTAAAGATCCCGCTAAACCACGCGGAGAATTTTGTTTTATGAGTAAAAGAATAATAGCGACGATACCAAAGATGACCATTACGCCGTGACTTATTGCGTTAGCGATTTCTTCACCAACAGTCTGGGGGCGTTTTACTTTAGGAGTTTTTGTATTTAGTGTTTCGTTAACAGTTTCAGGCTTCATTTTAAGCATTCCTTTCGGAGGTTCGTACTTAACATTATACTATAGTGTATAATGAATAATGATATGAGGTGACTATATGGATGCATTAAAAATTATATTATGGGTTTTAGTTGGAGTGTTTTTACTAATGATTATTTATTCACTTCTTGTTTATTTTATTATCGCGGAAACCCTGAAAAAGCGCACTGATAAGAATCCATTGCTGCAATATTACACAAGTAGTGATTATCCCGACCTTAAAGCAGTCCCAATTACTTTTAAAAGTAAAGAAGGAGTAAACCTGAACGGATTTCATTACGGCAGTGAAGCAAGTAGTGATAGTGACTATTTATTACTATTCTTTCACGGAATTGGCGCGGGACACGAGTCCTACACGACTTTAATTAATGATTTAGTGACTTCCCTAAAAACGCCATTAATTGCTTTTGATTATACTGGATGTGACTTAAGTGAAGGGAGTAAGATCCCAAGTACTTTGCAAGCATTAAGTGACGCCGAAGAACTTTTAAAATATTTAAAGACGAGTGAATATAGTAATAAGAAATTAATCTTAGTTGGCCACTCCTGGGGCGGCTTTGTTGCTTCTAACTTAGCTAAGCTTGACGACGAGAAAAAAGTCGTCGGAGTAATTAGTCTAAACGGCATTACTAATTTTGCAAAAACGTACCAAAAAATGGGACACGCTCCGGCTCTGTTCCCGTTTATTTATAATTCACTTAGCTTCATTCACTACCGCAAACTTGCTTTCATGAATACCGCAAAAAGCATTAAGAACACGGCAATTCCGCACTTATTTGTCCATGGACTCTTAGATAAGGCCGTTTCTTTTAAAGACTTTATTGCGCCGTTAATGTTTCAAAGTGTTGATAACAAAAACATCTTTTTCCATCTTGAAAAAGAAAAGTTTCATAATGCCTATTTAACGCTGGAGAGTGAAAAGAACTTACAACTACTCCAAAAGGATTTACAAGAACTTGGAAATAAGAAGAGTGATAAGGAAGTAGTTAAAGCTAAAATTCAAAACACAGATTTCGCCTTTTTAGTGGAAAATGACTTAACGGTAATCGCGGGCATTAAGAAATTTGTTGAGGAAAATATTTGGAAGAAAAGCTAAATTTGATCTTACAAATCCAAACGAATATTCAAAGTATAAAACAAGAATTAAAGAAACAAAAATTAGTCATTTAATACTTTTTTGCTTATAGCAAACTAAAAGGCGGACATTTTCTTTTACGGCTAAATTTTTAAAACTTCTTCATGATATAATTACAATGTATGGAACCTGAAACGAAATCAACAACCCAAACACTGAGAGTTATCCAAAAGCAAAAAAAAGATCGCCGGAAACTTTTTAATCTTATTTTTATTTTAACGATTACGATTGGCTATGGTTTCTTTTCACTGCGCGGTGATTTACCTGAGTTTATTAAGGTTTTTAGTAATCCGGGTGTTGATTACCGGATTGGCGTATTTGTTTTATTACTTGCTTTAACAAAATTTGCGATTGAAGGGTTAGTTTTATTTATTTTTGCGAGGCTTTACACGAATTCTTATAAGTATCACCGTGGCCTTGCTAATGCGATGGTCGGTGAATTTTATAGTAGTCTTCTTTCGGGACCTGGTGGTGGTAAATTTGCCCAAGTTAAAACTTATACAAAACAAGGCGTTCCCGTTAGTGTTAGTGCCTCTATTTTAGTAATGCGTTTTATTCTTTATCAAAGTGTCCTTGTTTTATTTGGTGCTTTTACAATTGCCTTTAATTATAAGACGTTGTTTGCGATGCCCCCGCTTACTTTTGGCACCGTCAATTTCCCAATTTGGGCTATTTCCCTAATTGGCTTTACGATTGATTTAATTTATATTGTTGGTTTATTTTTACTTTCTTACTCAAAAAGAGCGCATCACTTTTTTATTGAGAAGGGCGTTAATTTGCTTACTAAAATCAAAATTGTAAAAAAACCCGAAGAAACTAAAGATAAACTTTATGTGACAACCGAAAACTTCCGGATTGAATTACGGCGGTTAAGCGCAAATTTGCCGGCAACCCTTTTAATTATGGGTTTGTTTGTTTTAAAGTTAATAGTGACGTATTCGGTTTCCTATTTCGTAGCGTTGATGCTTGATCCCTCTCTTTCCCAAACAATGAGCTTCTTTACCGCGCTTTCTAGTTCCGCCTTCCACTCGATGATTGTCCGGGCTATTCCGATTCCGGGCGCAGCAGGTTTTACTGAATTCTTCTTTGAAACTATTTTTAAACCGATTCTTAATAATGACACCATTCTAACCAAAGCCGTTCAAACGACATGGCGGGTTGTTACTTTCTACCTTCCCTTAATAGTTGGAGGAATTGTTACGGCCTTCTATCGTTCGAGTATGGAAGAATTTGTTGACGCCCGAGGTGAAGTTCAATCTTATGTTGAAGTCCAACATGCTACAATGGAAGAGCGGCGTGAAACAAGTATTACCCTTTACCAAACGAGTCAATTATCAATTAAGGAAATAAAACGTCAATTAAGCGGTAAAAAGAAAAAAGATGCGAAAAATGCCGAGAAATTAGATAAAAGAGAGGAAGAATAAAAATGAAAGTTGCAATTTTCTCTGATACTTTTGTTCCAGATATTAATGGAGTGGCCGTTTCTTCCTATAATCTTTTTCGGGCCCTAAATGATGCCGGACACTCTTGTGTTGTTGTGACATCAAACCCCTTTTCTAAAGAAGTTACTTATATTGATCGAGTCCTTCGTATTCCTGGAGTAGAGATGAAACAACTCTATGGTTATAATCTTGCGGGACCAAGTCGAAAAGCGCTCAAAATATTAAAAAAAGAAAAAATTGATGTTGTTCATATTCAAACTGACGCTGGGATGGGGATTTTTGGAAAAAGTTTTGCCCGACAAGAAGGAATCCCTTACGTTTATACGTATCACACAATGTACGAAGATTATACGTATTACGCTACGAAAGGACGGATGGAAACTTTTGCAAAAAGTATTATCCGCCGCTTTTCACGGTGGCAAGCCGAAATTGCTGGCGAATTTATTTCTCCAAGTGAGAAAACTAAAATATCACTGAGAGAATACGGTGTCTTAAGATATATTAACGTTATTCCAACTGGAATAGATTTTTCGGCATTTCGCCAAAATAACGATGACGACGAATTTTTGAAGGAATACCGCACTAAACATAATTTAGACGGAACGTTTAACTTTGTTTATGTAGGCCGGGTAGCAAAAGAGAAGAGTATTGATGTTGCCATTAGAGGCTACGCTAAATATATTAAAAATAATAAAGAACATCAAACAAAGTTTGTGATTGTTGGTGGCGGACCTGCGATTGAAGAATTAGAAGAGTTAACAAAAAGCCTTAATGTTAGCGATTACGTCCATTTTGTCGGCAAAGTCTTACCAGCAGACATTGGTAAGTACTATCATCTTGGTGAAGTATTTGTGAGTGCCTCCATAAGTGAAACTCAAGGATTAACCTTTATGGAAGCAATGGCGGCACGCAAGATTTTACTGTGCCGGTTTGATGAAGGACTAATTGACGTTATTAAAGAAGGTCAATCTGGTTTCTTCTTTAATAGTGAAGACGACTTTGGTGAGCAAGTAAAGAAAATCCGTGCCTTAAGTGTAGAAGAAAAAGAAGCCGTTTTAAAAGCCGCGGACGGAATTGTCGATAGTTATAGTAAAGAAGTATTCGTTGAACGAGTGCTTAAAGTTTATCATCGTGCCCTTCGGAATAATTGGTAATGATCTTAATTAGCGAAATTCAAAAGATAAAAACTGGATATAGTGTTATTCTTTCAAACGGAGAAGTCTTTAAAGTTAGTGAAGCAACGAAACTTGAGTTTTTTCTCTATACGGGAAAAGAACTGGACGAAGAAGTTTTAGCAGAACTTAAAGATTACGAAGAAATGGCTAAAGCTTATAGCTATGTTTTAATGCTTGTAAGTCGCGGCTCTTATTCACTTAAAATGGTTACTGATAAATTACGCAAAAAGGGTTACAGTGAAGAAATTAATGCTCGGATTACTAAGCGCGCAACGGAGAGCAGAGTCCTAAACGACGAAGAATATGCTCGGGCCCGGATTAATTACCTGGTTGAGCGGAAAAACGCCTCAGTACGCGTAATAATTCGTGATTTAAAAGCTAAAGGCATTTGTGAATTTAAAATTAGTGACCTCCTCTATGAGTTACCAAGTTTTGAAAAAAGCGCATTAACGAGTCGTTATCTAAAACTACTCCGTAAATATCAAAAACTTGATAGTAAAATACGGAATGAGAAAATTAAAGCTAAACTCTACAGTGAAGGATTCCCTTTAAGTTTAATTAAGGAAGTCATTGCTGAGGCTGAGTGGGACATTGATAACGAGGACTTAAACTAAAGAGACTTCAGCACTTAAAGATGAAAGAGCACAGTAAATAAGGTATAATATATTACTTTAGCGTGATAAAACACGGCGATAAATTAAGGAAAAAAGAGGTATTAAAGATGAAAATTAATGAATTAAATGAAGGAATCCGCGTAATTGAAAATTTCTTAGTTACGAACGTAATTAAAGGAACTGCGAATAACGGCCAACAATATTTAACGGTTACGCTCCAAGATAATACGGGGCAAATTGAAGCCCGGGTTTGGGACGCAAGTGAAAATGACAATCAAGTATTCCGCCAAGGAAAGTTTGTTAAAGTAGTCGCAGATGTCATTGAATACCGTAACTCACTCCAATTAAAAGTATTAACTGCCGAACCTCTTAATGAAGCAGATATTAAACTAGGAGACTTTGCTATTGCTAGTCCAGTTGCCTTTACCGCTTTAAAAGCAGAGTTTGAAAGATTACTCGCTTCAATTAAAAATGAAGAACTATTTATTCTTACCAAAACCTTAATTGATCGTCATTATGAAGACTTTTTATCCTATCCTGCGGCCAGTCGTTTACATCATGAATACACCCATGGTTTATTAGAACATACAATTAGTCTTGCTAATCTTGCTGATGGAATTATTGAATACTATTTGAAACTTTACGCCGGCAATTGGCTCATTAATCGTGATTTAGTCATCGCCGCTATCCTTTTACATGACTTAGGGAAAACAATCGAATTAAGCGGTCCAATCTTAACGACTTACACCTTAAAAGGAAAACTAATTGGTCATATTTCACTTATAAATGCTGAAGTACTTGAAGTTGGTGCCGAGTTAAAGATAAGTGAAGAAACACTAACGCTATTAAGCCACATTATTTTAAGTCACCACGGTAAAATGGAATTTGGTTCCCCTGTCGTCCCAATGACCAAAGAAGCGGTCTTAGTCAGCATGATTGACGACTTAGACGCTAAGATGAAACAAATTGAAAAAGCCCTTGTTGATACGAAAAGTGGAGAATTCACTGATCGTCTTTGGGCTTTTGATCATACTTCTTTTTACAAAGCTAAAAAATAATTATAAACCTGATTTAATTTTTTCCACGACTGACGGTAAGTTTAGAGCGCCGTCAAGGCTTTCCGCCATTTGAATTCGGAGGCCATCATTTTTGCTGTACCGCGGAATAACGTGCACATGAAAATGGCCAACACTTTGTCCTGCTAAAGGGTAACTATTAATTAAGATATTAACCCCTCCTGCGAGCAGTGTTTTCATTTGGACTTGACCAATCCGCTGTGCAACATCTAAAACATTATGCATTACGTTGCGGGGAGTGCCGAGAAACGTATCATAGTGCAATTTAGGAATAACGAGGGTGTGGCCAGCAGCGGCAGGGGCAATATCAAGAAAAGCTAAAACAAACTCATCTTCATAGACAATTGATGCAGGGATTTCCCGGTTAATAATTTTACAAAAAACACAATCTTGTTCCATAAAGTTTTTCCTCCTCTTTATACTTATATTATAGCAAGGCGTAAAGAAAAGAATAAAAGAAAAGTCGGGCCGAAGCCCGACTAATCATAATTTGTAACTTAGACTATTTTTTGTCATCAAAGATATCTGGGAATTCACTTTTGAAGAATTCTTGGACATCTTCATCATGGAAGACGACATTTAATTTTTCCATATAGAAGTTAAGGGCGTTAGTCTTAGTCGCGGAGATTTGCGCTAAGTGGTGGGCAACCTCTTCCTTAATGGCTTCGATTTGTTCAGGAGTTTTTCCTAATTTATCATATGATTTGGTATTATCATCAGTTAATTTTGCAGTATTGACTGCTTCTTTAACGACAACGATGTAATAAGTACTATCTTGATAGAAGACAAAGTTACGATTGTTTCCTGGTTCGTTTTCTTTAGTAACTAAGAAGTAATTACCATTGATATTACGAATAAAGGAATTTGATTTCTTTGCTAAGTCGCCTTCGTCATCGCTAACTGTGTCAACAGCGTTAGCAACCCCGATGTTAAATAAACGAGTGCGGATTGCTTCTGGTAAACCAGTAATACCACCGTTTTTAATACCCCATTCTCTAGTAATGAAGTCTTGTTTACGGACGGAAGATTTTTCGATTTCTAAACCAATTTCTTTTGAATAAGTGTTTGAACCAGTAAAGCGTGATTCAATGGAGTTATCAGTTTTGTCTGGGTTATCATCGATTTTGGCGTAGTCAGCAAGAACGTCGCCGTATAAGGTGTGATCACGTCCTGCTCCTTTAAGGTTAGTTGCAAGGAGAAGTGCGGTTTCTTCAGCACCTAAGTCTTCATCAACTCCGCGCCAGGCATTTGCGAGAATATTTAAGTCGAACTTATCTTTGCTTGCGCCTAAGATATATTCATCAACAAAGGCATTAACGAGAGCGTTGGCTGCGGTTGGGTGATTGTCATTGGTTTTAAGTGCAATGTATTCAACTTCACGCGCATAATTACGACCAAGAGTTGATTTTTGTTCAGTTTGAACGTATTTTTCAACAAGTTTATCGCGATAAATTTTATCAACGAATTGGTCTTCAATGTAATGTGAGTAGTAGTCAATGTGGACTAATTTGTGGGCTGGGTCATCGAAGTTATCTTTATCAACGACTGGTAAGAAGAGCCCTTCTTTAAAGAAGCCGGTAGGGAGGGTAGCGACCGCTCCGATTGCAACTTCCTTGCCATCAGCGTCAACAACATAACTGTTTTGATTGCCGTAAATGTGTTCAACGATATATCTTTCTTCGTCAAAGACACTAACGCCGGTTTCAGTCCGGAAAGTGTAAGAACCACTTTTGATTTCTTCATAGAATAAATGTTTAGCGCGCCGATCGACGGAGGCTTTAAATGAACTACTTGCTTCTAATGAAGCATAAGCTCCAAATTCGCTTTCGGCAACAGCAAGAATAACTTCGTCAAGTGCGGTTTGTTTGAAGTTTGAAGAGTCATGGAATTTGTTATAAACAGATTCTAAAGTGTTATTGACGAGCGCACTATCACTTTTGACAAGGACTTTTTCTTCTAAATCGGTTGGTTTTGCAAAAATATCATTACAGCCGGTCAGCAAGAGCATCGCGGATGCTAATACTAATAAATTACGTTTTTTCATATTATTCTTTACTCCAATCGAAGTAGTCTTTACCTTCACTAAATTCGTCAATATAAGCTTCATCAAGTAAGCGAATTGAACGGAGGTGTTGTTGTTGATCTAAGTATTCAACCCATTTTGACCATTGTTCATCAAGGTCTGCTTCTTGTTTAAATTGAGTCCGAGCATATTGATTTGCTAAATATTTATCAAGCGCTTCTTTAAGATCGGTATCGTGGAATTTAACATCTAATTTTTCAACGAGTTTTTCAAAGATTCGGTCATTAATATTGGCGTCAAAGTTTTTGACTTCATTTTTAATAGTATCGATTCTTTCTTGGGTTCCACTGTAATCAAGGTTTAAGAAGTTGACATAAGTGTGTAATGGATAATTTGCGGTTCCTGGATTTTCAATTGTGTAGTAGTCTTTGAGGCTAATCTCATTAACGACATCAACAATTGCACTGCGTTGGACAACGATGAAGTGAATACCTTCATAACTTCCAGAGGCACCAGCGCGAACGACTAAAATTGGGTTTTTGTTTTCGTCAGTTAAGACTTTTTTGCCTAAGCCTGGAACGTCATTGAAACGCGCTAAGGCAGCAAAACTTGCATTAAGTGTTCCGACTTCGTCAGCATCGGCGACATCATTTGGTGTGATGACACTGATGTTATGCTTATTAAAGTACTTATTAAAGACGATGTTACGTGGATAATAGAGAGCGTCGCCATCATTAACTTCTTTTCCGTCTTTATCTTTTTCAATGTCTTTTACTTCAAGAAGTTTTAAAGCCGCTCCGTAAGGAATCTCTCCTAAGCCAATATTTTCTAAAGCGGTTTTTGCGCTTGCAGGAATATTTAGTTTAGCTCTATCGGCTGCGGTAATTGCAGGATCGTTATTATAAATAGCATCATAAGCGTAAACGCCTAATTTGAATTCATTAACGTAAGAAGTAGAGGTGGTCATAATACCTAAGTCCCCATACTTTGCGGCACTGCCGTCTTCAGAGAAGCGGTTTGCTAATAACCCAAAGGTATCAACCCCTTCTGCAAGAGCAGTGATGACCGAGCTTAAACGGTTCGCTTCGGTTTTAGAAATTTTGTTACTAACAAATGAATTACTTTCCGCACTAAGTTTAACGAGTAAGTGACGGACGTGATATGGAAGCTTATTATTTAAATAACCTTCATAGACTGGATTGCCATTATCATCAAGGACTAAGGCACCAGCGCCATCTCTTTCACCGTTAATTAACTCTTTCATGGCATCTTGTGCCCAGGCACCAGAACCACCATCAAAGAATTGTTTGTTCATTTCGGTTTTCATCCATTCATAGGCAAACTTTTCTTCAAGTTCCTTGAGTGTTTCAACGTTGTGTTCTTGTTCGAGTATGTTTTTTAACTCGTCATCGTATTTGCCTCCACTTTTTGAGTTACTCTTGGCTTGTTCTTTGACAAGATTAACTTTAAGGGTGGCTTCTGTATAAGCTTCGGCTCGTTTACTGGCTTGATCTTCCCGTTCGAAGAGTGCCCGAACCACAACTTGATAGACGGCGTCGTAATAATCTTTTAAACCTGCTGGTGTTTGTAAATAATCATCAAACAACCCACCGGCTGAAATTTTAATTTCCTTATTATCGATTGTCACCGTCACAATATTGCCCTCTTTG
>CAYJAE010000027.1:0-2252 GCA_964368105.1 uncultured Staphylococcaceae bacterium
ATCAAGGTAATACTGGAGAAAAGGGTGATAAAGGAGATGAAGGTAAATCAGCATATGAATTATATTGTGAAGCCCATCCTGAGTATGATAAAAATGAAGAAAAGTGGCTCGATGATTTAATTAATGGCCGCTTAGGAAATAAAGAAGTTCACACTGTAACTTTTGATAGTAATGGTGGTAGTTACGTCAAACAACAATCTATTTATCATGCCGAGAAGGTTGAAAAACCAAGTGTTAGTAGGGATGGGTATACTCTAGATGGATGGTATATTGATGATGAAAAGTGGGTGTTTAATGGATATTTAGTAACAAGTGATATGACCCTTACGGCTAAGTGGAGAGTTGAGGGATATACAATCACGTGGTTAAATTATGATGGGACGATACTTGATATTGATAATGTATCACCAGGGATGATCCCGACATATGACGGTCCGACACCAAGCAGAATTGCCGATGATAAAAAGACATATACATTTAGGGGTTGGGACAAGGAGATAGTTCCGGCAACAGAATCAGGTGAATACAAAGCAACTTTTGCAGAAGTTGATATAGAGGATTATGAGTTTTATTATAGTGAATCATATGATGGATATCTTGTGTCAAGATATAAGGGGAATGAAGAGTCAATCACTTTTCCGGAGGCATATAATGGAAAAGCAGTTTTCTGTGTAGGTGCTGCCAATTCACCGGTTATAAACAACGCAGTCACAAAAAAAGTCGTTTTTCCTGAAGGAATTAAATTCATTAATACTTATGCTTTTTCAAACAATGTTGTTCTTGAAGAAGTCGTTGCTTATGGGCTAAACCGAATCCATTTAAACGCATTTTATAATTGTGTTAGTCTTGAAACAGTTCAACTAAATGATGAGTGTGCAATTATTGACGAGGCAGCATTTTCCAAATGTGTTTTATTGAGAAACATAAAATTGCCAAGTTCATTAGTTAGCATTTCACAATTTCTCTTTAACGGATGTACAAGTTTGGAAACTATTGAGATTCCTGATGCGGTCACTTCAGTACAAATGTACGCATTTTCCAACTGTGCTTCTATAAAAAATCTTACGATTGGAAGAGGGGTTAAATCAATAGGCAGTGATGCCTTTTCTGGGTTAGTGAATTTACAATATCTTTATTATAATTCTATCAGTTGTGCAGACTATCTCAATAATATGGGTATTCTAGATAAAGCCGGATTATCCTCTAACGGAGTGACAATTGTTGTTGGAGATACCGTTAAAAGAATCCCTAAGTATTTATCTTCCACCTATGTAAGTGGAAACCATACTACGGCAATTAAGAAGGTTATATTTCAAAGACCAACCGCATGTCAAGAAATTGCCGATTATGGATTTTATTCAAAAGTACTCACTTCTATCGTTATTCCGCCTGGAATTAGTTTTGGATCGAATTCATTTCATTACTCTACCGATACATTGGTTGGAGATAATGATGAAACATACACAATCACTTGGAAAAATTATGATGATTCTATTCTTGAACAAACGCAATATTATTTAGGTGAATACCCTGTTTATAACGGAGACATTCCGACAAAAACGGATGGAAATTCTGTTCAATTTTTTGTTGGTTGGAATGATTCAGTAAAAGTGGTTTCAGAAGACAAGGTATATAAGGCAGAGTACATCGGTTATCGATTAAGAATATATGGGATTCAAGGGGGAGGCGCAGTGACAACGCTGCCTGCAACAATCACCAACAATTATTTAATCGAAAACATGTATATTGGAAATGCTTATTCAGCGGTTAAAATAGAAGAAATCACTACCAAATTAAATGCTGAAAGAATTAGCTTCACATTATCCGGGTTCAAAGAATGGGGTTTATCAGGTCCGCATGCTATTAATTATCGCCTAATAGGAGAAGATAACTATGTTTACATGAATGGAACGCTTCTTACCAACCTTATTGACGTTAATGAAAGGTTTTCTGTAACAACGCCCACTTTAAATATAAGCGGTGTCGCTGCTCGAAATCAGACAATTACAATTGAATTGTATAATGTTGCCTGGTAAACGGCATTTCACTCAATGTATATTTATTGCCATCTAATTGTTGATTCAATTATTCTTGGGGTGAAAAAGCCTAAACATAGATGACTTAATAATTTCACTAGATGGAAGTTTTTAGGACACCTTAGATGTAGTATACAGCTCCCATATTATTAACCCGATTGAAGTAAGAACAATAGTAATGAACACTCCTTGCAACCACTACCGGGAGTTCTATGA
>CAYJAE010000027.1:2352-9628 GCA_964368105.1 uncultured Staphylococcaceae bacterium
TTAGTTGTTGGTTTAGCAGGTCAGCTATGTTGGAACATTGAAAATGTTTGGTTTAACACTTATGTATATGCCAAAATTGGTCCTTATTCCTGGATCGTTAATTTAATGGTCGCCTTCAGTGCACTTGTGACAACATTTTCAACTTTCTTTTTCGGAACATTATCCGACCGGCAGGGAAAACGGAAACCCTTTATTTGGCTCGGCTATATTATTTGGGGAATTTTCACGGTTGTTTTTGGCACAACCGGTTATTTAAATGAAATTCTTCCCTTATGGGTTATGGCAACGATGGTTATTATTACTGACTGTATTATGAGTTTTTTCGGCTCAATGGGGAATGACTCCGGACTTAATGCATGGACTGCTGACCTAGTGGACGAAAAGAATCAAGGAAGTATCGGGGCAATTTTAGCAATCTTACCAGTTGCGGGGACGATTGTTGGTACTTTGCTAGGTGGCGTTGTTATTGAAAACTGGGGTTACTTAGCGTTCTTTGCTATTATTGGCGGGTTTGTTATTTTAGTTGGCTTATTATCACTCCTTGTTTTAAAAGATAAGCCGGGGCTAGCTCCAAGTGTTCGGGGCTCGTTTTGGCAACAATTTAAGGAACCGTTTAACTTTAAGAAATTAAAACAGCATAAAGAATTATTATTTGTCTTTATTATTGCCGCGCTTTTCTCAATTGGCTTTAATGTCTTTTATATGCATATTGGAAACTTATTAATTTATAATTATGGTTTTTCAACGATGGACAGCGGTTTCATTCAAGGGGGAGGGATGGCGCTTGCTTTACTCTCAACCATTCCAGTCGGACGAGCAATTAATAAACAAAAATCGCCGTTAATGGTGTTTATGGGTCTTTTACTAAGTGTTGTTTCCTTAGTTTATTTAGGCTTTGTCGCTCCAATTAATAATCCCGCTAATTTGTGGAGTGTCGGAAATCTCGCCTTATTCATTGGTGTTATCTTTATGGCCGCGGGGTTTGTCATTTTTATTCAAACGTCTTCAGTCTGGGTCAAAGCCCTCTATCCTGAAGGTTCAGCTGGTCAATTTGAAGGATTACGCGTCCTCTTCTTTGTTTTAATTCCGATGACCTTAAGTGGAATAGTCTCTGAACCTATAATTCAATTATTAGGTAAAGATGTAATGCTTGAAGTTGCTCCAGGAGTGCTGATTGAAGGGCGCGCTCCAACAGAAGTACTCTTTTTTGCCGGAGCAATAATAATTGCGACCGCCTTTATTCCGCTTGTTAAATTATGGAAACATCACAATGAACGGATTAAACAGCTCCGTTTTAGTGCTTTGTCCCTCGAAGAAAAAGAAATAGACACGCCAAACACGCCGATCTTTGACGAAAAAGGACGTCACGCGAATAGCGGGTACGCTAAAGAGTTTAACTTTACGTATCGCCGCAAAGAAGTTAAAAAACAAGCCCGACTTAAAGAATGGGATTTTTATCAAATTAATAATGACCGCTATGTCGTACAGTTAACAATAGGGCACATAAGTTTCCTCCAAAATGGGGCACTCTCGATTATGGATTTAGAAGCGAAAACAAGAAAAGATATTAACATTATTAAACTATTTAAAGGAAAATCAATTGGCCTTAATGAAAATCCGCATGATGATCATGAAGTAACGCTTAACGCTAAAAACTTTACATTAACCTTTAGTAAGATTGGGAAAATTCGCAAACTTTATGGCTCCGCGGTCGATAAGGATGGCCTAGCGTGGGAAATTAACTTTGAATTAGAGGAAATGCCAGTTCATCAAGGAATGAGTATTAATACCCCGTTTTATCAGTCATCCAAGCACTTTTATTTAAATTATAAAATTAACAATTTAAAAACAACCGGCTATCTCAAAATCGGGGACGAAAAGTATGAATTCGCTGATGCTTTTGGCGTTTTAGATTGGGGCCGCGGGGTATGGCCGTATGACGAAAACTGGTATTGGGGATCAATGTCAGACCGCTTAGCGGATGGCCGGCAAATTGGGCTTAACACTGGTTACGGGTTTGGTGACTTAACCGCAGCGGGCGAAAATATGCTCTTCTTAGACGGAAAGGCACATAAGTTAAACCGCATTTACCAAGTAACTCCGATGGAAAATGATTATATGGCGCCAATTCATTTAAAAGATGATGCTGGGACAGTTGATTTGGTATTAACCCCAATCTATGACCGTTACAACAATACAGACTTTAAAGTAATGTTTATGAAGTGTCACCAAATCCATTGCTATTATAGTGGGACTATTACGCTTAATAGCGGAGAAAAAGTTGTGCTTGATAACTTACTTGGGTTCTATGAACATGCCCATAATCGCTGGTAGAAGGACTTAAATAAAACAAAATCAGCAAAAAAACAACCAAATATTACCGAAGAGTAACAATTTTGTATAAATCTTTGAAATGTTTAGGTTAAACGTTATAATATTACCGAGAGGGTATATTATGACAGCAAAAGATATAGGCAAAATTATTAAACAGCGAAGAAAAAGTTTAGGATTAACTCAAGCTTATCTTGCGGCACTTTCTAATACGGGAATTCGATTTATTATTGAACTTGAACAAGGAAAACCAACGGCACAACTTGAGAAGGTTTTAGGTGTTCTTAGTGTTCTTAACTTGAAGGTTGAGATAAGTTTCTGTGAATGAAACTTTAAAAGTATATCTTGGAGACGATCATATCGGGGACTTGATCCAAAATAATGGTCAAACCCTAAGATTCGTGTATGAAAATAGTGCAAAAGAAGACATTTCCTTGAAAATGCCACGCTCAAATAAAATCTATTATCACAAAAGTGTTTATCCCTTTTTTGAAAACTTATTACCAGAAGGAGATATTTTACAATTACTCGCAAAAGCAAACGGAGTTTCACAAAATAATCCATTCTCGCTTTTAAGTGTAATCGGTGAAGATTGTGCAGGTGCAATCCACTTGCACATTGATAAGCCTGTTATTACAACCAAATTACCGCGATTAATTAGTAATAGTGAGTTTAATAAAATAATCAACAATACGAGTGACTCTCGCTTTAATTATCAAAAAGGAATCCGCCTCTCGCTTGCAGGTGCCCAAGATAAAACGACAGTGCTCATTGAAGAAGGTAGTATTTATGCACCAAACTTTTCTCATCCGTCCACACACATTGTAAAATTTGATAGTAAACAATTTTCAAACATTTTATATAATGAATTATTTTGTACCTTATTAGCCGGCACTATTGGTCTCACTACTTCACAAATGGAACTTGTTACGAAAGAAGAGACTCCATATTTATTAATTGAAAGATTTGATCGGGTCAAGAACACGAATGGGACAAAACGTCTTCATCAGGAAGATTTTTGTCAATTACAGGCGGTTGTCTCCAAAAATAAATATCAAAAAGAAGGCGGTCCATCATTTAAAAATGTAATTGATACAATTAATGAATGTTCGTATCGCTCAGCGAGTGATATCTTGATGATTGCGAAGATTTTGGTTTTCAATTATTTGATTGGAAATTGCGATTATCACAGCAAAAACCTATCAATCCTTCATCAAGCACGTTCATTAACGCCCTTTTATGATTTAGTATCAACAATCATCTATGAAAATGTATCGACGAATATGGCGATGGCAATTAATAAGAAATATGAAATAAAAAATATTGGTAAACAAGATATTATTGCTGAAATAAATAAGTGGGGTGTTCGCGGCGACCGGATGCTTGGATTGATTCTTAACGATTTTAAACACATTGTTAAACACGCCCAAGAACTTAGTAAGCAAGCCACATTTAAAGATAAACAAGAAACCACGTCAAAAATAGTCGATTTTATAGCGAAACAGTTTGCTAAACTTCAATAACTTTATAAAACAAGTTGGCCGCGTCAATCACGATGTTATTTTTGCATAGTTTCATTATGAATTTAAATATGCTTTATGACAAAAGTTCTTGTTGTAATAGAAAAAATGTCATATTAAGGTAATTAATTCTCGATTTTCTCATCTTTTCATTATTAATAATGTTGCAAAAAAATTATGTATGGTAAAATATCGCTGAATGCGTATCTAGGTGAATTTTTACACCTCAATGAAACCCAGAAAGGAAACGAGTTCAGGTGGATAAAGCAATGCTCGAGGGGCGGGAAGAGTTAAAAAAATCGACGCCATTTAGTCTAAATTACTTTTTTGAGATGGGACAAGTAATACTCTTAACCTTAGTCCTTTTTTTAATGTTTACCTTATCACATTTGGAGCACGGAATTGCGTTTATCTTTCCAGTTCCAATTGCTATTTTTGTTATTCGTTATCACGTTAAAGATAGTATTATTCCTGCGCTTATTATGATTGCCTGCGCAGCGGTTATCACCCATTTTTTACCAATAAACGAGAGTCATTATCTCCGTGGTCTTTTAGTGATGACGACGTCAATGTCGCTTGGTATTCTCCACGGCATTTTATTTAAGCTTAAAGTAAAACCACTGAAGGAAATAATGATTTTAGTCGCGGTTGAGCTCTTTTTTGCCGTCATAATGAAGGTGGTTTTCTATTTTATGAAAGATCCGTTCTATTCTTTCTCAATTGAATTTGAACATGTTTTCCATGAATTACGGGACGTCTTCGGTTTAAAAGAAGCTGAAATATTTACTAAGAATTTCGGGGATATTTTCCCATACATGGTTATTCCTTATACATTTGCTCTTGCCTTTATTGAAGTCTTATTTACCCATATGTTAATTCATCTTTTTATCAAGTATGTTTACGTCTTAACGGAAGAGAAATCATTCCATGGGTTAGAGTTTAAAATGCCGCGTTATACCGGGATAGTTTATCTGGTTGGAGTAGTGCTTTCCACGGCGGGACTAATTGCACTTGAGTTTGCGCTGCCTAAAGGAGTGATGATTCTTATCACGGTTGTCCTTGTTTTAACGCTGATGGCAACTATTTTCTTCCTCTTCCAAGGCGTGTTATTTACAATGAAATTAACTAATGTTACTCTCCACCGTGAACTAGGAACAGTAATTTTCTTTATTAGTCTTTTGCTGATTATTCCTTTTGCGCTTCTCGGAGCCGCAAATGTTGTCTTTAAATTAAGCGAGAAATTATTAATAAAACGGACGAAAAAAAGCGAATTAAGTAAGTAATATGTTCGTATATTTTCGTAAATATGCTAAATTGTATATAAGGAAATAAGCATGGCACGGAAAAACGTATATAAGATTAATGGTAAAGTCGTTAATGACGAGAGCATATTCGGTAATGACGAAGTTGTTTTTGATGAAGAACGGCTTTTTGAAGAAGACGAAGAAATTAAAAATCTTTTAACCGGCGAAGCCGCTTCTGAAGATAGTGAACATATTGAAGATCTTGAGTATGATGAAGATGATGATTTTGAATACGAAGAAGACGATGAAGAAGTAGACGGCGAAGAAGTTGTTGAAAAAAAGAAAAAACACAAAAAGACAAGAAAAGAAAAATTCCATTACCATGGTAAACATGAACTTTTACCCGAAAGAGAAAACTGGAAACAAATTAGGTTTTATCGGCGGCGGGCTATTCCGCTTGCAGCTTCACTTATCACTGGCATTTTAGCGCTTGTTTTTGGATTTATTTCTTTTAAATATAACGCCTTGTTTAGCCTTGCAACGATCTTAATTGTTGTCACTGGTTTGGTTTATTCTTTAATCGGCTTTTTTAAAGTTCGTACGAGAGGGATTATCGTCCTTATTATTGGAATTGTGTTCAATATTATCGGGATTATAATGGTCATTTCACCATTAAAAGCGCTGTTCCGGGAAATGGACGCCCTTAAAGACGCATTTAAAGGCTTCTTAGATACACTTAAATAAATTTTATTGCTAATTTTTTAATAAAACGAGAGCAGAGCGGTTTAGATTGCTCTTTTTAAGAGCATAATGTCAATTTCTTAATTAGTTAGGGCGACGTAGTGGTTAGTATTGTTGTATAATTAAAAATGAATATGGGAGAGTGCAATGGTCAAAGCAATCATTAAAATACGAAAAACAGCGCTTATTGTCTTCTTAGTGGAAGTTTTATTGCTGGTTTTTGTTAACCTTGCTTTTTTTCTAAAGTTTTGGAATCTTGGTTCCTTTTTTACGGCGGAAGGCGTTTTTATCTTTTCGACCGTCATTATTGCCTTAAATATTATAATTTTCTTAATTTTAACGATGAACATTAATGCGATTCGGAAACGCAATACTTTTGAACTTGTTAACCTTTTAGGAAGTGAAGTAAAAGAAGCTTATAACTTTGCAATGATCGGCATTGTTGTAGTGGATAGCGATTTTAATGTTACGTGGGCCAGTGAACTCTTTAAAGAACGGCGCCTCTTAATCGTTGATAAAAACATTTTAGCGTGGAAACCAGAATTCACTCGGCTTGTTGAACTGAGTGAAGCACTAAGTTCTGAGCATGACGAGACGATTAAAGTAGAAATCGAATCACGGAACTATGAAGTTAAATATTTAAGTAAAGCGGGAATTTTCCTCTTTAAAGATATTACCGAGTTTGAATATTTATTTACCACTAGTATTCAAAATTCACCTGTCTTAGGTCTTTTAGTCGTGGATAACTATAGTGATGTCATTTTAAAGTGGCAAAAAGCTAATGTTGCGCTTAATACAACCGGAACTTTAATTAACGAATACTTTTCTCGTTTTGGCGTAATGGTCCGGCAATATCGCGATGACGGCTATATTTTAGTCGCAAACCGGAAAAACTTCGATAAGATTTACGCCGATAACTTTTCACTCTTAGAACAAATTCGGGAAAAAACCGCAAGCGCTGATTATCAGTTAACAGTTTCACTCGCCTTTGCCTATAATTTCCCAGATGTTATGAAATTAAATGAACTCGTCTTAAATGCGCTTGATACGGCAATGGCTCGGGGCGGCGACCAAGTTGTTATTGCTCGTCACGGTGAAGAAAGCGAATATATTGGTGGCGCAACCTCGCAATCAGAAAAACGGAACAAAACCGCTATTCGGTTATACGCCGACACAATTTTCCGTTATATTCGTGAAGCTAAGAATGTTTTAATTATGACCCATAAAGAAACTGATTTAGACGCTCTTGGCGCCTCGCTTGGTCTTAAAGCCATCGCCGATTACGTTAAGAAAACGCAAAAAGGCGGCGAAAAAGAATTTGTGCCCGCACGGATTGTTTATGAATCAGACTTAACCGAAGCAAAAACTAGACAAGCAGTAGCGCACATGTTCTCGAAACAAGAAATAAATAATATCTTTATTACTCCCGAAGATTTAGAA
>CAYJAE010000028.1:0-9611 GCA_964368105.1 uncultured Staphylococcaceae bacterium
GACCGATATTAAGCGACTATTTCATATCCACTTTGGTAAAACCTTCTAAAAAATATTTAAAAACACTACACTCATAGTGTGTTGACAGTTTTCTATATTAGTTTTATACTATTGGCTGTGATTGGAGGGAATATGGAAAAATATTCGTTTGAGAAGATCGTTACGCACTTAATTACCAGTGGCTTTGTCTACCAAGGAAGTGAAATTTATGGAGGACTTAGTAATTCTTGGGATTATGGCCCACTTGGAACAAGTGTGAAGAATAATATTAGTAATTTATGGTGGAAGAAGTTTGTCACTGAATCGATTCATAATGTTGGGATTGATGCCGCAATTTTAATGAATCCGAAAGTTTGGCAAGCCACCGGCCACGTTACAACTTTTAATGATCCACTGATTGACTGTAAAAGTTGTAAGTCACGTCATCGCGCTGACAATTTAATTGAAAGTCAAATGCCGGAAACTAGTGTTGCTGGCCTCACTAATGAAGAGTTAATGGCTTTTATTCGCGAACATGATATTAAGTGTCCAGTCTGTGGGAAGAAGGACTTTACTGACATTCGGAAGTTCAATATGATGTTTAAAACGCATATTGGCGTTACTGAAGATAGTCAAAGTGAAGTTTATCTCCGTCCTGAGACTGCCCAAGGGATGTTTGTTAACTTTAAAAATGTCCAACGAACGATGCGCAAAAAGCTTCCGTTTGGGATTGCCGGTATTGGTAAATCGTTTAGAAACGAAATAACCCCGGGAAACTTTATCTTTAGAACTCGGGAATTCACCCAAATGGAATTAGAATTCTTTTGTAAGCCAGGCACTGATTTAGAATGGTTTAGCTACTGGAAGAGTTATTGTATTAATTTTGTTAAAGATCTTGGGATTAAAGAAGAAAACTTACGTTTCCGTGATCATAGCGCTGAAGAATTAAGTTTTTATAGTTTAGCCACAACCGACATCGAATATAAATTCCCGTTTGGTTGGGGTGAAATTTGGGGGATTGCCGACCGCACTGATTATGACTTAAAACAACATATGAAGGTCAGCGGCGAAAACTTTGAGTATTTAGACCCAGAAACTAATGAACGTTATGTTCCTTATTGTGTTGAACCAAGTGTCGGTCTAGACCGCTTACTCTTAATGACCCTCGTTGATAGTTACGTTGAAGAAGAACTTGAAAACGATACCAGAATTGTAATGCGTCTCCTGCCAAAACTTGCACCTTACCAAGTTGCGATTCTACCACTGCAAAAGAAATTAAGTGAAAAGGCGATGGAACTTTATCAAGACCTCGTTAAACACTTTAATTGTGTCTATGACGAAACCGCTTCAATTGGTAAGCGTTATCGCCGCCAAGATGCAATCGGCACGCCGTTTTGTTTAACGATTGATTTCGATACTTTAGAAGATGAAGCAGTGACAATTAGAGAACGAGACTCAATGGCGCAAACCAGAGTCAAAATTAATGATTTAAAAGCCTATATTACTGAGAAAGTAAATAATTAGTAGTTTTGTAGTAGAAAGTTAGGAGAAACAGTTGAATAATCAAACGGATGCATTTAAGGGATTACTAAATAGCGTTAATATTGTTGACATTATTAGCCGCTATATTAGTGTCGAAAAGAAGGGTCAAAATTATGTTTCCCTTTGTCCTTTTCACGATGACCATTCGCCAAGCATGGTAATCTCTCCTGAAAAGCAAATCTTTAATTGTTTTGTTTGTCATACCGGTGGTAACGCGATCCGCTTCGTTTCGCTTTACGAAAAGATTAATTACTTTGAAGCAGGCAGGAGAGTCGCTTCGCTTGTTAATTATAAGGATGAAGCGTTTACCCGCGTAGTGCCTAAAAAAGAAGTTGATCACACTTTAGTGCCTTTAATTAAAGCGATTAATGATTTAACTGCTTATTACGAATTTAGTTTAATCACCGCGGAAGGCGTCGAAGCAAAAGCTTATTTAGAAAAGCGCGGCATTAGTGAAGTCGAACAAAAGCGATTCCGGATTGGTTACGCGCCAAGTAACGGCAAAGCGACGATTGAGTTCTTACGCAAAAAGGGTCATAATGTTAAAACACTAATTGATATTGGCGTTTTAAGTGGCGAATTAGACGCTCCTTACGACCGTAATCAAGGACGAGTAATGTTTGCCCTCCAAAATAGTGAAGGGCAAGTAGTAGGCTTTAGTGCCCGGACTTTAAGTAACGACAAGACAATTGCGAAATATATTAATTCGCCCGATACACCCTTATTTAATAAGTCGACCTTACTTTATAACTATCATTTTGCTAAAGACTTAATGATTGTGCCCTATATTTATCTCGTTGAAGGCTTCCTTGACGTTATCGCCCTTAGTCGAGCCGGTATTCCAAGTAGCGTCGCCCTCATGGGAACGGCGTTTACGAAAGAACAGTTAGGGCTTTTGAAAAAGCTTAATAAAGAAGTACGGCTCTTACTTGATAGTGATACGGCCGGACAGATGGCCACAAACGGCATCATTAAGCAATTAATGAATGCAAATATCATCTTTCAACTGGTTAAACCAAACGAAGAAAACCTTGATCCGGATGATATGTTCCAAAAATACGGCAAAGATGTCCTAAAAGAGAAGATTAATACGTTTATCTCCCGTGAAGACTTTATCTTTAATTTTTATTTAAAAGCCGAGACGGGTCAAGATATTGAAAGTAAGAAAAAACTAGCGCAGGAAGTAATGAGCGAAATCATTGTAAATTTACAAAGTCGCCTTGAAGTCAGTGCCTTCCTCGATAAGTTAAGTAGTGCTACCGGTTTTAATATTTTTGTGCTTAATGAAATGTATGAAGATATGCGCAAGAAAAAAGTCGCAAACGAAAAAGCCATCAAAATCGTTAAAACCCGCTTACCACTGAAAAAGACCCTAAATCGTGTTACCCAAGCGGAACGGTTAATCATTTATCAAATGCTTTATTTTCCGAAAGCCAGAACGTTCTTTGAAGAAAACGTCAAAGTATTTTCAAATGACATCCACCGCTACTTAGCTTCTTACATCAAAGAGTTTACTCCGGACGTCCCGGTAAGTTACGCTGAACTCTTAAATGACGTGCAAATGCGTTTCACGGATGAAGAAGTGATTAGTGAATATACCGAAACCCTCCTCGGAATCGGTGAAGAAGCCCAAAAAGCTGTGCTTGATTTTGCCCTTCTTGATGACGCAAGCCGCGTTATCCTCTATGAACGCGAACTAAAGAGTTTAGAGAAAAATCAGGAAAAGGCACTCTTAAACGCTGCGGATGACGCAGAATATACGGCACTGAAGATTCACTTCATTGACCTCAAGAAACAACTTGAACAAAAATATAAACGAAAATAGTAAAGGAGACAATAGTTTATGAATAAAAAAGAGCTTAACGAAGACATTCTCGATTTAGAAGAGAGTGAATTATTACCGGATGACGAAGAAGAGGAAGAAGCGGAAGGGTTTTCCCTTAATGATATCCGTCAACAACTCTTAAGTGATGCCCAAGTGAACAACAATCAAATCGATCAAGATGAAATTCTTGAAGCAGTTAAACATCTTAGTTTAAGTGATAGCGAATTTGATAAGTTAATTAGTTTCTTTAAGAAACACAAAATTACCGTCATTAGTGACATCGAAAACGAAGAGTTTGATCCTGATTTCGCTAAACTTGTCCTTGGTGAAGACGAAGACGAAGACGAAGCACCATTGGACGAAGACCTTGACGAAGAAGGACTTGACCTTGATGATGAAGATTTTAGTTTTGGTGACGCTTTTAAAGATCACGAAGAAGAAAATTATGAAGAAAATCAACGGGTTAAAACGATTTCCTTAGGAGAAGTTAAAACCAGTGACTCGGTCAAAATTTATATGAAAGAGATGGGCCGTTATCATCTTCTTAAGGCTGACGAAGAAATTAACTTAGCCCGTCGTTATAAGAACGAAGGCGATATGGATGCTCGGGACGAATTAGTAACCCGAAACTTACGGCTCGTTTTTAACCAAGCTAAAAAGTATTCTTCGACGAATAATATGCACCTCCTGGACTTAATCTCAGAAGGTAACATTGGCTTAATGAAAGCTGTTGATAAATTTGATTACACAAAAGGCTATAAGTTTTCAACTTACGCGACGTGGTGGATTAAACAATCAATTACTCGTTCAATCGCTGACCAAGCTCGGACAATCCGGATTCCGGTCCATATGGTTGAAACGATTAATAAAATTAGCCGCACCCAACGCCGCTTAACCCAAGAATTTGGCCGTGACGCGACTCCGGAAGAAATTAGTGATGCACTCATTACTTTTTCGCCGAAACAAGTAAGCGAATATATTGAACTTAGTAAAAACAAAGAAGAAACGCCAATTAATGAAGATCTTGTTGATAAAGTCAAAAAAGTGATTGATAAAGTCGACTTTTTAAGTCATGAACTAAAGCGCACTCCAACTGCAGAAGAAGTAAGTGAAGCTTTCCGTGAATTTACCCCGGCGCGAATTCGCGAAATTCAAGCGATTGCCATGGAACCAGTTAGTCTCGAATCACCAATTGGGGAAGAAGACGACTCCCATTTAGGCGACTTTGTTGAAGATAAAGATAACGAAACCCCCACTGATTTCGTTCGTAAGAGTATCTTACACGATCAATTACGGGAAAATATGCTTGAATTCCTCACACCACGTGAAGAAAAAGTCTTACGGCTTCGTTATGGGTTTGATGATGATAAACCACGGACGCTTGAAGAGGTCGGGAAAATCTTTGGCGTTACTCGTGAACGGATCCGGCAAATTGAAGCGAAAGCTATTAAGAAACTGCGTCATCCTTCACGCACTAAAGGGTTGAGAGGACACGATTCTTAATGATTCCGAAGCGTCTTTTAGCTATTGCGGAGTTTATCACCCTTGAGGACGTTGTTGCTGATGTTGGTAGTGACCACGGTCTCTTACCGCTTTTACTAGTGACGGCTGGTCACCCTTACGTTTACGCAAGTGAAAATAAAATGGGGCCATATCTCCGCTTAAGAGAAGAGACGAAGGAACACGCTGCGGCGATTGAAGTAGCGCTCTCTGACGGCGTAGCGAACTTACCAAATAAAGTTACAACACTCGTGATTGCTGGGATGGGCGGTAGCCTTATCAGGCGAATCCTACTAGCGAATCCGGGGAACTTAGTTAATCTCAAGAAGATTATCCTCGCTCCCCAAGGAAACGAAGCCGAAGTGCGACGGACGCTAAACAGTTTAAATTTCGTGATTTTAGAAGAAAAAGTCATTAAAGAAGGCGCACATTATTACGAAATAATGGTAGCGGTACCTGGCGAAGGTATCTTAACTGAAGTTGAAGAAACGTTTGGGCCCATTAATTTAATGAAAAAAAGTCTGGAATTTCGAGCGAAATGGGAAGAAATTTCAGCGCGTAACAACAAACTATTAATGAACCCGGATATTGATGACTCGACCCTGCGGAGTTTAATGGAAACTGAAGCAATCATTCGCCGTGTATTAAAGGAGTAGTATGGAAACAAGAAAATTATTAAATAAATTAGGACGTTTATATCCAAAACGCCTTGCGCTTAAAAACCATGATTTTGTTGGTTATATGGCGGGACGGAAAGTAAAAGACGTCAAACGGATTGTTTTACTCTTAGATTTAGATGAACTTGTCGTAGAAGAAGCTTTAAGCCATTCTCCCGACTTAATCTTAACCCATCACCCGTTTGTCTACGGGACACGGGCTAAAGTATTTAAACGTGATCTTGCCAAAAAAGCATTAGCGCTCCGGCTTGATAATCTTCCAGTTATGGTTTATTCAATGCATACGAACTTTGACGAAGGCGAAAACGGGATGAATGACGCACTTGCCTCTGCCCTTGGTTTAATCGACGTTAAACCGCTGTTAGGTAACGGGATGGCACGGGGCGGATTTCTACCTTCAGCAATGAAGATAAGTGACTTTGCCGCTTACGCTGTTGAGAAACTCGACGCGAAGTACGGCCTCTTAGTAGCGGGCGGAAAAGAAGAAGTAAAGTCAGTGGCCCTCATTGGCGGCGGCGGCTCACGCTCATGGAAGAGTGCGATGGAAGAAGGCTATGATATTTATATAAGTGGCGACGCTCCGCATTACGTCCGGCGGGATGTTTTGAACGCTCATTACAATTATTTAGATTTACCCCATGAAATTGAGAACATATTTTTAGATAAAATGAGTGAAGTTTTACATGGAATAAGTGATGAATTCGAAATTATTAAGATTAAACACGAAAACCCACCAAAAGTGGTTATTTTCGGTCAAAAGTAAATAATTAGTTTTTAATTAGTAGTTATTTAGGAAGAAAAGGAAAAAATTAAGATGGATTTTGCAAAATATAATTTAGAACCTAGTTTAGTAGCGACCCTTGCAAAACACGGGTATTTACAAATGACGGAAGTTCAAGAAAGAGTCATCCCTTTAGCGCTCTCAGGGGAATCTTTAATCGTTAAAAGCGCAACCGGAAGTGGCAAAACTCATAGTTTCCTTATTCCACTTTTAGCGCGCCTTAATAAAACAGACGGTATTCAAGCGATAATTCTCGCCCCAACCCGCGAACTAGCGCGCCAACTTTATAACTTTAGTAGTGAATTAAATAAGGATTACCGTCAAGTTGATATTCTTCTCCTTGCGGGCGGAATTGAAAAAAGCCGGAGTAAAGATCGTCTGATTAATAAGCCGCAACTAATTATTGCAACTCCTGGTAGATTTAAAGATTTATTAGTAAGTGACGACGTTACTAGTTTAAAAAGTGTTCATACTTTAATTCTCGACGAAGGTGATATGTTACTTGATGCCGGATTTTATGATGACATTGTTAATATCATCGAAGTAGTGGATCCGAAAACTATTCAACTCTTTTCAGCGACTATTCCGCAAAAGTTAGTCTCGCTTATTAATAAAAAGACGGGGGTTAAAAGCATTTTAACGCTTGATAAGAATGAAAAGACGAGTTATGACGTCACCCATCACTTAATTGACGTTCACCATCAAGACCGGCAAAAAGTCGCCCTCGACTTTATTAAAGTGCATAATCCCTACTTAATATTAGTGTTTTGTTCAACGAATAAAGAAGTAATGAGTTTATATGAATACTTAAGCGCAGCCGGGCTAAAGGTCGGTATCCTTACTGGAGAGCTTGAACCACGGAAACGGAAAGCAATGTTCCGCCGTGTCCAAAACAATGAATTTTCAGTTATTGTCGCTAGTGACATCGCTGCGCGGGGCATTGATATTCTCGACGTAAGTCACGTCTTAAGTCTTAGTTTCCCCTTTGATCTTGAGTTTTATTTCCACCGCGCAGGGCGGACCGGAAGAAATTACGCTAAGGGCGAAGCCTTTACGCTTTATGACCATGACGACTTAAAAAGTGTCGCTAAACTTGAAAAAGAAGGGGTAAAGTTTATAACATTACTCTATCGTAGTGGCGAGTTTGTTCCTGCACCTAAAGCTAAAAAGAGTGTTAAGACGCAAACAACGAGTGAAAAAGCGCTCGAAGAAAAAATCAAGAAAGCGGTCGCACTTACTAAAACTAAAAAGGTTGAACCTCGTTATAAACGCAAAGTTAAAGACGAAATTGGCCGCGTAAAAAGACGTCATAAACGAGCAGAAATTAAGCAAGCGATTAAACAAAAGAAGAAAACCAACAAAAAAGGAGGATAAACAATGGATATTATCATTGGCAGTCATGTCGGAATGAAAGCGCCTGATTATTATCTTGGCGCAATTAAAGAAGCACTAAGTTACGGTGCGAATACCTTTATGATTTACACTGGCGCTCCCCAAAATACAGTGCGGGTTGATGTTAATGTTATGAAAAATAATGAAGGACAACAACTTTTAAAAGAAGTGGGGATTGATGTTACTAAAGTTATCGCTCACGCTCCTTACATTATTAATCTTGGTAATACTGTTAAAGAATCAACTTACGAGTTAGCGGTTTCCTTCTTAAAAGAAGAGTTAAACCGAGTAGCGGCGTTTGGAATTAAAAGTGTCGTCCTCCATCCTGGCGCTCATGTTGGGGCAGGAGTTGAAACTGGTATTGCCCAAATTATTAAAGGACTGAACACTGTTTTAGCGGAAGACAAGAGTGGCGTCACCATTGCTTTAGAAACAATGGCCGGAAAAGGCACGGAAATTGGCCGAACTTTTCAAGAACTGCGCCAAATCATTGATGGCGTCGTTAAAAAAGAGCAAATTGGTGTCTGTTTAGATACTTGTCACATTCATGACGCTGGTTACGATGTGAAGAACATTGAGGCACTTTTAGATGAATTTGATAATGTCATTGGCTTAGATTACTTAAAAGTAATTCACGTTAACGACAGTAAAAACGTACGTGGCGCTGGAAAAGACCGCCATGAAAACTATGGCTTTGGGGAGATTGGCTTTAGTGCGCTTCAAGCTTTTATCCGGAATCCTCGTCTCGCTGGTATCCCTAAAATCTTAGAAACGCCCTATGTTGGAGAGAGTGCCCCTTACAAACTAGAAATCGCCATGATTCGTCAAAATGTCTTTAATGACCATTTAAAGGAAGAATTAATGTAAAAATTACATAAATTGACAAATCATTAAGTTATACTTAAAATAATGTGCTATTATATACAAGCAAACAAAGGAGAGAAGAACTATGCGTGTAAATATCCAATTCAGATGCCCAGTATGTCATGAAGACAACTACATCTCAACCAAAAATAAGAAAACCAATCCCGATCGAATTGAAAAGATGAAATTTTGCCCACGTTGCAACAAACAAACTCTGCACCGCGAAAAACGCTAAACGAGTATAAGGAGGAAGTAAGATGGTTAATGTTACCGAATTACGTCCGGGTAATTACTTTATTGAAGATAACGAAATCTATCATGTCCTTGATATCTTATTAAATAAGACAGCAATGCGGAAGATGGTTGCCAAAGTAAAAGTAAAGAATATGCGATCCGGAGCGATTGTTGAACAATCATATAACAGTGGTTATCAAATCGAAAAAATCAGCATTAGTAAACAAAAAATGCAATATCTCTACGATAATGGCGATTTTTTAGTGTTTATGAATAGTGAAAGCTATGAACAAGTTGAACTACCAAAAGATGGTCTTTCTTGGGAATTAAACTTCCTTGTCGAAAATAGTGAAGTTGAAATCATTAGTTACGAAGACGAAGTTTTTGGGGTTAACTTACCACCAAAAATTGCCCTTAAAGTTACAGAATGCGCGCCAGGAGCGAAAGGCAATACTGTCCAAAACGCCACCAAAGACGCAATTCTTGAAACTGGTTGGAAACTTCGCGTCCCATTATTTATTGAAGAAGGAGAAGTAATTTCTGTCCGGGTTATTGACGGAACTTACGACGGACGCGCTTAATGGGTACCGGAGCCTGGATTGGTCTTATTGTTGTTGCTCTCCTTGGTGGAGCAGTAGCGGGCTACTTTATTAGTCGTAAAGTGTTCAAAGATCAATTAAAGAAGAATCCGCCGATTTCTGAAAAGCAAATTCGCGCAATGCTCTTATCGATGGGTCGCAAGCCAAGCGAAAAGCAAGTGCGTGAAATTATGCGCAACATGAATAATTCCTAATTATTCTCAAATCTATTAATAAAA
>CAYJAE010000029.1:0-9602 GCA_964368105.1 uncultured Staphylococcaceae bacterium
GAAGCTTTTATTGAAGGGCTCTACATTGCCCCTTATAAATTTGGCAATATTTTTAATCATGAACCACGGCGGAAACGGAAACTCTTAATGCATAAACGGCAAATAAAGAAGTATGCGATGGAAGCCCAAATTGAATCAATGACCGTCATTGCCACGAAAATGTATTTTGTCCGTGGTCGGGTTAAGTTAGCAATCGCACTTGGCAAAGGGAAAAAGCATTTTGACAAACGCGAAACAATCAAAGCTCGAGAAGATAAAAAAACGATTGATAAAGCGATCAAACGAGGTCGCCGAGATGAAGAGTAAGGCTGATATTTATTTAGACTCCCTTAAAAAACGTTATGAAGATAAAGGTTTTAAATATTTTCTGGCGGACATGGTCGGGAAAGTAAAACTAAAAAACGCAATTCATATAACGGGCACTAACGGCAAAGGAAGTACAGCAACGTACCTTGCAAATACCCTTCAAGCAAGCGGCTACAAAGTCGGATTATTTACTTCACCCCACTTTCAAAGTTACGCTGAACTCGCGCGGGTTAACGGAAAAGAAATCAGCACCGACTATATTTACAAAACAATTAGAGAATACGAAGACTTTATTATTGAATATTCTCTTTCCGCCTTTGAAATAATGACCTTTGTTAGTTTTAAGTATTTTAACGAGCAAAAAGTTGATTTTACGATTGTCGAAGTTGGTTTAGGTGGAAGACGCGACGCCACTAATATTTTTACGCCGCTCCTTAGTGTGATCACGAACATTGGATTTGACCATACGGCGGAGTTAGGAAATACCTTAACGAAGATTGCTTATGAAAAAGGCGGAATTATCAAAAAAGGTGTCCCAGTTTTCCTTGGTCCTAGTGCCGCGGAAGGAGAGCGCGAAATAGTCCGTATTGCCCGAGAAAAAGGCGCACCGCTTATTAAAGTAGACACGAGTCTTCCAGAAATTAAAGAAACTGAAGAAGGATTAACCTTTAATTTAAGCGACAAAGAATTCTTTATTAATTCAAAAGCGCCTTATGAAGTAAGTAATGCGCTCTTTGCTTATGAAATAATCAAAAAATTAAGAAGCTTAAATTTTAAAGTAACTGATGAAGCTTTTGCGCGGGCGCTTAAAGTAGCGCCCCCACTTGGCCGCTTTAATGTTGTGCGCACAAATCCGCGAGTTATTATTGATGGTGCGCATAACACTCACGCTTTAAAAGCATTAATTAATGGTGTAAAGAGTGATAAAAAACTTAAAGTTATCTTTGCAGCTTTTAAAGATAAAGATTATAAGAGTGAATTAGATATGTTCTTTCTTGCTAACGCAGAAGTAACAGTAACTAGTTTTGATCATCCCCGAGCTTTAAAACTAATTAATACTGCGGGAGTTAAATATATTGCTAACCACATTAACGTTATTAAGCAAGAATTATTAACTTTAGCGGAAGATGAATTATTATTAATTACTGGCTCCCTATATTTTGCAATGTTAGTGAGTGAGGAATTTAAGAAGGGTGTCTATGAATAATCAAAAGGTTGTTGTTTATAAAATTACTTTAGCGGGTTTGTTAATTGCTTTATCAGTAATTTTTCAACGTTTTTTTGTTATTCCTTTTGGGGTCGCAAGTCTCTATCGCTTCTCACTTGGTAATTTACCAATCATGATGGCTTCGCTTTTCCTTGGACCAGTTTTTGGATTAATTGTTGGCGCTTCGAGTGACTTGTTAGGTGCAACTTTTTGGCCAGTTGGGACTCTCCTGCTTTGGCCCGTACTTAGCGCCGCCGCTTATGGTCTCCTTCCTTGGCTCTTTTTAAAAGCAATAAAATTTATTAAGAAAATTATTAAGATTCCGTTTTTCTACATCTTTTTAGCCCTCCTCTTTATTACCATTGAACTATATATTTTTCTAAACACAAGTGTTCGTAATCCGTTTGATAAAACCGCTCCGCCGATTGTCTTTACGACAACTTTCCGCATTGTCTTCACCCTTGTTTTTGCGCTTTTACTCACTGGGGTAAGTCTTATTATGGTCTACTTAGAAAAACGGTTTAAGGGTAATGTTTCAACGACCTTTACCGGCCCACCGAGCGAACTAGCTTTTGCAATTTTACTTAGTTTAATCATTATTGATATTCTTTATTCTTCAACTTGGAAACTCTTGCTTTACCAAACTGATTTCTTTGTTAGTGTTTTCTTCCACACTTTAATTGGCCTTATTTTACTGCCAATTCAAACATCGCTTTTAATTATTACCGGACGGATTTTTGATCGGCAAAGCATCGCTAAACTGATCACTAAAAGAGAATTACCTTTATTCACAGTGAAGGAAGAGGAAGAAGACGAAAAAGAGTAAATTTAGCAAATTAGTAATTAGTTAGTAGAAAGATTTCAAGATTTGGAATTACTAAAAAAGCACTTGAAAAATTTGACATAAGTTGTCTAAATTAATACGTAGTATTAATTATTGTTCGTTAATTTTCTTGGCAATAAAATGATTGTGGCTTACAATACTTTTAGAAAAGAGGACCAGTCACAATGAATGATAAAGATATTTTAAAAAACAATCGTAATAATGTTGTTGAAGAAAACGACGAACTAAAAGAACTCGTTCAGGCCCTTTCAATTTATCAAGAAATTCTTGATAGTGTAGAACAATAAATTTAGAAGTCGATTTGAATGAAATTGACGGCCTTGGCCGTTTTTTTCTTTTTCGGAATATCTTTATATCTTTCTTTTCAAGAAAAATGAGCAACTTAAGGAAAATTGTCCCACTAAATTATGGTATAATTGGCACACGAGGGAAGAGCATGAAACGAGAAGATTACATTAATTGGGACGAGTACTTCATGGGGGTTGCTATTTTAAGCGCGAAACGAAGTAAAGACCCGTCCACTCAAGTTGGCGCTTGTATTGCTGACAAGGATAATAAAGTTGTGAGTTTAGGTTATAACGGAATGCCCCGTGGCATTAGTGATGATGATTTACCGTGGAACAAAGGTGAAGATTTAGATAGTAAATATCTCTATGTTTGTCACGCCGAACTTAATGCAATTTTAAACACTCGGGCTGGAGCTTCTCTTAAGGGCTGCCGGATTTACGTCACGCTGTTCCCATGTAACGAATGCGCTAAAGCGGTTATTCAAACCGGTATTAGTGAAATCATTTATTTAGACGATAAATATCACGACGAACTTAACATGCGCGCTAGTCGTCATGTTCTCACGTTAGCAGGAGTCAAATTAACACCATTTAGCGGGAAAGTATTGGATCCAAAATTTAATGAGTAATTACGCTTTAGAAATATCAAATTTAAGTTACGCTTATGACCAAGATAAAGAAGTACTTAACTCTCTTTCTTTAAAAGTAGAAAGTGGTAAGTACGTTAGTGTCATTGGCCATAACGGCAGTGGGAAAAGCACTTTAGCAAAAATCATTGCTGGTATTTTAGAAGTTGATAAAAGTGTTGAAATAAAGTTTTTTGGAGAAGAGGCCAAAAACGAAGCACGTCCTGATATTGGCATCGTATTTCAAAATCCCGACAATCAATTCATTGGCACAACGGTGCGGGACGATATCGCTTTTGGCTTAGAGAACAAAAGAGTTCCGCAAAAAGATATGGAAGCGATTATTAATGAATTCGCCACTAAAGTCGGGATGAGTGAATTTTTAGATAAAGAACCAACAAACCTCAGTGGCGGACAAAAGCAACGCGTTGCAATAGCGGGCGTCCTCGCAATGAAGCCACGGATTTTACTTCTTGACGAAGCAACGGCAATGCTTGACCCAAAAGGGAAGCGTGAAATAAAAGAAATTATTTTAGAATTACGCAAAGAAATTCCTGACCTCACAATTATTAGTATTACTCATGATTTAGAAGACACACTTTTAAGTGATGAGATTATTGTTATGAACGAAGGGAAGATTGTTTTACAAGGTCCGCCTGAAGTAATTTACCAAAATCACGAAACATTAACCGCAATTCGGCTTGATTTACCGTTTATCTTTCGGTTTAAGCTTGAAATGGAAAAACAAGGGATTAGCCTTGAAAGTAGTGATCTCAATGACTTAGTGGAGGAATTATGGCCATAAAATTCACCCACCTTTCTTTTACCTACGCGCCAAAGTCACCTTTTCAGTTTGCGGCGCTTCATGACATTAATTTAGAAATTAAAGAAAATTCTTTTACGGCAATTATTGGTCATACTGGCAGTGGGAAAAGCACTTTAGTCCAACACATTAATGCGCTTTTAACACCGGGCAGAGGTATTTTACAAGTAGACGATAAAATTGTTTTACCAATGAAGGCGAAGAAGTACTTAAAGAATCTTCAAAAAGAAGCCAAGAAAAACAAAGATGCCGCAAGAGCTCAAGAAATAGCAGAAATATTAGCGGTAATTAAAACGTATCCCGTTTATAAAATTAAAGATTTACGGCAAAAGGTAGGCGTTGTCTTCCAATTCCCAGAATATCAACTCTTTGAAGAAAATGTCTTAAAAGACGTAAGCTTTGGTCCCCAAAACTTTGGCGTTAAAAAGACAGAAGCACTTGAACTCGCTAAAGAAGCACTAACCCTTGTGGGATTAGACGAATCGTTTTATGCCCGTTCTCCTTTTGAACTTTCAGGCGGAGAAAAGCGTCGGGTCGCAATTGCCGGAATTCTTGCCCTTAAACCTAAAATTCTTGTCCTTGACGAACCAACCGCGGGACTTGATCCCTTGAGCGCTAAAGAAATGATGGCAACATTTAAAAAACTGCATGAAAACGGCACAACAATAATTCTTGTAACGCACGACATGGATATTGTCTTACGCTACGCGACTGATGTTATTGTTATGAAAAACGGTAAAGTAATTGAAGAAACTAAACCGCATACTCTTTTTAGTAATATTAAAGATGATTACAGTTTAGAAGTCCCGGTATTATATGACATTATGCTGAAGCTAAAGAAACGGGGTTGTCCGCTTGATTTTAATAAGATAACGAGTATTAGTGATTTAGCGCTAGCAATCAAGGAAGTTAAGAGTAAATGAAGAACATTTCATTAGGGCGTTATGTCCCACTTAATTCTTTTGTCCATAAAAGTGATCCGCGGGTTAAGTTTTTTGGCCTCATTGTTTTCATGGTTTTACTATTCTTTAAGTTTGCTAATCCCGCGACTGATTTTATAATGTACGGCATTTATGCCATCATTATTTTTACCCTGATGAAACTTGCTAAGCTACGTATTTTCCCAATCTTTAAACAATTAAAGAGTTTGTGGTTTATGATGCTTTTCTTATTAGTTATTAATGCTTTCTCAATGCAAAATAGCGCTGGTAATGTCTTGTTTAATATCGGTACATTTAAATTAATGGACACGGCCATTTACCAAACACTTTATATCTTTGTCCGTCTCCTTTTAATGATTGCACTGACCTCGCTTTTAACTGGCACAACAAAGCCGCTTGACTTAACTTACGCGATTGAATGGTATATGACGCCGTTAAAGTTTATTCGCTTCCCAGTTCATGAAATTGCGATGACTATTTCGATTGCTTTACGCTTTATTCCAACGCTTTTAGACGAAACCGGCCGCATAATGCGGGCGCAAGAGAGTCGAGGGGTGGATTTTAAGGGCGGAAAACTTGCGGAAAAATTACGGGCCATTGTCGCTTTAATTGTCCCACTTTTTGTAAGTGCGCTCCAAAGAAGTGACGAACTCGCTAACGCTATGATAGCGCGCGGCTATGACCCACGAGCCAAAAGAACAAGATACCGGAAGCTTGCTTTTTCGTGGCGTGACCTCATTCTTTTACTCGGTTCACTTATTCTCCTTGCAGGTGTTATTCTCTTATTAGTGTACAAAGTTGATTTTCTCTTAATTATTAAGTCAATAGGCGGTAAGTAATGCGTTACAAAGTAGTGGTCTCGTATAATGGGAGTGCTTATTTTGGCTGGCAACGCCAAAACGATGTTGTGAGTGTTCAAGAAGTACTTGAAGCGACCCTCAGTACCGTTTTTAATACGCCCCTTAAAATTTACGGTGCAGGACGGACTGACGCAAAAGTTCACGCTCTTGGTCAAGTCTTTCATTTTGACGCTGAACCAGTTGATGTTAAGAAGTTAAAGTATTCGTTAAACCGAATGCTAAACGAAGATATTTTAATTAAAAGTATTACAAAAGTAAGTGACGCCTTTGACGCGCGACACAGCGCAAAATCAAAAGTCTATACGTATGTTATCAGTACTGAAGCAAAGAATCCGTTTTTACTTAATGAAGTACTCTTTTATCCGCTGCCGCTTAATATTAAAGATTTAACCGCAAATTGCAAGGCTTTTGTGGGAAAACACAACTTTATGAATTTTACGAGTAAAAGCGAAGACCAAGCCGGTTTTGTCCGCGAAATATTCTCAATTGAGGTAAAAAAGGTCGGTAAACGGGTCACAATTACCTTTGTTGGTGAAGGCTTTATGCGTGGGCAAATTCGCTTTATGGTTGGCGCTCTTTTAGCGCTTAATGAACGGCGTGAGCCCCCAGACTTTATTATTAATAATCTCGATGTCCACCAGCGGAAAATTATTACTTATAAAGCAAGTGGCGCAGGTCTTTATTTAAAAAAAGTTATTTATTAACAGTTTAGAATGTACTAAAATAGAAATGTAAAAAGGAGAATTATTATGGGACGAGCTTTTCAAGTTAGAGCTTCAAGTATGGCAAGTAGCGCTGCCAAAAAAAGTGCCTTAAATATGCGGGCATCAAAAGAAATATATTTAGCGGCTAAAAGTGGTGGCCCTGATCCTCATTCAAACCTTGCCTTACGGGCAACGATGGATAAATATCGGGCAATGGGCGCAACCCGGGACGTTATGGAACGGGCGATTAAACGGGCCGAAGGAAACGAACAAGTAGCCTATATTCCGGGACGCTATGAAATTATGGGGCCAGGTAGTTTTAATGTTATTGTTGATACTTTAACCGATAACGTTAATCGGGCGGTAAGTGACTTAAAAGCCGTCATTAAAAAGTGTGATTCTCTTTTTCAAACGGTCGCCTATAACTTTAAAGAAGTCGGTCTTTTTGTCTTTGCTTCCCCTTCCCTTGCGGAAGTCGAAGAAGCTTTAATCCTTAACGACGTTGACGTCTGGGATATAAACGAAGGCGAAGGTATTATTGAAGTATTAGTTAATCCAAGTGCTTTTGGTAAAACGCGGGACGTTTTATACGAATTTGGCATTAAAGAATTTAATATTAGTGAAATCGTAATGATTCCGAATGATAAGATTGATTTGAACGAAGAAGACACTGTTTTGTTTAAACGGCTGCTTGATTTACTTGAAGACGTTCAAGACGTTCAAGAAGTTTATCATAACGTTAATTTACCGCAATAAATAGGATAAAAATGCTACAATTAAATAGCATAATAAAACTATAGTTTTAAGGAGGTAAAAAATGAATCAAAATAGTAATCCGGTCTTCCGTAATATCCAAAAAAATAGTGAAACAAATACATATGTTGAAGTAACTGAAGCAACAGCGTCTTGGAAAGGTATTATTTTAAAAACTCTTTTACTTGCTGGAATTGCCATTGCTGCGGGAATCTTAGTGTGGTTTTTACCGCTGATGGCAGTTTATGTTTTTGTCGCAGTTAGTCCGATTGTCGCCTTAATCTGTGTCTTTTTTGGAATGAGACGCCCGGCGAAAACTCATATTTTTGCCATTATTTATTCTGTCTTTGAAGGTTTAACCTTTGGAGCATTAACTTTTATTTTTGAACAATTTGTGCCAGGAATTGGAATGATGGCGCTTGGCATCACTTTTGGGATTCTTTTAATTATGATGGGACTCCATAGTATTAAAGCCGTGCGCGCTACTCCAAAATTTAGACGCTTTCTTTTTGGCTCACTAATTGGCATTCTTTTAGCAAGTGGTGTTCTTTCTTTAATTAGACTTTTTAACCCGGCAGCAGCCATTTTCGATAATGTTCCGTTAATGATTATCGTTTCGGCGTTCTTAATTATTATCGGCGCACTGATGCTTGTTACCGATTTTGATAACGGTAATTATATTGTAAATAGCGGAGCGCCTAAGATGTACGAATGGCAAGTTAGTCTTGGTCTCATGGTCACGCTTGTTTGGATTTATGTCCGCGTTCTTGATCTCTTACGGATTGTCTTACTAAGTCGAAATAGCAAAAAATAGTAAAAACAACTAAAAACTCGGTCTTTGGGCCCCGGTTTTTAATTTTTAGAGTAACTTATTTTGACAATCCACTAATAATATATTATTATTATTCACGGCATATCTGCCTTTTGTCATCCCGGTAAGATGAAAATTGGTAAAGGAGAAAAATTAAAATGCTACGTCAAACAACAAATGCGAAAGTAGGAACCATTAAACGTAATTGGTACGTCGTCGACGCAACCGACCTTCCACTCGGTCGATTAGCTAGCGAAGTAGCGATGGTTTTAATGGGCAAAAACAAACCTGAATATACGCCAAACGTTGATTGTGGTGATTATGTCATCATCGTCAATGCGGAAAAAGTCGGGTTAAGTGGCAATAAACGCCAAACAAAAAATTATTACAATACTAGTCAAAGACCAGGCGGGCTTCGCGTCCGCAGTGCTGGCGAAATGCTCAAAAACTATCCCGTCGAAATGATGGAAAGAGCTGTTTGGGGAATGATCCCAAAAGGTCGTCTTGGCCGCCAAATGATTAAAAAATTATTTGTCTACGAAGGACCAGAACACAAACATAGCGCACAACAACCAGTGGAATTACCACTGCGTTATATCGGAGGAAGTAAATAATGGCAAAGAAAAAAACCGATGTTTATTTAGGAACCGGACGCCGGAAATCAAGCGTTGCCCGTGTTTTCTTAAAACCAGGTAAAGGAAGTATCGTTGTTAATGGTCGTGATGTAAGTGAATACATGCCTTACGAAACATTAATTATGGACTTAAAACAACCGTTAGCCCTTCTTGATGTTGCGGAAAAGTATGATGTCGTCGCTAATGTCGACGGTGGTGGCTTCACTGGACAAGCCGGCGCAATCCGTTTAGGAATTGCTCGTGCTCTTCTTGAAGCAGGTCATGATCGCGGAGTTCTCAAAAGAGCGGGGATGTTAACCCGTGACGCTCGTGCTAAAGAACGTAAAAAATACGGTCTTAAAGCTGCTCGTCGTGCTCCACAATTCTCGAAACGTTAATCGTTTACTACTAACACTGAAACTCCTTGTGCAAACAGGGAGTTTTCTTTTTTTCTTTATTCTTTCAAGTAAAGTTAAGGAACTTTCCAAAGAAATAGGTAAAAAAAGGACAAAATAGTTTGCAATACTAAAGTTGTTGTTATATTATATATAAGCGTTGGTAAATGGGCCTTTAGCTCAGTTGGTTAGAGCGCACCCCTGATAAGGGTGAGGTCGATAGTTCAAATCTATTAAGGCCCACCATTTACAAACAAGGTCACTACACTGTAGTGATTTTTTTTATTTCCTGGCCTAATAATGATATTTTTAGCGATTAATGATTGATATTTAAAAAGTCTTTTGCTATTATATTAAAGATTGGTTTACCCAGTCATTATGTGCCGACGTGGCTCAATTGGCAGAGCAATTGATTTGTAATCAATAGGTTG
>CAYJAE010000030.1:0-9489 GCA_964368105.1 uncultured Staphylococcaceae bacterium
GAGTGGGTACGCCCACTCTTTATTTTACTGGGAGGAATATGGATTTAAAATTACTTAAAGAAAAAGTCGAAGAAATCTTAAAAGGTTCAGCTTATCGCTTAATGGAACTCTACTTCATAACTGAAGAAGGTGAACGTTACTTACGAGTTATTGTTGATAAGCGCCAACTAAGTGTGAGTCTCGACGAAATAGTCGCTATTAGTGAAGCAATTGATGCTGTGTTACCGGATGAGGAAGAATCATCTTACACGCTTGACGTTACTTCAACTGGAGCGGAAAAAGAAATCCCGCTAGCGGAAATAAGTGACTACATTGACTTATATGTATCCGTCACATTCATTGATGGGAAAAGCGGTCCTCCAGAAATAAGCGGAACACTCCGCAGCGTTAATGAAGACGAAATTAGTGTTGAACAAAATATTAAAGGTCGAATTAAGAAACACGTCATCTTAAAGTCAACCATCAAAAAAATTAGACGTGCAATAAAAATATAAAAAGAGGAAGAGAAAAATGGCAAGAGTTACAAAATCCGCACAAAAATTAAGAGAAAAACGTTATGAAGAAATGACGAAAGTTTTTAGTGAGGTCGCGGAAAAACACAACTTAAAACAAGAAATAGTTGTAGATATTTTTAAACAAGCAGTGCGGAACGTTTACGCTCGCAGTGTTGGTGGAGATGATCTTCATGTTGAAGTCGTCTTAAATGAAGAATTATTAGATTTCGAAGCTCAACTTTTAAAAGTTGTCCGCGAAACTGATGATGAAATTGAAGATGACGCCTTGGAAATTTCCCTTGAAGACGCTAAAGAATATGATAACGACGCAGTAGTAGGCGGTAAAGTTGTCGTTGAAAATGCTTTCTTAGGTAATTTTAACGCTAAGTTATCAAATAACGTCGCTCAAAATTTCCGTCATCAACTAATTGAACTTGAAAAAGAACAACTCTTTAATCTCTTTAAAGATAAAATCGGTGAACTTGTTAAAGGGGTTGTTGAAAAGAATGAACGGACTACCTATATTAACTTAATGGGCATTACGAGCGTTTTCTTTGATGAACGCGGTAAGCAAGCAATTCCTGGAGAAATGTTCCGCAACGGTCAAGAATTAAATTTCTATATTGTTGATGTGGTCAGTGGGGCAAAGGGTGCAAATATTATTATTTCCCGGAGTCATCCAAACTTTGTAAAACGTTTAATGGAACGTGAAGTTCATGAAATTTACGACGGAACAATTATTATTCATAATATCGTTCGTGAAGAAGGTGAACGGGTTAAAGTAGCGGTAGAAAGTCTTGATCCAAATGTTGATCCAGTCGGAAGTTGTATTGGACCAAACGCCAGCCGGATTCAAAAAATTACCGCTGAACTTGGACCTGACGGCCGTAAAGAAAAAATTGATATTATTCCATGGGCTAAAAACGAAGCAATTTACTTAATTGAAGCCTTCCGTCCAGCCGTGCCTCTTGGCTTAAGTTACAATGGCCAAACTAAAACCGCCACTGTTGTTTTCAGCGAAGAAGAAAAAGGTAAAGCCTTTGGACATCGGGGCGCAAATATTCGTTTAGCCGCGAAGCTTACTGGCTATAACATCAGCATAATGGACGTAAATGAAGCACTTGCTGCTGGCATTAACTACCAAACCAAAACTGATTTAGAATACGAAGAACGTTTAGCAGAACAAGAAAAAACCCGTGAACGGATTATGCGTGAATTAGCGCGTAGTGAAGAAGTCTCCTCCCGTTTAGCGGAAGAAAGTGCTTATCTTTCCAGTGAAATGAAAGCCATGACTGACGCTGACGTCGTGAATAAAGACGGTGAAGAATTTGATTTATTCATTGAAGAAGCAGCTGAAGTTAAAGTTGAGCCAGTCAAGGAAGAAGTAAAACAACAAGTTAAAACAACTATTTCTCTGGCTGATCTTGAAGCTGAACTTGCTAAAGAAAAACTTGCAGAAGAAGCGCGTGAAAAAGCGTTAGCGAAACGTGAAGAACGCAAGACACGTGGCAGCAAACCACAACAACCAGAAAGTAAACCAGAACCAGCAATTGAACCAGTCATTACTGGTCCAAAAATGGATATTTATACTGAAGAAGAACTTGCGGAACTTGAAAAAGGCGAACCAGCAGAAGTTTATGAAGATGACATCGATTACGATGAATTCGATGAATATTACGACGAATAAGGAGAATAATAATGCGCAAACCGATCATTCGAAAATGTATTGCTACTGGAGTGCAGTATGAAAAAAAAGACTTGTTTCGAATTGTTCGGACGCCAGAATTAACCGTTATCGTTGATCAAACGGGAAGAGTAAACGGGCGCGGTGCCTACTTAGCGAAGACTAAGGAAGCAATTGCCATAGCCCAAAAAAAGGACCTCTTAAGCCGAGCGCTTGAAATTAAGGTTCCACTCGAAATTTATCAACAATTACTTGAGGTAGTTGGTGAATAATGCTCTTACTTCATTTCTCCACCTAATTAAACGGGGTGGAGTACTAAAACTTGGATTACCATTTTTAACCGAATCGAATAAGGACAAGATTAAACTTATCCTTGCTTGTGAAAGTTCGAGTGAGAACACGAAAGAAATTGTTGAGCGTTATGCGAGTGCAAACAATATTCCGTGTTACATAGTACCGAGTCACGTCATGGATAGTCTCTATCCAACCAAACATGTTAAAGTGCTCGCTTTAACAAATAGACAAGCCGCTCTAAAAATCGCAAATTTAATGAAAGAAGGTACAACTTATGAGTGAAATTAAACGAGTAAGCAATCTTACTTTACAAAGTAAAAAACAAAGTGGTCCTTATATTGAAGGAAATAAACTTTTCTTTAGTGGACCCTTGAAAGTAGCGGAATTAGCACGCTTATTAAAAATTGCCGAAACACAAATTATTAAAACGCTCTTTTTAAGAAAAGTAATGATTACGATTAATAGTGTTTTAGAAACTGCAACAATTGGAGAATTATGTTTAGAATATAATTTCGACTATGAATTAACTGGAGCTGAAGATGAGAGTGAAGTACACTTTACACCTGACGACCCGAAACTTTTAGAAAATCGCCCCCCAGTTGTCACAATTATGGGTCACGTTGACCATGGTAAAACTACGTTAATTGACACAATCCGTCAAAGTAATGTCGCTGGCGGCGAAGCCGGTTCAATTACCCAAGCTATTGGAGCTTATCAAAAAGAGATTAATGGTAAAAAAATCACCTTTATCGACACGCCAGGACACGAAGCTTTTACCGCAATGAGAAGTCGCGGTACGAAAGTTACGGATATTGTTATTTTAGTAGTCGCTGCTGATGACGGCGTTATGCCGCAAACAGTTGAAGCAATTGACCACGCTCGCGCTGCTAATGTTCCAATTATTGTTGCAGTTAATAAAATTGATAAATTAGGCGCAGACGCTCAAAAAGTTAAAAACGAACTTTTAGCGCAAAACGTTATTGCCGAAGAGTTTGGTGGCGACGTTATTTTCCAAGAAGTTTCCGCTAAAAAAGGCACCGGAATTGAAGCATTACTCGAAGCAATCATTGTTACGGCAGAAATGCTTGAATTAAAAGCTAACCAACATCGGTATGCTTATGGAACAGTGTTAGAAGCCCGCCTTGAACGTGGTGAAGGTCCAAAAGCAACCTTACTAATTGAAAACGGCACCTTATTAAATAAGGATTACGTTGTTGCGGGAGCAAGTTTTGGGAAAATTCGCCGGATGAGTAACGAACAAGGAAAAGTTTTAAAACAAGCTGGTCCAGCAACTCCGATTAGTATTATTGGCTTAGACGAAGTTCCCGAAGCAGGCGATACTTTTATTGCTTTTGAAACTGAAAAAGAAGCTAAAGAATTAGCGTTTAAACGTAAACAAACGAAAATTGATGAATTACGGGGCAGTAGTGAAGGATTAAAACTTACTGATCTGCATAAGAAAATAGTTGACGGTGAAATTATTACTTTAAATGTCATTATTAAAGCCGATAATAGCGGTTCAGCCGAAGCTGTCCGTTCCAGTTTACAAAAAATTGATGTAAAAGGCGTGAAGTTAAATGTCATTCGCGCAAGTGTTGGCCAAATTACCGAAAGTGATGTCTTACTTGCTACCGCGAGTAACGCTATTATTTACGGCTTTAATATCCGTCCTTCAACGCAAGTGCGGGATCTCGCCGAACGTAATAAAATTGAAATCCATTTACACCGCATTATTTATGCCTTACTTGAACAAACGGAAGCGGCCTTAAAAGGCTTACTTAAACCTGAATTTAAAGAAGTTGTCACTGGTCAAGCTGAAGTACGGGCCATTTGGCATGCTTCTAAAGTTGGAACAATTGCGGGCTCCTATATTCTCTCGGGTACCTTAAAGCGTGATCAAGGAGTGCGGTTACTTCGTGAAGGGAAAGTCATTTACGAAGGAAAAATTGCGACCATGAAACAAGAGAAAAATGATGTTAAAGAAATCCGCTCAGGCTTTGAATGTGGGATGACTCTTCATAATTTCAATGACGTCAAAGAAGGCGATATTATTGAAGGCTTTGCTTTAGTTGAGGTGAAAAATGGCTAAATATACGAAATCACGCAATGAATCGATGATGCTACGCTATATTAGTGAAGTTCTTAGTTTTAAAATTGGTGACCCTAGTTTAGGTTTAGTAACCGTAACTGCGGTCGAAATTACGAGTGATTATAGTTACGCAAAAGTGTTTGTGAGTTTCCTTGGAAGTGGCGACCCGAAAGCTAAACTTGCAGTGTTAACTGGAGCGACTAGCTTTATTCGTCACGAAGTCGCCCAAAAGATGAGTTTACGGAAAATGCCCGAACTCCGCTTTATTTATGACGATACTTATGAAAAAGCTCAACATATTGAAGAACTTCTTCGTAAAGGAAGAAAAGAAAACAATTAAATTATTTCTTTACTGAAATTATAGTGAGGGATGCCTGCTTCAATGAATAAATCTCCTGAAGTTATGTATCCCTCTTTTTCGTAATATGTTTTAAGTTGGGCTTGGCCATGAATGGCAATCGTTAAATTACCGTATTTCCGCTTTAAGATAGCTTCAAGGTAATGAATAAGGAGTCTACCATAACTGTTGCCACGTTCACTTTTAAGAATTGCAAGTCGACCCAAAAGTGCTGTTCGTGTTTTTGGGGTGTAGGAGTAGCGAATTGTCCCGATTGGTTTATTCTCTTTAAAGAGGACAAAGGACGTAAAATTACTTTCGTCGACGTCATATTCGTCTTCAACACTAATGTTTTGCTCTTTGATAAACACTTTGGTGCGGATATAGAGGGCGGCACTCATTAATGAAGGAGTGGTAACTTTCTTCACAATTACTTTAGGAGCAAGGCTTGTTTCATAGTTATCAAACCATAAATTAAACATTTCGTCATTAGTAAGCATGAGGGCAAAATTATTTTGTGCTTCTTCGTAAGTACCGTAAATTGATGTTAAAAGATTTTTAATGTCTTCGCGTCTTGTTTTTTTGTTATTAGGACAAGCATATTCTAAAAGTGGTAAATTATGTTCTTCGCGCACTTTACTAATTAAATCTTCCTCAGCGAGAATTAGTGGACGAATGAAGGTAATGTCCGCCCGGTCTAAATGCATTTTTGGTTCGAAAGTGGCTATTCTTCCCCCGCCAATCATATTCATAAATAACGTTTCAAGCGCGTCGTCAAGGTGATGGGCAAAAGCAACTTTATTGGCGTTTAACTTTTTAGCTACAGCATTAATGCCAGCTTTTTTCATCTTTGAACAAATTGAACAAGGTAATTTAGTCAAGTTTTGTCGCTCTTTTTGGATTTCAAGTATTTTAACAACGTCTTTATTATCATTAATATAGAGGGGGTTACCGACACTATTAAAATAGTTAATGTATACTTCAGCGTCAAATGCCGGGAAGCCTAAGTCTAAGATTACCGGAATGATTGTAAAAGTTTTTCCAGCGTAGCGGGCATAAGTCATTAAGGCATCAAAAAGGACAATTGAATCTTTGCCGCCACTGATGCCGACAACAATACGGTCGCCTTCTTCAATTAAATTAAAAAGGTCATCACTTCGTTTTATGCTTGCAAGTAATTTCCTAAAATGTTTCATATTTATTTAAATCCGGCTTTTATTATATAATAAATAGCGATGAAAAAAGACAATAGTGGTTTATTTTTAGTTAACAAAGAAGCGGGGATGACAAGTCGCCGTGTTTCTAATTTAATCGGCCGAAAGTTTAACACCCGCAAAGTTGGTCATTTAGGTACCCTAGACCCGTTAGCGACTGGTTTATTAATTGTCGCCATAAATGAAGGAACGAAACTTTTGCCTTATATTGAAGACGGTGATAAAACTTACGCTGCAACTTTTAAATTAGGACTTTTAACTTCAACCCTTGATTTAGAAGGAGAAGTTATTAGTGAAGTAAAACTTGATCCTTTTCCGTCTCCACTCCTAAGCGAAACGATTAGTAAGTTTAGTGGAGAAATCACCCAAATCCCACCCTTAACAAGTGCAATTAAAGTGGACGGAAAAAGACTATATGATTACGCTCATGCAGGGGAAGTCGTTAGTGTTCCACCGCGCAAAGTTACCATTCACGACATCCGTTTAGTTAATTATATTCACCCGTTTTTCTCAGTAATTACGACCGTTAGTAAAGGTACTTATATCCGGACTTTAGGGGACGATATCGCTCAAGTTTTAAAGACAAACGCAACTACAACCAGTCTTGAAAGAGTGAGTATTGGCAAGTATAAAGTAAGTGAGGCAAAACGGATTGATGAACTTGAATTAAGTGACTTAATCACACTTGAAAAAGTTCTTCCTTTTCCGATTGTAGAACTCGATGATTTTTATATTAAAAGAGTTCGTAATGGACAAAGTATTAGTGTTGAACGTAATGAACCATTTATTCAAATTCATGACTATGATGGTAATTTAGTGGCAATATGCCGTAAAAATGAGACAATTTACGAAGTTGTTAGAGGTTTTAATTAATGAAGATAACTAATTTGGACATTAAGAACGTTAAAGCTTTAGCACGGGATACTGCGCTTATTTTAGGAACGTTTGATGGTGTTCATGTTGGCCATTTAGCGCTTATAAAAGCTGCCCAAAAATCTTGTAAAAATAGCTCGGTCTTATTAATTTATAGTGAAAAAACTTCTTTTAAAGAACATCAAAAACAAGGGATGTTAACCTCCATTTCTGATCGAATTAGTATCTTTAAAAATCATCAAGTTGATGAAGTAATTCTCCTAAATTTAACGCCGGAAATAATGGGATTAAGTGCTGCTGAATTTGTCGGTAAAATTCTTCTCCCTCTTGCTCCACACTCAGTTGTGATTGGCGCGGATTTTCACTTTGGTAAAGGACGACAAGGGAGTGGTGAATTTTTAAAATCTTACATGGATTTTCAAACGATTATCGTTCCAATAATTTACGCAAACGACTCAATTGTTAGTACCTCACTAATTAAAAGCTTTTTACAAAACGGTGAATTAAAAGAAGCAAAAGCATTACTTGGTTACGATTATTCCTTAACTGGATTTGTGGAAAAAGGCTATAAGTTAGGGTCGAGAATTGGTTATCCAACCGCTAATGTAAAGCTTGATGATAATTATTTCTTGCCGCGTATTGGTGTTTATTTTGTTAGTGTCTTAGTTCGAGGTAAAGTTTATTTTGGGATGGCTTCGCTTGGCTATCATCCAACCATTAACGAAGTAGCGCAACCGCTTTTAGAAGTTAATATTTTCGACTTTGTCGAGGATATTTACGCTGAAACACTTAAAATTACTTTTTTGCATTTCTTACGGAATGAAGTTAAGTTTTCAACGCTTGAAGACTTAATAGCACAATTAAAAAAAGATGAACAAACTTGTCGTATACTTATTAGTAAAGGAGAGACTAACAATGGCAACTTTTAAAGTATTAAATAATATTCATTATATCGGGGTAAGTGACGGTGACTTACGGGTCTTTGATATTATGATGGAAACAAAACAAGGAACAACCTACAATTCTTATTTAATTAATGAACCAGATGGCATTACGATTATTGATGGCGTTAAAGCCCCATTTACCGAAGAGTGGCTTGCCAATATTCACGCACTTGTTGACGTTAAAGATATTAAATATTTAGTAACCCAACACACTGAACCGGATCACAGTGGTTCAATCCCTGCATTACTTAAACTAAATCCAAACATTCAAGTTTTCGGCTCTTTTATGGCTATTCAAAATTTTGAATTTATTAATAACGGACCATTTAACGGTAATGTTGCTCGTACTGGTCAAGAATTAAAAATCAGTCCACGGCAAAGTTTATTTTTCTACCCAGTCCCGAACGTTCACTGGCCAGACACAATGATTACGCATGACCCCCTTAATGACGTTGCTTTTACTTGTGATTTATTAGGAATGCATATTGCACCCAAAGAATTGTTCTTAAGTAAAGTAGTGGATAGAGCCCCTGCTCAAGAAGCCTTAACTGTTTATTACGATTCAATTATGGCTCCTTTTAAAAAGGATGTTTTGAAGTCGGTCGCAACCCTCCAAAGTCTTAATGTTTCCATGGTTCTTAATAGTCATGGTTATTTACTTGACGACCGAAAAGACGTTGAACACGCAATGAACGAATATATACGTTGGTCAACGATTCCGAAAAGTGAAAAAGTTGTGATTACTTTAGTTCACGCTAGTTCTTATGGCTACACTACCGCACTAAAAGAAGCGGCAGTTGCGGCTTTAAAAGAAGCAGGAGCGGATGTTCGTGTCTTTGACGTTCCAGTCCTTGATCACGCAGAAATTGTGAAGAGTATTGAAGAAAGCGACGCCCTTCTAATTGCTTCGCCAACCTTTGTTGGAGACGGGATTAAGCCAGTTTATGACGTTCTTAATAGTTTAAACCCCTACACTGCGATGGGCAAATACGTTAGTGCTTTTGGCAGTTACGGTTGGAGCGGAGAAGCGGTTAAAAATTACTTGTCACGAGCCAAAGAATTACGGATGAAGACCGTCGACGAAGGCTTTAGAGTGCGCTTTAAACCAACTGAAGAAGATTTACTTAAAACAAAAGAATACGCCCTTAATTTTCTAAGTTTAGTTAAAAAAGAAGTAAATAAGTAAGACAAATTATTTAAAGTTTTCTTGTTCTAAATACGAGTAGCGAAAACGATTAATTTTTCAGCACTTTTAACTTGGCAAAACCAGATATTAATGTTACTATAGTAACACGACTTTAGCGCTGCTCTAATTCACCCTAAATTACAGCGATGCTAAGGCTAAGAATTGAAGAAAGGGGAAAGAAGAAAATGGCATTAAGTAAAGAACGTATTACCCAAATTGTTACTGAATTTGGCGCAAACGAAAAAGACACTGGTTCCACTGCTGTTCAAATTGCACTGTTATCAGAACAAATTCGTGAACTTACTGAGCACATGAAGGCTCATAAACACGATTACCATTCACAAAGAGGCTTACTTAAACTTGTCGGACAACGT
>CAYJAE010000031.1:0-9367 GCA_964368105.1 uncultured Staphylococcaceae bacterium
CTTCCGGTACCGACGTCTACGATAGTTCCGCTTTTTTCTTTTACTTCTTTAATTATAAAAGTCACTAACTCTTCAGTTTCCGGACGGGGGATTAATACAGCGGGAGTAACATTAAAAACTCGATCAATAAAGTAACTCTTTCCTAAAATATATTGAATTGGTTCTTCCTTTTTTAAGCGTTTAATAATTGCATAAAATTGTTTTGGAACAGTAACTTCACTATCCTGATTTAAAATATAATCTGTATAGTTTTCATAATTAAAAACTTCCATTATTGCTAAAATAACGTCGTTTTTGTCGATGTTTGGACTCTTTTTGCACGTTTCTTCAAGAAGAGTGCGGACTCTCATGTTAATGACTTTCCAGTTGTGATTGTTGATCAAAATGAATTAAAGCGTCAAGCAATTCATCAATCTGACCTTCCATAATATAATCAAGCTTAAGTGAACTAAATCCAATACGGTGATCGGTAACTCTATTTTGTGGATAGTTGTAAGTTCTAATCTTTTCACTACGTTCGCCAGTACCAACTTTTAGTTTCCGTTCTGCGCCAAGTTTTTCTTCTTGCTCAGCGACTTTTTGCGCTAAGACACGAGCGCGTAATAAGCGCATCGCGATTTCACGGTTTTGTAATTGACTCTTTTCAACTTGGCAAGCAACACTAATTCCAGTTGGTAAGTGGGTAATTCGAACGGCGGACTCAACCTTATTAACGTTTTGGCCACCTGCCCCTTGCGAGCGGTATGTATCAATTTGTAAATCTTCATTCCGAATTTCGACGTCAACTTCTTCAGCTTCTGGCATAACTAAGACAGTGGCGATAGACGTATGAATTCTTCCGCTTGCTTCAGTGCGTGGCACACGTTGGACACGGTGACCGCCACTTTCGTATTTTAGTCGGGCATAAACGCCTTTTCCTTTAATCATAAAAGAAATTAGGGAAAAGCCACCTGCTCCGGAACTACTTTCATCAATAATTTGCATTTTCCAGCCTTGCCGTTCGGCGTACTTCACATACATCCGGAAGAGGTCTCCGGCAAAGATGTTAGCTTCGTCACCGCCAACTGCGCCGCGAATTTCAACAACGATATTTTTATCATCAAACGGATCTTTCGGAATAAGTAAAAAACGAATTTCTTCTTTAATTTCTGGAAGTCTAGCGCTTAATTCTTTAAATTCTTCTTTTGCAAAAGCAGCAATTTCACTATCCTTTTCTTCCATTAAAAGCAGTGCTTCTTCAATGTTTTTTTCAGCTTTTTCATATTCATCAAACTTTAAAACGACTTCTTCAATTTGTGAACGTTCGACTGAAATTTCCCGAAAGTGTTTTAAATCCCTAGTCACTTCTGGATCTAATAGTTCTTTGTCAATTGCTGCAAGTCTTTGTCTAGTTAATACTAATCTTTTTCTTAATCCGTCTTCCATATGTGTTTCTCCTTCGTAATTATATAACAATTTGTCCACTACGTATATTCCTATTTTTGACAAATAAAAAATCTCAAAAATTTCTTCTTGAGATTTCTATATAATTTATTAACTAAAGAGCTTCGATTTTTGAAAGGAATTCTTCAATTGGTTGATTACCAAGTAATTCATACTTATCGTTAATGACAATCTTTGGGACGCCACTGACTTTATATTTATTGGACATTTCATTAAAGGTTTGGGCTTCAATCATTGTTCCTTTGATATTTGGGTTTAGCTTTGCTAAAAGGTGAGCGGTTTCGACCGCTGGTGGACAGTGTGGGCAACTTAAGGTAACAAAAACTTTAATATCCACTGGTTTATCAATTTTCGCAATTCGTTCTAAGACTTGTGGTGAAATTTCTGGGTTAAGACCAGAAACCGACATAAGCGCGGAAATATACGAATTAATTTCGTGTCCGCCTGGGAAGCCGCTGAAGCGCACTCCGGTATATTCGCCTTTGCTATCAAGGAAAACGAAGGTTGGGGTTAAAGTAATATCATACTTTTTCGCTTCTTCAACGTTATCGGTGACTTCAAGCACTTCAACTTTAATTTTGTCTGAGAGCTCTTCGGTTTCTAATAGTAATTGTTTAGTTTCTAAACATGTATCACATTCACCACTGATAAATAACTTAATCGTGATGTTATCTTTCATCGAGGATAAGATGTCTTTAATTTGGGCGGCAATTTCTTTATTGAATATTTTTTCCATTTTCTTTTTTCTCCTTTAATGGTTATTTAAGTATAGTGCGGCTTGAATAGCAGCTTTAGCCCCTTCTGAGGCGGCAATAATAATTTGACGTTGACTGCCTTCAGTAATGTCTCCAGCAGCGTACAGTCCTTCTAAACTAGTTTCTTGATAGTTAGTAACGATAACCTCTTTAGCTTCGTTAAGTCTAACAAGGTTTTCGAGAAGGGCGGTGTTTGGTATATTACCAATTTCCACGAATACAGCGTCCGCCGGTATTATACCTTCTTTTTTAGCGACTTTGTCATAGACACGCACTTGGCGGAGACTAAATTCTCCTTCTAAGGCCGTAATATTCGTTTCTAAGACGACTTTAGTGTTTGGAAGACTCAAGAACTTATCAATACTTTTTTGATCGGCGCGTAAGATACTTCTTTGGACGATAGTCACACTTTTAGCAATCCGCGCTAAGTCGAGCGCAGCGTCAAGTGCACTATTTCCGCCTCCGGCAACGATGACATCCTTTCCTTTATAGAACGGTCCGTCACACGTTACACAGTAACTTATTCCTTTACCAGCAAATTCCTCTTCTCCAGGTACACCAAGTTTACGAGGGTTCCCGCCTAAAGCGTAGAGGAGAGTCTTTGTTTTGATACTTTTACCGTTATTTAAGCTAATAACGAATAAGTTTTCTTCTTTCCTAATAGCGGTCACTAATACTTCAGTTAAAAGGGGAATCTTTAGTTCAGTGAGGTGACTTTTAAACTTAGCAATTAACTCAACTGCCGTTACTAGTCCAAACCCCAAGTAATTATCAACTTCACTTGTGTTTTTAAGTTGACCACCAAAGTCACTGCCTAAGACTAGCGTTTTAAGTCCTTTACGTCCAGCGTATATTCCCGCACTGAGTCCAGCGGGTCCAAGACCTAAAGCGACAAAATCATATATTTCATCATAATTAACTGCGCTTTTTTGGGGATGAATACCAAGATTGAACATAACTTTTCTCCTTTCACTGTGTAATTTAATCAATTTGCGAACTATTCGCAGATTTATCTTAACATGCAGTTGTCTTTTTCGCTCCTTCCATGCTTACAATTAAAGAAGAAGGAGTAATTATTGCTAATTTTCCAAAATATATATTAGCGGCTTAAACAAAATAACATCTGCAATTAATATCTGAGCATTCTAAGAAAAAGGGCCCTATAAATACTTTATTAAATTAAAGGAACGTTAAAACCATCAAAAAATCTTTGTTGCTATCAATTTTTTATAAATCCACAAAAATTCCAAAAAATTTGATTTTTAATGTCTAAAATATTGCAAAATAGTGTAAAGTTCAGTTGTGTTATTTGCATATTTTCTCGTTTAAAGTAAGATTGGTTTAACAGGTATTTTATGGAACAAGATTCTTTTATTCGTTTTGTCGGAGTAAATAAGATTTATCCTAATGGTGTCCGAGCTGTCACCGATTTTAATTTAGATATTAATCGTCATGAATTTATTGTCCTTGTTGGACCGTCAGGCTGTGGAAAATCCACGACTTTACGCATGTTAGCAGGACTTGAAAACATTACGAACGGAACCCTTTTTATTAACGGGGATATCGCTAACGATTTGACCCCGAAAGACCGTGATCTCGCAATGGTGTTTCAAAGCTATGCTCTCTATCCACACATGTCAGTCTACAACAATCTTGCTTTCGGGCTCAAAATGCGCAAGCATGAAGAAGAAGTGATTGACGCAGAAGGGGTAGTGCAAAAAGCACTTGATACCCATAAAATTAAGGAAATAAAACGTGTTCTAATCTCACTAAACAAGAAGAGAATCCGCGTAATTCAAGAACAAGAAAAAATAGCTAAAAAGGGTGGTTCTGAGAGCGATGATTTTATTGCTTTAAGTGAATTTCTTGGGGATTTAGACAAGGTAATTGCTTCTTATAATCACCAACTTGAGTACTATGAAACAACCCATCAACCACTAATTAAAAAACGGAATTTTACTAAAGAAGAAATCGATGCTAAGGTAGCAGAAGCTGCCAAGGTTTTGGACATCGAAAAGTACTTATCTTCAAAGCCACGTGAACTCTCCGGTGGACAAAGACAACGGGTGGCGCTCGGCCGAGCAATTGTTCGTAACGCTAAATTATTTTTGATGGATGAACCGTTGAGTAATTTAGATGCAAAGCTACGCATCTTAATGCGCACTGAAATTGTGGCATTACATCAACGTCTCCAATCGACGACAATTTACGTTACTCACGACCAAACTGAAGCAATGACAATGGCTGATCGTATCGTCATTATGAAAGACGGATTTATCCAACAGGTTGGCACACCACAAGAAATATATGAACAGCCAAATAATCGCTTTACTGCAACCTTTATTGGAAGCCCTGAAATGAACATTTTCGATGCTAAAGTCGGCAAAAAGGGCCTAATTTTGGGTGATAGTGTGACAGTAAGCGGTCAAAACGTGTTTGAGACGTATCGAAAATTTATTGATAAAACAATCGCGGAAACGCCTGCCGGCCCATCAATTAGTGAATACAAATCGCTCCTTGAAAATCCTTTAATACCGCTTTATTTCGGGGTCCGTCCTGAGGATATTGAGGTTAGTAAAGACTTCGTTGATGATAGTATTTCAGCCTCTATCAAGAACATTGAATTATTAGGGAAAGAGCGCTATATCCATCTTGATTTTAATGGAAAATCAGTCGTGGCAATTATTAAAAACCGGGACGATTTAAAGATTAATGACGTTGTTTATTTAACTTTCCCAATTGATAAACGCTATTATTTTGACGCTATCGGTGAGCGAAATATTTATGTTTCCTAAACGAAGAATTCTCCTCTTTTTACTATTACCATTTCTCTTCAGTTGTGTTCCTAATTCAACCGAATCTTCCTCCTCTTCTTTGGACGGAAGTTCAAGCGAAACAAGCCAAAATAGCCAATCGAGTGCTTCTAGTCAAACAAGCGAAATAGAGGAGCCGGCTGTCACGCCAATTAGCCTTCCCGCAAACACAAAAATATATCCTCATGCCACCCTTTTTGCGGACGGATTGAACGTCCCACTTCTTAATGTTTTAGTTAACGATTCCCATGTATTTGCTAATCCACAATCAACCCGAATTGATTCAGGTTATGGACGACTCTTTTTTAGCCGTCCTTTTGACGTTATTTTAAAAACAACTTATGAAATCAGTCCGCTAACGAAGATTTATCCCTCCGCACATCGTTTAGTGGCGACCCATGATTTAGCTAAAAAAGAAGCTTACTTCACTATTTATGAACCAGGGGTTTATGTCATTGTTACAAACGATAACGAAGAGGAAGCAATTCACTTGCGAGTTTTCCCCGAGGAAGCAAAAAACAACAGTTTAGTACCAACAATTACATTTGGTGCTGGAGTTCATAGTAAAACAAACTCAGATTATATCGATAATAACAATTTCGTTACACTAAAAGATAACGATGTTGTATATCTTGATCCTGAAGCAATTGTTAACGCCCGTTTCCAAGCGCACAATGTTAAGAATGTTGTGATTTATGGCCAAGGTATTATAAGTGGAGCGACTTTTGACCGGGTAAATCGGCTTGTTCCGATTAATTTCGAGCATTCTTCAAATATTACAATTCAAGATATTTCACTGATTGATCCCGCGGCATGGACTTTGAATCTTTACTTTGTAAGTAACAGTTATATTAAAGATGTTTCAATTATTTCTTCACGAGCCAACGGGGACGGCATCACTTTACAGTCATGTACAAATATTGTAGTAACCGGAGCCTTTGTGCGGGGATACGATGATGCCTTGGTAGTTAAAAATTATGCCTCGCCTTACGGAAACGCTAACCGTAATACCCACGGAAGCAGCCACAATATCATTTTTGATAATTGTTTTCTTTGGGTTGATTTAGCGCAAGCGATGGAAATCGGTTATGAAACCGCTGGTCCAGTGATTAAAAACATCATCTTTCAAAACATTACCGTCTTTTATGCCCTTCATAAACCAGTAATTTCAATCCATAACGCAAATTATGCTGACGTTTCCCAAATTACTTTTCGAAACATTACGGTCGAAAACCTCTTTACTGGTCGAGGAGACGCCGGTTCAAATATTGAATTAATTGATTTTAAGGCTGTTTATTCGCCAACATTCTCAAATTCACCCGCTGGCGGACCTACTGAAGTTGGGAATATTTATGACGTTTTAGTGGAAAATGTTTTAGTGAAACGAAAAGAACGAAATATGAAGATTACCCTTGCTGGACAAAAAGATAACCGGATTGATTTTCTAAATACCATTAGTCAAGTTAGCAACATAACCATCAAAGAAATTACCGTTGAATCAACAAATATTAATGCGAATTATGCCTACCTTTCAATCAATGATTATGTTAATAATGTGAGCATTATCAGCGGCACTGCGACTGGTCATACCGACTACCAAAGTCGTGTAGATAAAGCTTATTGGCAATAAAACATTTCATTTTTGCAAGATTTTAGTATTAATTGCACAATTACCGCATTTTAGTAAATTAATTCTAATTGTATAATTTAGACAGAAGGAAACTATTATGCATTACACAAAACAAAAATTGATTTTACCAATAATTGTTTTTTCACTTTTTTTAGCAAGCTGTACCCCTGATCCATCAAGTTCACAAGATTCTTCAAGTGAACCGATTAGTTCACAAATAGTTGAAAAAACTACAAAAACAGAAATTGTTACTTATGAAGGACCATCCCTCCTCCGCTCTAGTGCCTTAGCGGAAGTTTCGGTTAATGGTCATGATATATTCGTTTATGAAGTTAACGTTAATTTACGGCGTGAATTTGCTTGGAGCAACTCTTTTGTCCGTAATCCGGTCGCTTATTTTGATTTTAAAGGTGAAGTTGAAGTAGAAGTAAAACTACCATACAACGTAACAAGCGCCAAAATCTCTCCACTTGACTATAAAGTTCCTTCGAAAATATCAGGTCAAACCTTAACATTTACTTTAAGCCAACCATCAGCCTATATTATTGAACTTAACAACAATCACGAAAACGTCTTGCATTTATTTGCTAATCCGTTAGAAGAAAATATCCCCGATAAAAATGATCCAAATGTAGTCTTTTTAGAACCAGGACTCTACGACGCAGGAGTAATTCCTCTTGAAAGTGGTCAAACGCTATATATAAGCGGTGGCGCTTATGTTTATGGTTCAGTCCGCACAGAAATGCTTGATAATATTACCGTTCGCGGTCGTGGCATCATCAGTGGCGAAATTTACACTCGGAATAACGAAAGTGACGTTACCGTTCCTTTCGAATTTAGAAGTGGGAAAAACCTCCGCATTGAAGGCATCATTATTCTTGATCCAGCAGGATGGGCAACAACAATTTACAATATGGACAACGTCACTATTGATAATCTTAAAGTTATTACATCACGGCCGAACGGAGACGGCATCAGTTTACAAGGAAGTCGAAATGTAACGATGACTGGCGGCTTTGTCCGGACGTGGGACGATTCTCTTGTTGTCAAAAACAATGATAATCATTCAACCGAAAACATCTTATTTAATGGCGTCGTTTTATGGACAGACTTAGCGCAATCAATGGAAGTTGGCTTTGAGACTAACGGCGACTTTATTCGAAACGTTGAATTCCGCAATATTACGGTCGTTTATAACTTCCATAAAGCAGTCATTTCGCTCCATAATGCCGACCGGGCAGCGATTAGCGGTGTTAAATATCGCAATATAACGCTCGAAGACGGACGGATGCTTGGTGATAATCAAAATGACGGAATCGACGATTATTTAATTGATTTTTCCATTCAATATTCAGTTGATTGGTCAACATCTGCAAATCTTGGTTCAGTTAGTGATTTGCTTGTTGAAAATGTTAAAGTAAATAAACTTGCCTCTACAATTATTTCCCGAATTCGTGGCTACGAAGGTAGTAGTGCGACTATTTCAAATACAGTATTCCGTGACATCAAAATTGGTGACAAACGGATTAAAAATGCCCAGGACTTAAACTTAGCAGTTGGTAATAATACTTCCGCGATTTCATTTGCAGACAGCGGAAAAGAAATTACTGGGGCTACCCTTCTAGCTCCCTACGACAATAGTGAGCTTGACCGCACTTCTGTCACTTATAAAAACGTCGAAAGCGTACCACAAAACGCGATTATCGTCCCAACATTTGCCCATCGTAAGGGTGACTTAGCTTATTTGGGTGAACCTCTCCTTTTCACTGTTTCTAACGCAGTAGTCACCCACGGTAAGGGCAATGTTTTTAACACTCCGTTTGATGATGGAAGTGGTGCATTTGATACGTCAGAAAATCCAGTTGCGAACCTTTATGACGGTAAATCTGATACGGTTTTTGAATCACTTAATTATAAAGGCGAAGCTAATGAATTTATTGGCGTCCAACTAGAATTTAATGAAGTTCTTAATGCTGGTAATATTCGTCTAATTGCCCCACGTGACAATGCTTATTCCTTCCGGTACCGGATTGAAGTCCGCGTTAAAGCTAAAAATAGTTCGGGCGAATTTGCTAACTATACAATAGCGAGTGGCGCAGCAAATTATATTCTCTCTCCCACTAAAGGAAACGCCATTGATATTACTTGGACAGCCCGCGAAATTAAAGGGGTCCAATTACGGATTTTCCGTGATAACAACGAACTCTTTAATTTAAATAAAGTACTCTTATCTAATCTCTTAATCTACGGTCCGTCTTTAAGTTACGGTAAACCAATTGTTGACTCCACTACTTACGCTGATGTCTATGACCCGTCGCGCGTTACTGATGGCGACTTAGGTGGCACAAGTTACTACGAAAGTGCCTCATTACCCGCGCATATCGTCATTGATTTACGTGATGTCTATCAAATTAGAGCCATTTCATTACATTTGCCTGCTCTCTTATCTTGGAATACAAGAACCCAAGAAATTGCCCTCTTTGCAAGTGCAAGTAATGAAACATATAACGCCCAAACAACTCAATTTACTTCGGTTTTTGCCGCAAGTCCACTGACTTTTGATCCGTTATCCGGAAACATGAATTTACTTGAATTTAGCACACCATTCGCGTGTCGATATTTAAAAATAGTTATTTATTCCAATGACATTGCCGGGGGCTACATGGCCCAGTTAAGCGAAGTTAATGTCTTTGGTAACAAATAAAAAAAAGGAGGTCCCTAATATG
>CAYJAE010000032.1:0-2925 GCA_964368105.1 uncultured Staphylococcaceae bacterium
CATTAGTGAATGCTATTTCTCTTTTCCGTACGTCAGTTGGTGACATCCCGGCAATGATAATGCTAATATCACGGCTCTTTAAGGCTGGGATTAAGCCTAAGAATTCAATAGCTTTGAATTCAACCTTTTTACCAAGTTCCTCTGCGACGAGACGAGCGATACTAACGTCATAGCCGTCCACAAATGATCCTGATTGATTGCTAAGCGGCATTGTGTGTTCGTTTGCCCGTGTTTCCGCCCAGTTGAAGGGAGCGTAAGCTGCTTCTAGTCCGACTACAAGTTTAGTTTCACTCTCCATATTGTAGGGTGTTTGACCACTACAACTAAAAAGTAAGGCACTAACTAAGCCTAGGGTTGTGAAAAGTATTCCTTTTTTCATCTTTCTTTTTCCTCTTTTCTACTTTTTTAACAAAAAAAGCATCCTCGAGGACGCTAATAGGTAATTAATAACTATTTTCTTTTTAGCGCCTCTACTTACGTAGGAGTGATATCGATATTCTCAGATATCCCCATAACTTCTTTATGTCTAAGGAAGTTACTCGGCGGTGATTACCTTTCATGCTCGTCCTAGCCTACCGGCTCGAAGCACTACTCATTTACACCGCTACCTCTAATTTGTGACTTTTGATGTCTTTTCTATCTTATACTGAATAATATTTATTACAAGAGATTTAATGCATTATTTTTTCTCAAGACAAAAAAGCGCTTTATTTACAGCAAACACAAAATATGCTACTTAATAATCAAGCGCTCCTTAGTCAAAGCAAAGAAAACAAACTCATTAAAATTATTACTGGTTTGTAACTACTTCTATTTGTCTTATTCAGTTGGTTTAACAAGAATAGCGCTGCCAATGAAGTCAAGAATTTGTTCAGCACTCATTAGTTCTTTGAATTCCTTAAAGTTAGGAACTAAGACTTTATAATGAGCAATAATATTAGCAAGATCATCCGCGGAAATAACAAGCGCAAAAGAAGTTAAATAACTATTTTTTTCTTTAACATCTGCGACAAGTGTTTTCAGTGATTGCTCTTGGACAAATAACATTGGGGTCGCTACTTCTTTTTTAATATAAGTATCATTTACGGAGTCATAAACATTAAAGTACTGGTCGCGTGTTTCAAGATTAAAACGTTTTGAAGTATTTGTCAGTGGATTTATTCCACCAAGCGTTTTATATGCAAACGGTGTTGTTTGATTATTAACAAAGATTTGTGTGACCTCTTCTTCATTCTTCGCTATTTTAATATTATTAATACCCTCAACGTCACTTAAATTAAACCAAACACTATGATAAGTAACAAGCGGATACTTTTCTTCTATTTCGTAGCCCACTAGTTTGCCAGTGTTTTTCCGGTATAGTTCCGAGATGGTATTACTGCTTCCAAGATTTCTGCTTGCTTTGTTACCCACGACTGCTAGATAATCGTCAATTACAAAAAACTCTGCCGCGCTGACGGTTGAGAATTTTCCGTCAATCCCAAGTGTTTCGTAAATATGACCACTGAGGTCGTCTCCTACTTTCTTAATATGGAAGTATGCTCTTCTTATCCCAAAGTAGCGGATCGCAAAAGTATAAGAATCTTCACGGATTACATACCGGAGTGCATTAGCTTGTCCCATTTGAATCCGTCCGACTCTTTCGCCAGTATTGATATTTAAAGATAAGGCGATTTCGGTTGACCCTCCCGCTAATTCGTAATTCAAGACATAAGTTAAGACGTCATCCTTAAATATAACGACAACCCGGTAAGTTCCGACTGTGAATTCGTGCTCCGCAAAGTCAGCGGGATTCTTATCAAGGTAATCATTAAAAACAACAACGGAAGAAGAAACTATTGTTTCAACCGCACTAATAGCGTTAAAGAAGAGCATTGATTGATTAATGTTTTCAAGCACCATATTCCATTGTTCACCATAGCCACTTCTAATCTTGTTTGTACTTACAAAAGAAGTATAGTCTTCAACAAGATCACTATCTTTAACAATATTAGCTGCGTAATCTGGACGCATTGCTTCAGGAATATAAGAATAAGGATTTAGTTTATATCCTTCGGTCAAAGTTTTAAGATGTGCTTTTAAATCAAGCTTTGCGTTGTAGATAGCGTAAAAGGTAATGTTACCCGTTACAGTATAAGGCCAAGAAACTTTTTCTTCGCCGGCAGTGTCGCTTGCCCAACCGACAAAGCGTGATCCCTCTAAGGTTGGAGAATCAGGGGCTTCTACCAGAGCGCCATAAGGAACAGTAATTGGATCAACACTAGTTCCTGCTCCCGTATTAAAAGTTATTTTATATTGCTTTGGTGTTTCACTAATAACCGCAAAGTAAGTTACTTCTTTTGTAACAGCGCTTAAAGAAACTACTTCTCCTCCTAATGTTAATGACCAACCCACTAATGTTTTAGTGGTTTTTTCGTCACTCTTTGGAGAGTACGAATAAGCAGGAATTTTCCCTTCTTCAACACTAGTGGTTCCAAGTGATTTTCCACTTTCATCCATCCACGTAACAGTAAAGTACTTAACGGGCGGTTTAACCTCTGAACTTGGTATTTCACTTGAACTAACTTCTGTGATTGGCGCACTAGAACTAGCGGGCGCGGAAGAGGAACTTGAGTTATTGCCGCAGCTAGCAAGCGTTATTAATCCGAGCATTAACAGTAAGACATGTTTGCTTTTTTTCATAATATTTTCCTTTTTTAATTTTTACTATCTTTAATTTTAATGACAAATCATTAAATGTCCACTAACTGGAGGTTTACATTCATGTTTATTTTAGTTTACATTTTTCTTATATTAGCCTCAGTTTAATAGACTAATTTTCTTGTGCTGTTTCGCAAATTTAAGAAATTGCACTAATTTTCACTTCAATATAAAGTGCCTTTGTAGAAAAAGTCTAACCTTTAAAATATTAATCATTATTTTACA
>CAYJAE010000032.1:3025-9144 GCA_964368105.1 uncultured Staphylococcaceae bacterium
AATTATTACTATCTCATTAAAAACTTAGATCTATTTAGCTGCTTATACTAAACATATAAAGATTATGGATATAAGAAAAAATACATCACAAATGTCTTTTTGTTAATAATCCGAGAAATATGTAAATTTTTAACAACAATCAAAAGTGATTGTTTTGGGCGAAAGCAATCAAAAATGGTTGTTTTACAAAAGCTTTAAACTTAGTTTTAGTCATTGAACAGACAAAAGAACATATATGGTGGTAGGTAAATACCATCTTCACTAATTAGTAGTGGTTTAGGATGAACGATATAGGATGTCCCTATTTTTTTACCAAATTTACTTTTAAACTTATCATAGGATCTTTTTGTATAGTTTTTTGATGACTTAACTTCAATCGGAAAAACTTTAATATTAGTTTTTGAATTATTAGAAACCATAAAATCTATCTCGATATCGTTTATCTTTTTTTCTTGAGAATAACTAGTGTAAAAATATAATTTTACTCCTTTATAGACGAGCATTTGTGATATAGCGTTTTCATAAATCATTCCTTCGTTTAATGATAATTTATCGTTCATAATTTGCTTATACAACTGCGTTTTAAGTATCTCATTTTCTGAAAATGCCAAACTAACTAATAGACCGGTATCCCCCATATAACATTTCACAGACGAATCATCTAGGTTTAGTGCAAATCCGACACTCGGATCATTACATTTATAAGCTAAATTACAAATCATTGAATCGTTCAACCAAAAGAGTGGTTCATCATATTGATCAAATGTTAAACTACCACCCAATTTCGTTAGAACTATTTTTTTGTCATGCTTTGATAAAAAACCCGGGATATTTTCGAATATAGCCGCTACTTTTGAATTATAGCGTTTTGCTGCTTTTTTTATATCGTCCTTATATAAGGATAGTATTTGTCTTTTTTCATAATCTGCCTTATTAAAGTCTCTTTCATTACTAAAATAGGCCACCACACTCTGTGGCATACCCCCGACAAGCATATATTCTCTAAAGAGCCGCATCGCTTTCTTATGAAACTCATTTTTAAGCGGTCTTTTATTTTCAAAGCACTCAATTATGTAATTCTTTAATATTGATTCTTTTGCGTAATCTAAAAATTCTTCAAAATCCAACGGATGCATCCTTATCTTAGTTTCTTCAGATGGAATTACTATTTTATCTACATTATCCTTAATTGATATTAAAGATCCGGTCTCGATAAAATCATATCGCCCATCTTTAACCAAGTATTTTAAAGCTTCTCTTGCTTTAGGGAATTTCTGAATTTCATCAAAAATCAGCAATGATTCTCTTTTAAATAATTGTGTATTATATTCCAGAGCTATAACTTGGAAAAAAACATCTAAGTTGTTTAAATTATCATTAAAATTATCAATTATAGATTTACTTACATTAGCGAAATCAATGATTATATAAGTTTTATATTGTTCTTTGCCAAGTTTTTCAGCGATTGTTGATTTCCCTATACGTCTAGCGCCTTCAATAAGGAGCGCGCTTTTCCCTTGGCTATTACTTTTCCACTCGACCAAATTGTCATATATTTTTCTTTTGATTTCCATAATAGTTAAATCCTCCTGTCAATATAATAACACAAAAACAACAATACGAGAAGTATTAATTAGAAAAAATACCAACAATACGAGAAGTATTAATTGTTAAAATGTATAACAATACGAAGAGTATGCTAAACATTACACTTATTTTAAGTGTTGGTTTTCTTTTTATATTGCCTTTCCATTTGGCAATTAATCGAACAAAATCCGCAATTTACAAAATATTATTTATCACTTTTCAAGAAATCAAAATTATCCCTTGTAAAACAAACATAATTCGACTTTTACACTTTTTTTCAATTCAAAATGAAAAAACTTGTTGCTCTTTACATTTTTTTCAGTCTAGTGAGATGTCAACATTTCTTTTATATTAGCCTCAGTTTAATAGACTGCTTATAATAGCCAAACCTGTTTTATTGTTGATTATTTTTTAATTCTCTTAAGCGCCGATAAAAAGTAGATTTTGATCCTAGACCACTTTTCTTCACTGCTTCATCGAGTGTTATTATGTCAAGCTCATATAACTTTATTAGTTCATTTAAGGATAGGAAGGATATTTCTTTTCTTTTTCTTCCACTGTTTCCTTTGCTTTTCTCATCGTAATATTTTGAAACCTTTTCATATAAGAATAAATAGTTTTTAATGAGTAATTCCCGGTTTTCTTCATTCACTTGAATATCGCCAATTAACATATCACTTCTTGCTGCGAGTCTTTTTAAAATAAAAGGAATCATTTTATATAAATCTGCGGTCTCTTTAGATTTACTTGTTTGCCTTTCATAGAAGGCATCACTTTTAACCGAGAGGTTATCACCTCCATAAACCATTTTAGAATCAAGCAGGAGCAAGAACGGTTGGTAATAATCCATATTTAATTTTTTTAATTCCTCTTGAAGATTAACTCTATTTTTGGGAATTATTCTTTCACTAACAAAGACCGGCATAAAATTAGATCGATAATATACTTTTAGTTTAAGAGATAAATCAATGCCGGGAATGTCTAAGGTTGGAAAAGCATCAAGGACATCATAATATGGTTCAAAAATAAATTGGTATTCTTCATTTTCAAACAACTCATATGTTAACTTGGCGAATTTAAAATAAATATCATCTCTATATTTATAAGAGATGTAACCATAATTTGAATATATACTTTTTCCTTCAATCTTTTTGGCATTTTCTTTAGTTAAATTCATTTGTGTCTCCTCCGTCCGTTAATTTTGACACAACACATTATATTGGAATGATATTCCTGTGTCAACTCCGTTTATCAATTTTGAAACTTGCGTTATTTACTTAATAAATTGCACTAATTTTCACTTCAATAGTAGGTGCCTTTGTAGAAAAAATCTAACCTTTAAAATATTACTTGCCCTTAAAAACACCCTGTATTTAAGGGCAAGTTGCCTCAGATGTTTACTTTTTTTCAATTATTAATCATTATTTTACAAATTATTACTATCTCATTAAAAACTTAGATCTATTTAGCTGCTTATACTAAACATCTAAAGATTATTGATATAAGGAAAAATACATCACAAATTTTTTCAACTATTATTATAAAAATAATCAAAAAGTCATCTGGATAGAGACGTTAAACTTGTCTACTCACATTTTCTTCTAGAACGGCTATTCCGTTCTTTATTGTTAGTTTAAAAGACTCCGCAAATTTTATATCATATTTTTGCCTATTACTCCAACCAACACCATTAATAATTGACTCAATTATTCCAATAACACCGCCGTGAGTGACGACTAAAACTTTTTTGCTTTTATGATTTTGAATAATATTAAAAAAACAGTCCTTAACCCTAATAAAGAAATCTTCAGGGGACTCGCCGCCCGGATACTTTTGATTGAATCTAAGAGAAGCAAAATACAAACCGTGATATTTTTTGTTAAATTCTTCAATCGTTAAATTAGCAAGGTCTCCGTTATTTATTTCACGCAATCCATCGCTATAGATGGCAGTAATATTCAATATATTAGATAAAATGATAGCCGTCTCTTTTCCGCGCTCTAAATCACTAGCGATAATTAAATCAAAACCCGCCTCTTTTAAGATTATACTCTCTGCCAATGTTTGAATTTGTTCTTTCCCATTATCAGTTAATCTTAACGTTGACCATCCGCCAAGTTTGCCTTTTTCATCCTCTCCATGTCTTATTAAGCGTATTTCAATATCTTCATTAAATTGATAATCAATATACTTAATAATATTAAACAATTTATCACAAGCATCCATAACATCATTAAAAGTAATCTCTTTTATGTATTTGCTTTTTTTAACATAATTTTCAAATCTTTCTTTTTGTATTTTGGAAGTTTTGATCATTTCTAGTATTGTTTTAATATATTCTTTTTTTATATTTGTTTTTCTGAACCTAAAAGTATTGACAATCGCATCATGAAGAATATCTGAATCATAATCGTTTTCACTTACAAGAAGAAAAATGTCATACAAATCTTTTGATCGAGAATTTCTAACGCCTTTTGCAATTGTTGTATGAAATTTTTCGGCAAGTATTGTTTCTATGTTATATGACAAAATTTTAAAACTTGATTCATTAAATTTTGACTTATATTCATACAAATCAGGAAACGGCGTAATAGGATCATTATTAGCTATATCGAGCGAAAATATTTTTTTTAAATTTCCAAACGTTCCTTTAATCCTAACAGAAATACCAGAATACTTTTGTTCTTCCATAATTTCATTAACAGAAACAATAAGATAATCAACAGCATCATCTATATCTTCATTGCATATCTCCTCAATTATCCGATATATTTCATCTTTTGATAGATTGGCTCCTTGATACTCTAAGTCCATGTCTAAAGTCGTTCTTTTCTCTAGTCCAACTATGCTTCCTAATAAAAAGCCTCCTTTAAATACAAAAGACTCGCTATACTTACTTAAAGACAGTCTCCTCAAAAAGTGCTCGAAAAAAAATGCGTCATGTGTTGCCTGATGAGATATTCCTTTACTAGCAGCTTGCCTTTGAGCAAAATTAGTAAGTTGATGGACATTCATTAAATTATTACCTCGAAGATACTTTTTACTTGAAGTAAAACATTAAGTTTTTTGGCATAATCATATAATTTATCCAAATCAACAAACCCCTTTTTGTATTCATTAATGGCAAATTTGGTTTCTTCTAAGTCAAAATCATCATATAAAAATAAATCACAAATACACCGTTCTTTATCGTAACTATTAACTTCGTTACCCGATGCCGTCTCTATCCTTGTTACTCCGATAGAAAACTTTGGTTCTCTAGGGTGATGACACTTAATTTCTTTAATTCTCCCGGTATTATAGCCTTGAGGAAAGTTTCCCTCAATAACTAATAACTGCTTATTTGTCATGTTGTTTAAATATAAAGCGGATCTACGCGCAAAGACCATTTTGGTATATTTCAGAGAAAACGAGTATAAACTATCCTCAATGTGACTATCTAAAATAAAAATCCCCTTGCCGACTCTTCGATATTTCCCTTTTTTAACTAATGAAGCGATTGTACTTCTTGATACACTTAAGCATTCTAAATCTAAAGACGTGATGTATCCGTTGTTTTTCATTGCTTGAATTTTAATTTTCTCCTCAATAAGACTTTTCATATCTTCACTCCCTTGCTTGTTGTGCTATCATTTTAGCATTTTGATAGCACGTTTGCAATAAAGTTTGTTCTTTTCTTGTGAAAATAAAAGTCTTTACAATAATAAATACAACTGTATTGTAAAAATTCAACCGATTATCTATGTTTATTTATTAGTTTCTTTTAACAAAAGTAACACAATCGTTTCCACATGTGCGGTCCGGGGAAACATATCCAGGGCTTCAACAGTTTTAATGTCGTAATCGGCACTTAACAAGCGTAAATCACGGGCAAGTGTCGCTGGGTCACAAGAGATATAAATAATCTTTTCAGGTTTTACTAAAAGTAATTTATTAATGAATACTTGGTCTAATCCTTTTCGAGGAGGATCAACAAAAACAACATTGATTGCTTCCTTTCCCTTATAATTAACCATGAATTCGCCGGCGTCTTGTTCAAAAAACTTAATATTACTAATCTTATTAATTTTAGCGTTTTCCTCAGCGTCCACGACTGCTTCTTTAACAATTTCAACGCCTATTACTCTTTTAACCTTCTGCGCAATTAATTCCGTTAGTGTTCCAATTCCGCAGTAAGCATCAAGAACAGTATCAGTCGCCTTTAATTCCGCAATACTAATAGCTCTTTCATAAAGTTTCTCCGCTTGCGCTGTATTAACTTGAAAGAAAGATTTTGAAGATATTTTAAAAGTTAAAGAGTCAATCTTATCAGTGATATATCCCGGGCCAAATAACACTACTTCTTTTTCTCCAAAATTAGCGTTAGTCCGTCCCGGATTAATGTTTTGAATAACTGTTTTTACATTGGGACACTTCGCCACTAGTGCAGTAACAAACGGTTTTAGTTTTTTACTTATATCGATTTTAGTAATGAGCACAACCATTATTTCTTCTAAGTAATAGCTTGCTCTAATCATTACTTTAAAAATGTC
>CAYJAE010000033.1:0-9017 GCA_964368105.1 uncultured Staphylococcaceae bacterium
TCCCATCCTTCATCGGTCATACGTTCGCAGTTTATAACGGCAAAGAACATATCACCGTCTATGTTACCGAAGATATGGTTGGTCATAAACTCGGCGAATTCGCACCGACCCGTAACTACCGCGGCCACACTGGCCACACTGCGGAAGACAAAGCGGCCGCTGCAACGAAGAAACGGTAGGGGGAATTATGGCAAGAGTAACAAAACCAAAAGCAGTTAAAGAAGAAGTAAAACCAGTCAAAGAAAAGAAAGTTGTCACCGAAGCGGTCGCCATCAGTCGTAGTGTTGGCGTCACCCCACGGAAAATGCGCTTAGTCGCTGACGTCGTGCGCGGTAAGAGTGTTAGTGAAGCAGTGGCAATTCTCTATAACGTTAATAAAGTCTCAGCCCTCCCAATTCGTAAAACAATTGAAAGTGCCGCGGCTAACGCAGTTAACAATCACGGCTTCGACAAAGACAGCTTATACATTAGTGAATTACAAATTAATGATTCACTGAAAATGAAACGATTCCGTCCTCGCGCTAAAGGGAGCGCAGCGGGCATCATCAAACGGACGAGTACAATTATCGTCAAAGTGAAAGAAAGGGCATAAAGCATGGGACAAAAAGTAAATCCAAATGGCTTACGTTATGGTATCTACCGTAATTGGAATAGTCGCTGGTTCGCTAAAAATAAAGACTTTGCTAGCTTCCTTAAAGAAGATATCGACATTCGTAACTTCTTAGTAGTGGAACTTAAAGAAGCCTTACTCTCACACATTGAAATTGATCGGGTTAATACCTTCGAAAGTGGCATCAGCGTTATCGTCAGTGTCCACGTCGCTCGAGTTGGGGTCGTCATTGGCCAACAAGGTGACCGCATTAAAGCCTTAACCGCAAAGTTAACAAAACTTGTTAAAACTGGCGACTTAAAGATTAATGTTATCGAAGTAAAGAATCCTGACTTAAACGCAAGTTTAGTCGCTCAAGATATGGCTCGTCAACTTGAACAACGTGGATCATTCCGAATTGTTCAAAAGAAAACCATCCAACGCGTTCGTCGCGCTGGCGCAAAAGGAATTAAAACCTTAATTGGTGGACGGCTAAACGGCGCCGAAATCGCTCGCGCTGAAGGTTATAAAGAAGGAATCATTCCACTTCATACTCTTCGTAGTGATATAGATTACGCGCACGCGGAAGCCCACACCACTTACGGCCGAATCGGCATTAAAGTGTGGATTTGCCGCGGTGAATACGACTTAAGCAAAAAAGGAGGAAATGTATAATGTTACAACCAAAAAGAACAAAATATCGTCGTCCTCAACGCTTGAGTTATGAAGGCTTAACTAAGGGTGGAGCAACGGTTGACTTCGGTGAATTCGGTCTTCAAGCCTTAGAAGGAGACTACATCACCAACCGTCAAATCGAAAGCGCTCGTATTGTCCTTGCCGGATATACGAAACGGGCGGGTCAAATCTGGATCAGAATTTACCCCCACTTAGGCAAAACAAAAAAACCAGCCGAAGTTCGGATGGGTTCCGGTAAAGGAAATCCTGAAGACTGGGTTGCAGTCGTTAAAAAGAACCGCATTATGTTTGAAATCGGTGGAGTCAAACCGGAAATTGCCCGTGAAGCGTTACGCCTTGCGGCTTACAAACTCCCGATTAAAACTCGAGTTGTGGCGAAAGGAGATGTCAATTAGTGTATGAAAATTAAAGATATTCGCACATTAAGCGTTAGTGAACTCAATGATAAAGTTTACAGCTTAAAAGAAGAGTTATTCCATCTCCGTCGTAAACAAGCGGTTGGACAACTCGAAAATGGTAATACAATTACCCGCGTTCGCAAAGATATAGCCCGGATTTACACAATCATTCGGGAACGTGAATTAGGCATTAAGTAAGGAGTAAAGATATGAGTGAAAATAGATTAGTGCGGGCCACCTTTGAAGGCATTGTCGTCAGTGCTCGCCAAGACAAAACAATTACCGTCTTAGTTGAAACTTACAAACGCCATCCAAAATATGGTAAACGCGTCAAGTATCGTAAAAAGTATTATGCGCATGATGAAGAAAACGTCGCTAAACTTGGTGATGTTGTCGAAATCATGGCAACCCGTCCCTTAAGTCGGACTAAAAGATGGCGCTTTGTCAAAGTCGTCGCCCTCGCCGAACTTACCTTAGAGGACATTAAAGACGAAACGGTTGTTGAACCGGCGAAGGAGGAATAAAGATGCTACAAGTTGAAACAAACGTGTTAGTAGCCGATAACTCCGGAGCAAAAATGGGCCGAATTGTCCGTCTCTACGGCGGCAGTATCCGTCATCAATCAAACATTGGTGATATCGTCCTCTTAGCGGTTAAACAAGCTACCCCAAATTCAAAAGTTAAAAAAGGCGACTTAGTCAAAGCAATTATTGTTCGGACTAAAAAAGGCGTCTTACGTCCTGACGGATCAAAAATTAGTTTCGATGATAATGCAGTAGTTATTGTTAATAACGACGGCAATATGATTGGAACCCGGGTCTTTGGTCCAGTTGCCCGTGAATTACGGGAAAAAGGAGAAGGGGCAATGAAAATTGTCAGCCTTGCTCCGGAAGTATTATAAGGAGGCCCTGGTATGTTAATTAAAAAAGGTGATAAAGTCATCGTCATAACCGGCGCTGATAAAGGAAAGACCGGTGTTGTACAACGGGCTTATCCAAAATTAGATAAAGTCGTTGTGGAAGGCATCAATGTTAAGAAAAAACATCGCAAACCAACCCAACAAAATCCAGAAGGAGCGATTCTTGATATCTACGCTCCAATCCATGTGAGCAATGTGAGCTTAATTGATCCAAAAACCAAAAAAGCTACGCGCGTGGGTATTAAAGAAGTAAAAGGTAAGAAAGTTCGTTACGCTAAAAAAAGCGGCGAAGTAATTAAGTAGGAGGGGACAATGGCAGAAGAAAAAGTAAAGAAACCAGTAACTAAAAAAGTTGCTCCAGAGTCGGCCGCTCCGAAAAAAGAAAAAGCCCCGAAAAAAGATGTAGCGCCGAAAGTTGAAGAAGCGCCTAAAGCCGAAGTTGCCGCCAAGCCAGTGAAAAAAGAAGCTGCGCCGAAAGCAAAAAAAGCCCCAGTGGTCGTTAAATCAAATAGTCGGATGATCGCCTTATACAACGAAAAAATCGTTGGTGCAATGATTGAAAAATTCAAATACACTTCACCAATGCAAGTCCCAAAAATTAATAAAATCGTTATTAATATGGGGGTGGGCGACGCGACTCAAAACGCGAAGCTCTTAGAAGACGCTGTTAAAGAATTAACGGTTATCGCCGGTCAAAAACCAGTTATTACCCTTGCGAAGAAAAGTGAAGCGAGCTTCAAACTTCGTGAAGGTCAAGCAATTGGTACCAAAGTTGACTTACGTGGTGAAAGAATGTACGAATTCCTTGATAAATTAATTACAATTGCTCTTCCTCGGGTTCGTGACTTCCGTGGCGTTAGTAAAAACGCTTTTGATGGTCATGGTAACTACACCCTTGGTGTGCGCGAACAATTAATCTTCGCTGAAATCGACTTCGATCTCATTAATAAAATCCGCGGAATGGACGTTGTTATCGTCACAACTGCGAAAACGGACGAAGAAGCTTATGAATTACTAAGCTTATTCGGAATGCCGTTTGCACGCTAAGGAGGAAATATGGCAAAAACTAGTAAAAAAGTATCACAACAAAGAACGCCAAAATTTGCAGTCCGTGCCTATAGTCGCTGCTCCCGCTGTGGACGGCCACATAGTGTATACAAAAAATTTGGTGTCTGCCGTATTTGCTTACGCGAATTAGCGTATAACGGCGAAATTCCTGGCATGAAAAAGGCCAGTTGGTAAGGAGGAAATGCAAAATGAGTATGACAGATCCAATTGCGGATATGCTGACCAGAATTCGTAATGCCGTCGCGGTAAATAAAGATTCTTTAGCACTACCTAGCAGCAAGAATAAAGTCCAAATTGCCAAAATCTTAAAAGAAGAAGGGTTTATTACAGATTACGTTATTAGTGGTGACACTAAGAAAGTATTAACCATCGTCTTAAAATACGGTCCAAATAATGAAAAAGTAATTTCTGGCTTAAAGAGAATCTCGAAACCAGGTTTACGTGTTTCAACGACAAGCGATAAATTACCCCGCGTTTTACGTGGTTTAGGTATTGCAATTATTTCAACTTCACAAGGAGTGATGACTGATCGGAAAGCTCGTGCCTTAGGCATTGGCGGCGAAGTTGTCGCTTACGTATGGTAAGGGGGAATTATGTCACGTATCGGTAATAAACACATTCACATTCCAGCAGGGGTGACCCTCGACATTAATGGGCGAGACATTACGGTTAAAGGTCCAAAAGGCACTAACCATGTAACTCTCCCCTTACACATTACAATGGATTTAAGTGATCCAACAGTTATCATCGTCAAACGCGATAACGAAATCAAACAAACCAAACAAAACCACGGCACATTCCGTGCCTTACTTAATAACGCCATTGTTGGCGTTCATGATGGCTTTGAAATCATCCTTGATATTATCGGGATTGGTTACCGGGCCATTCAACAAGGTGAGGATGTCCTTTTAGACGTCGGTTATAGTCATGATACAGTCATTAGTCCTTTAGCGGGCGCAAAGATTGTTGTTGATAAACCAACCGTTGTTATCGTCAGTGGTTACAACAAACACGCCGTTGGTCAAACCGCGGCACTCATTCGCGCGATTCGTGAACCAGAACCATATAAAGGTAAAGGAATTAAGTATCGTGATGAAGTTGTTATTCGTAAGGAAGGCAAGCGCGCAGGCGCCAAGTAGGGTAAATTAAAATGGTAAAACAAATTAAACGTAACGAAATTAGAAAACGTCGTCATGCCCGCATCCGTCGCAAGATCAGTGGCACCCACGAAGTCCCACGGCTTGTCGTCTTCCGGAGTAATAAACACATTAGTTGCCAACTAATTGATGACGTCGCTGGGGTAACACTTGGCGCCGCAACGAGTCACGGCTTAGAAAACGGCGGAAACGTCGAAGCCGCAAAAGCTGTTGGAGTCGCAATTGGCGAAGCTGCTAAAAAAGCAGGAATTAAAAAAGTTGTCTTCGATCGTGGTGGTTATCTCTACCATGGTCGGGTTGAAGCCTTAGCAACCGGCGCACGTGAAGCCGGCTTAGAATTCTAAAGGAGGAGAAAGAAATGGAAGAAAATAAAGTAGTCGTTACTGAAGCTGAAGAAGTTTCACTCGACGCCCAACCAGTTGAAGCTCCTGCTAAGTCTGACGCCCGCGGACCACGTCGTCCAAAAGGTGATAAACCAAGTCGCGGACCACGCAAAAACGCCCCACGGCCAAAAGATTACGAAGAACGTGTTGTTACAATTAACCGCGTTAGTAAAACAACTAAAGGTGGACGGAGAATCCGCTTTACCGCAGTTGTCGTCATTGGTTTTGGTGGCGGACGTTATGGCTACGGAAACGGGAAAGCCCAAGAAGTACCAGACGCCATTAAAAAAGCCATTGAAGTTGCCAAAAAGAACGTCTTTGCGATTGAACTCGTTAAGGGTGAAACAATTGCTCATGAAGTTAGCGGCAAGTTTGGTGCGTGTACCGTCTTCTTAAAACCAGCCCCAGAAGGTACCGGAGTTATTGCCGGGGGACCAGTTCGGGCCATTTTAGAACTCGCGGGTATCCGTAATGTTTATAGTAAAATTTACGGTTCAAGAACCCCACTTAACGTCCTTAAAGCAACTGATAATGGCTTACGTAGTCTCAAACGGGCTAACGAAGTCAAGAAATTACGCGAAAGCGCTGCCTAAGGAGAGGAGAAATTATGAAATTACATGAATTAACCTATACTGAAGGAGCACGTCGTAATCGCAAACGCGTTGGTCGCGGACCAGGCTCTGGCACCGGCAAAAACGCTGGTGGCGGTGAAAAAGGTCAAAACTCAAGAAGTGGTGGCGGAACCCGCCTTGGCTTCGAAGGTGGACAAATGCCTTTATTCCGTCGTATTCCAAAACGTGGCTTTAACAACGTTAACCAAGTGAAATACGCAGTTGTCAATTTAGCAGAATTAAATGTCTTTGAAGACGGCACCGTCGTTACACCGGCGCTCTTAGTCGACAAAGGCATTGTCAAGAAAGAATTAAATGGTGTTAAGATCTTAGCAAGTGGCGAATTAGTGAAAAAACTTACCGTTCAAGCCCATAAATTCTCACAAAAAGCAAGTGCAGAAATCGTTCGGCTCGGCGGAAAAGCTGAGGTAATTTAAGATGAAAAAGGTCGCCGCAATTCTTAAGAACAAAGAAATCATGAATCGTATTTTCTTTACGATTATGATTATGTTTGTCTTCCGGATTGGCGCAGCGATTACCGTTCCTGGCGTTACCTTAAGTGATTTTAGTTTCCAAAGCAATGATGCTTTTGGGATTATGAACTTACTGGGTGGGGGGACACTGCAACAATTTAGTGTCTTCGCGCTCGGGGTAAGCCCTTATATTACGGCCTCGATTATTGTTCAACTCCTTTCAATGGACGTCTTACCAGCCTTAACGGAGTTATCCGCGCAAGGAGATTACGGAAGACGAAAGATTGAAATGACAAACCGTTACTTAACCTTAATGCTTGGCGCAGTTCAAGCGTATGGGATTATCGTAACAATGGAAAATCAAAACTATATTACGCTCGCTAATAGTGACTTCTGGACGTACGCCTATATTATTACTGTTATGCTCGCCGGAACAATGCTTGTCATGTGGCTCGGTGACCAAATAAGCACAAAAGGCATCGGAAACGGCATTTCAATGATTATCTTTGCTGGTATTGTTAGTAGCTTACCACAACAAATCGTTGCCGCTTACCGTAACTGGCTCAGTGATAAAGTTGGCCAAGGCAGTCAACAACTCTTAATTGGTTTACTCCAATTCGGGGTTTATGTCTTAGCGTTCTTACTTATTATTGGCTTTATTACTTTCGTTGAAACGAGTAAACGGAAGATTCCAGTCCAACATGCTGGAAAAAGTGGGGGCAGCCGGAAAATGGCCCAAGCTAGTTTCTTACCAATTAAGATTAATAGCGCTGGGGTTATTCCCGTTATCTTCGCCTCCTCAATCATGATGGCTCCCTCAATCATTGCCTCCTTCGTTGGCGCAAGCGCTGACGCAGAGTGGCTTAAAATCTTTAATTCAAGTGCCCTAGTTACTATGCCGTGGTTTGAAGGCAAAACGTGGCAAATGCCGTGGGGACTTATTATTTATCTCGTCTTAATTATTGTCTTTAGTTTCTTTTATTCAAAGATGCAAATTAACCCGGAGAAAATGGCGGAAAACTTCCAAAAGAATGGTAGTTATATTCCCGGTGTTCGCCCAGGAGCGGAAACCGAACGCTATGTTAGTAAAGTCTTAAATAGAATTACTGTTATCGGCGCCTTCAGCTTAGCGCTCATCGCCGCCCTTCCAATTCTCCTCGTCTTATTTAAAATCGTTCCTGACCAAAGCTTAGCCTTAGGCGGAACGGGCTTAATCATTGTTGTCGGGGTTGCAATTGAACTTAATAACCAAATCGATGGATTACTCGCTGGCCGCTCATTTGAAGAACAAGGCAGCATCTTTGGAGGCCCAAGTGAATAACATTATTTTACTCGGGCCCCCAGGGGCTGGTAAAGGAACACTTGCTAAGTTATTAATTACGGAATATAGTTTCCCCCATATTAGTACTGGCGATATGTTCCGTGAAGCAATTAAGCAAGGAACGCCACTTGGACGACTTGCCGCAAGTTACATTAACGAAGGTCACTTAGTGCCGGACGAAGTAACGATCGGCTTAGTTCGTGAACGGCTTAGTCAAAGCGACTGTGCTGACGGCTATCTCCTTGACGGCTTCCCCCGGACGCTTGTTCAAGCCGAAGCACTGGAAACGATTGGTAAAGACTTAGGTCGGCCAATTGGACTCGTCATTAACATTACTTGTAGTGAAGACGAACTCGTGCGGCGGATCAGTGGTCGTCGTGTCTGTCGCAAATGTGGAACCCCGTTCCATATTGACAGCATGAAACCAAAAGTTGCCGGAATTTGCGACGCTTGTGGTGGCGAACTCTTCCAACGGAAAGACGATACGAAAGAAAGTCTCTTAGTGCGCTTAGGTCATTATTATAATGAAACAAAGCCACTTGAAGGCTTCTACATCGAACGCGGCCTGCTTCAAGAAATTGATGGTGCGCAAGGTGTTAATAAATTACTAAAACAAGCTAAGAAAATGATTGGAAACGGGAATAAAGCGTGATTATCCTTAAATCACCCCGCGAAATTGCCTTAATGAAAGAGGCAGGACGCATTGTTGGCTTAGTCTTTAGTGAAGTAAAGAAAGCATTAAAACCGGGCATGTCAACGCATGACGTTGATATGATTGCCCGGAATGTAATTGTCGAAAACGGAGCAATCCCGACGTTTAAAAACTACAATGGCTTCAGCGGAAACACCTGTGTTTCTGTAAATGACACCTTAATCCACGGTATTCCGAGTAAAAAGGAAATACTAAAGGAAGGTGACATTGTTAGTGTTGACGTTGGCGCAACGAAAGCAGGCTACGTTGCTGACGCCGCCCGAACATTCGGAGTCGGCACAATCAGCGAAGCCGCCCAAAAATTAATTACTGTGTGCGAAGAAAGTTTCTGGCACGCTGTAAATACCGCCGCTCGTCCGGGAGGACATGTTGGCGACATCGGTCACGCGGTGAGCGAATACGCAACGCGTTACGGTTACACCTTAACCACAGATTACACTGGACACGGAGTGGGGCGTCACCTCCACGAAGATCCACCGGTTCCTAATGTTGGCAAAATTGGAACAGGACCCCTTCTTAAAGTCGGGATGACCCTTGCGGTTGAACCGATGCTCAATGAAGGAAAAGTTGAACTAGTTGTCGCTTCCGACGGCTGGACAACGAAAACAAAGGACGGTAAACTCGCGAGCCATTATGAAAACACTATTGTTATTACTGAAAATGGCTATGAAGTATTAACTATGGAGGAGG
>CAYJAE010000034.1:0-8998 GCA_964368105.1 uncultured Staphylococcaceae bacterium
ATATGTAAATTATTGATATCGTTAATTTTAGAAAAGTAACATAAAGATAATACCCGCTAAAAGGAAAACGCCACCAATGACGAACAAAAATCCAAAACCATTAACCTTTTTCCGTGTTTCAAGATATTGAGCGTATGTCTCGTGCTTTTTCTTACTAAGCGGAATCAGCATCATAAAAAGATGTTTCATGACATAACCAATACCGTTAAATGAGCCAAGATTAGCGAGCCACATCAGCGCACCAAAAGCAATAAAAAGAACGCCCGGAATGGCAAAGCCATCCGAAAGTGCGCCAATAATTTTTTGCTTATCAGTTAGCGTATATATATTGCGAATACTAATCGTTATGAAGAAAATACCAGTAGCAACGAGGAAAGCAATTAAATATTTGAGAAAAATTCCGGTATTCTTACTTAGTTTCATTCTTCGCGGCAATTACCTTTTTATATTTTGCCTCTTCTTCATCATTACAATAGACAAAGTGTCCCGGACCAACTTCGCGAATTGATGGTTGACTAGTTGAATAATCATGATCAACAATTGGGTTATAGACTGTTCTAACGCGATGTTTTTCATATTCGGGGTTTGGCAGTGGAACCGCACTTAAAAGTGATTTTGTGTAAGGGTGAAGTGGATGAGCAAAGAGTTCTTCACTCGTTGTTAATTCCACTAATTTACCGTAATACATAACCGCAATCCGGTCTGAGAAGTATTTAACAACTGATAAATCGTGAGCAATGAAAAGAATAGTTAAACCTAGTTTTTCACGTAAAGAGTTCAGTAAGTTAATAACTTGAGCTTGAATTGAAACGTCAAGGGCACTAACTGGTTCATCAGCAATAATCATTTCTGGTTGCATAATAATTGAACGGGCAATCCCAATCCGTTGCCGTTGACCACCACTAAATTCGTGTGGATAACGACTGGCGTGTTCTTTAACTAAACCGACTAATTCAAGCGTTTCTTCAACTTTAGCTTGGATATAATCTTTATCTTTAACACCCATGATAATTAAACCTTCGGCAACAATTTCTTTAATCGTCATCCGTGGGTTGAGTGATCCAATTGGATCTTGGAAAATCATTTGAATCGAAGTAACAATCCGTGACTTCTTTCCTAATTTTAATTGATTAGAAAATTCTTGACGCAGTTCTTCTTTCTTTACAGGATCTTGTTCGTTATCGATTAACGGTTGATATTTTTCAGTTAATTCACGCACAATGGCTTTAGCGTAATCTTTGTCACAATTCTTTTGGTCGTGACGAGCTTTAAGAATTTCGCCTTTAAGTTCTTTAATACGAGCGTTCGACTTTTGTTTAAATTCAACGAATTCAGCTTGTTCTTCTTCATTTCTTTTTGTATTATAAAAAGTTTTTTGACGTAACTCGGTTTTAATTTTTTTAATTTCATCTTGATAAGAACGGATACCTGCGCCAATCCGGACACCTTTAAAGTAGATGTTTCCCGAAGTTGCTTCATAAATTTTAATAATGGAACGACCAGTTGTCGTTTTACCACAGCCTGATTCACCGACCAAGCCAAAAACTTCACCTTTATAAATATCAAAAGATATATCATCAACCGCTTTAAAATCGCGGCGGTTCAACTTAAAGTATTGGCAAAGGTTTTGCACCGATAAGAGGACTTTTTTTTCACTTTTTTCCATAATTATTCGTTCCCTTTCTTCGTATAATCGGTTTCCTTCATCCGTTTAATCCGGTCTAGAAGTATCTTCGGCATTTCAACTTTTGGAGAACGTGGATCTAAAAGCCACGTTGCCGCGGAATGGGTCTCGGAAATTTTAAACATCGGCGGAGCTTCTTCAAAGTCAATCTTTAAAGCATATTTGTTCCGTTCGGCAAAAGCGTCGCCTTTGGGTGGATAAATCATATTTGGCGGTGTTCCCGGAATTGCTTCAAGTTTTTCTTTCGTATCTAAGTCTGGCATTGAGGAGAGTAATGCCCAGGTATATGGATGAGCCGGCGAATAAAAGACGTCATTTGTCGAACCAAGTTCAACAATCTTACCGGCATACATTACCGCAATATCATCCGCCATATTAGCGACGACACCTAAGTCGTGGGTAATAAAGATAATTGACAAATTACGTTTTTCTTTAAGTGAATTAATTAACTCAAGAATTTGTGATTGAATTGTAACGTCTAAGGCTGTGGTTGGTTCGTCACAAATTAGAATTTCTGGTTCAGCGCTTAAAGCGATTGCAATAACAATCCGTTGGCGCATCCCACCGGAAAACTCAAAGGGGTATTGTCTAAATCTTTCACGAGCATTCGGAATCGAAACTTCTTCCATCAGTTTAATGGCTTTTTCTTTCGCTTCGCTATTAGATAAGACAACCGTAGAATCTTTAGCTTTTTCTTTTAAATAGTCAACAGTAAGATGGGCAACTTTGTCCCACTTTTTATAGTTGTGGTCACCAAATTTACGAATTGCGGAATTATATTTATCAATGATTGAGTTACAAGTTGAAATCATATCATCTTTAATGTCATCCAAATCAATAAGTTTAATTGGTTGGACTTTGTATTCCATTTGTTTGCCGCGGGCCTTAAGTGTTTCAAAACGTGCGGTTTGTTTATTAAACCGTTTCTCTTCATCTTTATTGTTATCAATCGCACTGAAGTACTTTTTAAGGTCTTTAGTTAAGGAAGAGGTCAAAATATAGGCTGAACTATCTTTTTGAGTTTTTAATGGATCGATTGAGGCACTAATAACTGGTTTTATTTCTTTGATTAACTCTAAGAAATCGTTCTTTGATAGTACTTCAGTTTCTTCTAAGTACTTCTTTATTTCTTCAAGCATTGCAATAGACTTAATCTTAAACTCTAAAGTTTTATAAACACTATGTTCAAGCGCAGCGCGATTATATTCATTAAAGCGCGGCATAAATGTTTCATTAATAAATTTTTGTGTCTTCTCATTAATATCCGCGAAGGCTAAATCTGATAAGTCAGCTTTGGGGTGTTTGTTAACATAAAACCCGAGGGAGAAAAAATCAAGCTCATTGCGCGCAATAATTGCTTCAAGTAGCGCTTCAATGTTTTTGAAGTCACTAATAATACTTGGAATGATTTCACTTTTATTTTCCGCAGAAAGGTTTTTCCAAGTATTATAAATACCTTGTAATTTTACTAAGGTTTCGTTAATAGTATCTAATTCTTTACTAACTGAAAAGACAAAGTAGTTATCCTTAATCTTTTTAAAATTACGAACCATCAGTTTAATTGGCGAAGAAGCGTCCCCCGTATAACGGTGTTCAAGTTTCATCACTAAGTCTTTAACAGGTGACAAAATATCATGCGCTAAAGTAGCGGAACTACTGAAAGAACTTTCTAATTGACTAGCAGTAATACTTGCAGCGTTAAAGTCAGCGATTAATTCGTCAATGATGACCTTATCTTTTTCGTCATGGTTTTTCGATTCATACATCGCTAACTTTAAATTTTCTAGCATTACTTTTAATTCTTTTTTAGCGGATTTACGAATTGCTTTATTTTTAAGGATCATTCCTTCGGTAATTTGTTTACCAATTCGGACAATCGGGTTAAGGGACGAAAGTGGATCTTGGAAGATCATTGCAATCTTATCACCACGAATGTTATACATGTCTTGTTCGGAAAGTCTTAAAAGGTCTTGACCATCATAAATAATCTCGCCACTTTCAAGAATGACGTTTCCGGCGGATATTCCTAAAATAGCTTTAGAGGTAACTGATTTACCAGAACCTGATTCGCCAACGATCGCTAAGGTTTTACCTTTTTCAAGTTTAAAAGAAATATCTCTAACTGCTTTAACCGTTCCGTTATTTGTCCGGAACGAAATTTTTAATCTTTTTACTTCTAAAATTGCCATAATTAATCTTCACTTCCTCTCAATTGGGGATTAAACGCATCTCTGAGCCCGTTACCAAAGAGGTTAAAGGAAATCATTAGGAGCGAAATAATCAAAGCTGGGAATAATAGTAATGACGGATACGACGTCCAGATTGAGGAAGCGTCCGACAATAATGTTCCAAGCGACGTAGTGGTCGCACCACCGAGTTTAATAATTCCTAAGTAAGAAAGCATACTTTCTGAGAAAATAACGCCCGGAATAACTAAGACCGAGGATGTAATAAGCGTTCCAAGGGTATTCGGGAAAATATGTTTCCACATAATCCGTTGGTCACTTGCCCCAAGTGTGCGCGCCGCGAGGACGTACTCTTGATTTTTATATCGGTAAAATTGACTTCGGACATTTGAAGCCGTGCCTAGCCACCCCGTTACAACGTACGCGAAGAGGAAGCCCACGAAAGATCCGACTTTCGAAGCTAAGTGGAGTTGGAAGAGCGTGACAACGACCACGAACGGAACCCCATTTAAAATATCAGCAATTCGCTCCATCACTAGGTCGGTTGTTCCACCGTAATACCCTTCAATCGCGCCGTAAATTGCCCCGATTATAAAGTTGATTGTTGAAACAAGGACAGCGATTAAAAGCGAAAGCCGTACACCGGTTGCCAGACGATAAATCATTGAATAGCCTTGTGAATCTGTTCCAAAGATATAATTTGGTTCCCGTCCATGTAAATAACGGTAGTAATTGTAATAGAGAACCCGGACTTTAAATTGAGCGGTTTCAGTTGATCCACCGCCAGTATAGACGTTATAAACAAAGTTCCCTTCACTGTCGCGTAAATAATTATCTTCAAAAACCATGTTTTCAGAGTAAGAAATAGCGACTGGATTAGAACCAACAAGTTTAATAGGGTCATTTCGATTAGTGGCTTTATACCAGTAATTAGCAGCGTCAGCTGTACCGACTCCGAACGCATATGGGCTTTGTTCATTAATTAATGGATAAAACAATTTTACGTTGTTTTCCACTTCCCAATCACGCATTTCTTGGAACTTGGATTGTTCGATTGAAATAAATTTAAATCCAACAGTTAAGTATTGGTCAATACTCGCGGAAGTCCGCGCGGTTGACGGTCCAAAAGTAACGTCATCAAGCGCACGCGCCTTAATAACTGGTTGGTAATTAGAATTTCTTGATTCCGCAATGGAAATGACGGGTTTTTCTTCAGTAAACTCCGCAGCAATTCCTTTCGCGTATTCGTAATAGAGAACACGGTCGCTAACTTCTTTCTTTTGGCCACCATTAACGCCAATATTATAGAGGATGGTACTTCTTGATCCTTTTTTTGAATAATATGGATCCATCAGTGTTTGAACATTTTTAGGGGTAAAAATCGGCACAAAAATCGCAAAAAGGGTAATGATAGCAATAATTATTGTCGCAGTAACGCTCGCCTTATTACGGGTAAAGCGTGAGAAAGCATCAGCAAAATAACCTTTTGCTTTTGTTTCTAATTTATTATCATGAAGTTCAACATTTTCATGAGCGAACGTAAAACGTTCGTCGACAACTGGTTTGATTTTCTTTTCGTTACTATTCATATTACTTTTGCCCCATTTTGATCCGCGGGTCAATGAATCCGTAGGAAACATCAACAAGAACGCCCGCTAAAAGTCCAATCAATGTATAAAATACTGTCATCAGCATAAATACATCATAGTCAAGTTGATTAATTGACATCAAAAATAATCCCCCAACACCTGGTATTGAGAATATTTGTTCAATAATCATTGAGCCGCCAAGAATACCAATAAAAGATGAGATGATCATTGGAAAAATCGGAACCATCGCATTTTTTAAAGCGTGACGGGTAGTTGCTTGGAATCTTGTTAAGCCTTTCGCACGCGCTAATAACATATAGTCAGATGTAAGTGTTTCGGTTAGTTCAGCTCTTGTAAACCGTGTTAAACCAGCAATTTCCCCAAAAGAGAGGGCTAATACTGGCAAAATTAAACTTTGGAACATCTTTGGTGAGAAATAACTTCCGCCTGCGTCCATTAAGGAATACATAACGTTAGTCGGCACCCAACGAAGTTTAAAGTAGAGCACGTATTGAACAAGGAAGGCATAGACGTAGGACGGAACACTGACAAAGACAATAACCAAAGTTGAAATCAAGTGGTCTTGCCACTTGTTCTTCTTAATAGCAGCGTAAATTCCAAGACCAATTCCAAGCGGAATTGAAAGAATAAGTGAATATAAGTTAACTATAACAGTTGGAAGAATCCGTTCAGTCATGACTTCAAGGGCTGGTGTGGTAAGCGAAATTTTCCACGAAGTCCCAAAATCAAATTTAGTAAATACATTCTTCAAATAAATGCCGTACTGCACAAGGATTGGCTTGTTATAACCAAGCGCTTCCCACCGTGCTTCAATTACAGCAGCTAAGTTTCGATCAGTTGGCATTTCTTGGGGTAAGAGCCTTATAAGAAAAAAACTTATTGTAACAACTACAAAAAGTGTAAATAAAAGCAATCCCAAACGTTTTAAAATATATTTTCCCATTAAACAATCCTTCTCTCTATAGCATAGAATAAACGCAAGAGCAACGCGATTGCTCGCGTTGCTTTTTGCGTTTTTATGTAGTCTAAAAGTTTTTAAGCAAGTGGATGACTACTTGTAGTCAATTACTCCGCCGCTCTTTGAAACGAACGCAGCCCAATCAGCATCAGAGTAGTTAAACTTCATTAAGCGGAAGCCACCGAAATCATACATAATATTGTATTCTTCGGTAATATAACTAACTTGATATCCAAGTAAGAATGATGAGGTTGATCCTGCTAATGGAATACGGTAGTACTTATTAAGGAACGCGTTTTCCAAGAAAGCGGTAATTTTGAGTTTTAACTCGTTGTCGGCTGTAGCATATTTACCACCACCTGTTAAGGCACCAGACCATGCTTGCCAAGTCATTGTATCTTTGAATGTTTTTCCTGCATGTTCAAACGAGATTTCAATAGTTTCCTTTTTTGGATCCCAGTTTGCAGCTTCATTAATACTATATTGATCTGGATCAGCATAGACTTGTAAGTTACGGAATGGGTAGAAGGCAGCTCCGCCCCATGCACCATAACCAATTGCGAATTCGCCTCTTGGAACGTCACCATAACGGTCGGCTAAGTTGCCAACACCTTCAAGAGTGACTTTACCAAAGCCAGAACCTTCAATTGCAGCATTAATATATTTATTTAATAAAGCAATTTGAGCTTCTTCACTACTTTGGAGAGGTCCATTTACATAAGCCACACGAATTTTAATTTCTTGACCTGTTGTATAGAGTTTGTCTTCTACTAATTTAGTGTGAGCTTCTTTCATTAAGGCTTTAGCTTCAGTTAAGTTGAAACCAGTAATTGAAGCATGAGCTTCTTCAAGAGTTGCATAAGCTTTTCCTGGGCCGTATTCGACGCCATAAAGTTTGACAATAGCTTCCATTGCTGGAACTGAACGACGGTAACTTGAAGTTGGATCGTTCCAAACGTCATAGTAGTATAAGTTATTCATTAACGAGAACGCTGGCTTATAAGCTTCAGTCTTCGTAACGAATTCTGCTCTGTTAATGGCTAATGAGAATGCTTTTCTAAAGCTTGTATCACTTAAGACAACACTATTTTTATTTCCTTTTGCACTGTCCATTTCTTTAAGCGCATCAAGGTTGGTGTTGAAGAAGAGTGACATTGTGTATGTTTCATCAACTTGATATAGAGCGTCTGATAATGTGTAATCTGCTAATTCAGCAGCGGTTGGTGAGTATTCACTAAGTTCGCCGGCTAAGAATTTTTGTTTTGCAGCTTCATCAGTTAATTTGTCGATAATGACAGAATCAGCTTGATATTGTGCAACTGCTTTACCATTAACTTCAAAGTTTGTGGTTGAGGAAATGACACCTTTTTCATTTTTATAACCCCACCAATTTGGATTTCTTTCGAAAACCATTTGTTTATCGGTTTGTAAAGAGGCGAGTTTGTATGGGCCATAAGACATGGAGTTTTCAACTTTGGTACCATATTTACTTACAGTAAGTGCACCAGTTGCATCTTTATGTTGGTCGTATACGGCTGGGTGAACCAACCAAGTAGAACTGAAGCTAACCATAGCTTGTGATTCATCAATTGGTGTTGCCATTACGTAATTAAAGGTTAAGTTATCAACTTTTTCTAAACCAACTTTGTCAAATGAGAATGCTGGGAAGGTTTGTTCGGCATAAGCATAAACAACCCATAGTGAACCATCTTCACCCCATGGTACTGATTTGTCCAAGAACGATTTGAATAAATCTAAGTTCGCGGGCGTTAGTTCAAGATCACCATCATCATCAGAGGCTTCTAGTAATTGTTCAAATACTTCGACATCAAAGTATTCGTCACCATAGGCGTCGACATAGTCATAGAGTGAATTACCACCTAAGTATGTGAGTGATCTATCCAAAACAATTTTTACACCTAAACCGTTTGATTTTTGGACATATACTCCATCTTTCAATACGATATCTTCATCACTAGCCACAAACGCAGTGTTTGGTACGTTATTGGTAGTTGAGTTATCAAGGTAAACATTACTACCTTGATAGTAGTAGCTCATACCCCCAGCGAGTGCGCTCTCTCCAGAGATAAAAAGGTTAGCACGATAATTTTTCATCGCTGGATCTAATAAACGACGACCAGATTCGATGAATGAATCAGCGTTAATGACGGTTCCGTCTTGCCACTTTAAACCTTCTCTAAGTTTAATTTGGTAGACTAAACGGCCTGGATCTTCTTCTTTAAGATCTTCAATGAAAGCAGCCGCGCCGGCAGCGTCCATATCATGATACTTAGCTAAAGAGGCTGGGCTCGTTCTAGTAACGTCAGAAACTTTTTCGGCCATGTCATAAGCCCATTGATAAATACCACCTGCGGTATCTTTTGGGGCGAGGGAGACAAAGCCTTCTGATAAATAACTAAGAACACTATTATCTGCGTTGGTTTCCCAGCTGTGTGGGTTCCAGTTAGAGGCAAGTGCCGAAGCATAACCACGGTAGGTATATGAACCTTGTGGTTTTGGAGTACAACCGATTAAAACTGCGGCCATACCAACAGAAGTC
>CAYJAE010000035.1:0-8947 GCA_964368105.1 uncultured Staphylococcaceae bacterium
AAATAAAAAAGGCACATATAATGCTCCTTTTTTGAGATATGGTGCCCCCTGCCAGAATCGAACTAGCAACTAATCCTTACCATGGATTTATTATGCCATTTAACTAAGGGGGCATAAAACAGTTATTTAAAAGCAAATATTAATGCTTTCAACTGCTAAAGTATACACTAAACAAAAACTACTTTCAAGCACAATGACAAACAAAAAAACCATCAAAAAAGACTTCACATGGATGTGAAGTCTCTTAAATGTTTTAAGTTATTATTTACTAAAGAACGTCAGCACAAAGTTTTTGGGTTTTGGCATTTATACCACCCCAAATGTAACAAGCAGCTTTACGATTATCAATGAAAGGATTACGGATTTCTTGGTATTTCATAATACCTGCTTGCCGTTGAGCGTCCCGTTCCTTGATTGGGGCATGTTCCATATCCCACGCTAGCATTGTGTCAATCGCAAAGTTAGACTCACGAGTAACGTCTCCTGCCCAATTAACTAACATATAAAGTTGAGCCCGAGCAATCTCGCCTCGTACCATTGGTGTAGGGGAATATAAACCAAAATAAAGAACATTATCGGTTAATTGTTTATCAGTATTTACTTGCAGTCTTTTGTAATAGGTGACAGGATCATCATTATAGTCCCAAGTACCATAAGAGTTATTACTACGATCAGTATTTAAATCGGCGTCACACGCAAAGATGTTGGCAACGTCACTTGCGATATTTTTAAGGCTAGCGGAAGCAGCTTCAGCCCGGACCCCATTTTCATATAGTTTTGATTGGGGGAAAGTGTGTTCACGGTTCCATCTTCCACCGTTATATCCGGCAGCAGGTTGTGACTTTAAGTCATAAAGCGAGAGAATGTTTGACGACCTAGCAGGATCTCTATCCATTTCTTTAGCAGCGTCAAGCGCTCCACTATAAGTAACTTGTTTAAAAGTTTTACGCATTTCAGTTTTTAAAGCTTGGAGTAAATCTTCACCCCGTAATGTCCAGTCAACTTTACTCCAGTAAGTTTTTGAATCAGCCATTCCTGGAACAGTAACCCATTCGTCTTGACTAATCGCAAGTGGGGTTGGGGTAAAGGTAAGATGTTCTGCCGGAAAGTAGATTTCACTACTATATTCTTCCGCAATAACCTCTTTTGCGTCACTCACAATGGACGCTATTAGAGTCGCGTCACTTGCCTTATCAATATCTTCTTTTGCCCCTTTAACAGCAGCGGCAACCGCATCTTGAACTGCCTTGCCGGGCGTGTACTTATTTGCTGGAATGACGAAATTTTTTAAGTATCCGTCTAATGCACCTTTTCCGGCTTTTCTCGCCTCAGAAAGTACTCCATCAGTGCTAGGTTCGCTACTTGATGAAGGATCCTTCCCGCAACCAGTTAAAGTTATAAGGGCAACAAGTGCAAAAATTATTTTTCGTGTTTTCATATTTAAAACCTCTTTCAATACCAAAATTATAGCAAAGGAAGTGGGTATTGTAAATGAAAGAGATAATGGTTATACCATTAATTAGGCAAAGGGAGAAATCGATAAAGCGCCATTACTAATTGTTAAGCGGTACGTAACCCTGGGATCAATTGTCCCTTTAATGATTTCTTCCGCAATGTACGTTTCAATGCTTTTTTGGATAAAGCGTTTTAGTGGTCGCGCGCCAAATTCAGGCGCGTAGGCACTATCAAGGACAAAATCAACAATCTTGTCATCATAAATTAGTTTGAAATTATTCGTACTTACACGTTCCATCAGTTCATTAAGCATTTTCTCTGCAATATTATGTTGTGTTTCCCGGTCAAGGGGGAGGAAATAAACAGTTTCGTCAATCCGGTTTAAAAACTCTGGTTTAAAGGTTGCTTTAATGAGTAAATCGATTTTATCTATCTCGTTTTTAAGGAAATATTCACTACCCAAATTACTTGTCATGATGATAATTGTGTTTTTAAAGTTCACAACGCGGCCTTGAGAGTCAGTCAAACGACCGTCATCAAGAACTTGTAGTAATAAGTTAAAGACTTCAGGATGGGCTTTTTCAATTTCGTCGAAAAGCACGATTGAGTAAGGACTTCTTCGTACTGCTTCCGTTAGTTGACCACCTTCGTCGTACCCCACATAACCAGGAGGCGCTCCAACAAGCCGACTAACTGAAAACTTTTCCATGTATTCACTCATGTCAATCCGGACAATATGTCGTTCGTCATCAAAAAGCGCATCGGCGAGACTTCGCGCTACTTCAGTCTTACCAACCCCCGTCGGCCCTAAGAAGAGAAAACTACCAATTGGCCGATTAGGATTATTTAATCCGGCTCTTTGCCGTAAGAGCGCATCACTTACTAGGCGTAAAGCATTATCTTGGCCCAGGACTCGATTTTTCAGTTGATCGTAAAGCGAGAGAATTTTCGTTTTTTCGCTTTCCATAATACGTTTGAGCGGAATACCAGTTTGTCTTGAAACAACTGCCGCAATTTCGTTTTCGTCCACTGTTTCTTTGAGTAACTTGTTTTCCTTACTTGCGGTTGTTAATTTTTCAATCTTTGCTTCTAATTCGGGAATTAACTTATATTGAAGCGTTGAGGCTTTTTCAAACTCACCTTCGTTAAACGCCACTGTTAAATTGAAACGGGCAGTATCTAACTCTTTTTTGACGTTATTTAATGTATCTAAATCAGTAAGTTCATGTTGCCATTCTTTTGAATACTTAGTGTCTTCTTTATGTAGTTTTACTAACTCATTATTAATTTGATTTAAGCGCTCTTTACTTAGTTCATCTTTTTCCTTAGAAAGCGCAACTTTTTCTATTTCTAATTGCCGAATCTTTCTTCTTATTTCGTCTAAGTCAGCTGGAAGACTTTCAACTTCCACGCGGATAGTCGCACATGCTTCGTCGACTAGGTCAAGCGCTTTATCTGGGAGAAAACGTTCCGTTAAATAACGGTCACTTAACACCGCTGCACTCACAAGCGCGGCGTCACTTATCTTAATCCGGTGATGAGATTCATAGCGGGATTTAAGCCCTCTTAAAATTGAAATAGTATCTTCAACCGTCGGCTCTTGAACAATTAGTGGTTGAAAACGCCGTTCAAGGGCCCGGTCTTTTTCAATGTAATTACGATATTCGTCTAATGTTGTTGCTCCAATTGTATGAATTTCGCCCCTCGCGAGCATTGGCTTCAGCATATTACCAGCGTCAATTGCTCCTTCTGCTTTACCCGCACCGACAATTAGGTGGATTTCATCAATAAAAAGAATAATCTTATGGTCACTCTCTTTTATCTTCTTTAAAATAGCTTTAAGTCGATCTTCAAACTCACCACGGAATTTTGCCCCAGCAATAAGCGCTCCCATGTCTAGTTCATATATTAACTTATCAGCAAGATTAGCAGGAACGTCACCCGCTACAATTCGTTGCGCAAGTCCTTCAATAATGGCGGTTTTACCGACCCCCGGCTCACCAATTAAAATAACATTGTTTTTCGTCTTACGCGCTAAAATTTCAATAATCCGGCGGATTTCCGCATCCCGACCAATTACTGGATCACTTTTATTTTCTTTCGCGTCATTATTTAAAAATCTCCCGAATTTCTCAAGGATTTTATCATCTTTTTCATAATCTTGAAATGGATTAAAACTCATACAAGAACCTCCTTTAGCACTGTAAACATCCAAGTGCTAAACACATTATATAACAAAATTAGCACTTGTCAACAAAGAGTGCTATATTTTGATTTATTTTTTATTTTGTTAATTTAATCTAAGTTTACTAACGTTTAAAATCCGTGTAATTTTTTCATCATTTGGCCGATAAACAACGTAATTTGTCGCATAACGTAAGACGTCAGTATAACGTTCATGTGTATAGTGGTCAATGATTAAAGTCCGAATTGTATCAAAAACTATTTCACTTGGAAAAGGTTTTTCTTTACTATAGGCAAACATTTTTTTAAGATCTTTCATCTTTAACTCATAAGGTTCACTTTGCTTTAAAGCTGAAAGAACACTCGAGATTTCCTTGTTTAACGAATCCGGAATAGCAGTGTCCCCGCTATAAACAATTGATTGAAAATAAAAGGCATAAGCTTTTTCAAATTCACCATCTAAATAAAGGGAATAACCACAATAGCGAAGAGCGCTACTAATGTTTGGCAGACTATAGACAACTTGTAAATACCAGTAACCAAGCCGCATTAAGTCGTCCGCCCGTCGATCATACTTTAGCCCGTCTAAAATCTTTGTTACTGCTTTTGGATTAAACGGATTCCATTGGTGCGCTTTAGAAAACATCCGGAAAGCATTGTTATAATCGTTAAGTGTTTCATAAATTAGCCCACGTTCGTAATATACCTTAAAGAAAGGGTACTCAACCGCTACTTCAGCGCTATTTTGCTGCGAAAGACGACTAAATAAGAGTTTCTCATATTCATTTGTAAAGTTAAATAATGGTTTTTTATTAGCTTTTTGTTCGAGTGTTTTAGCGTAATTATCACTGTAATGGACCAAAGCATTACCAATATCAGCGCGGCGGATAATAGAGATTTTTTCTTCAACCATTAAATAAAGACAAACCGGGACAAGCATGTCCGGATTCGCGCGTATTTCATTGACGATTTCTTGATAACTATTAGCTAAAAAAGTAGCCGCTAAAACAAGAATTTCCGCTTCAGTTTGATCCGGCGTAAAGTTTTCAATAATATAGTTAAATATATTATAACGATCTAACTCATTATTACCGGTGAAGTTTAAGCGAATATTTGTGTTGTTTCTTGTGGCCATACTAAAGCATATATTACCAAAAAGTGGATGTTTTCTCTAATCTAACGCCTAAGTAGCCTTAATCCGTGTTGTTTTACTTGTTCTTAACCATCAATTATCCTAACAAAAAGCGCGTAATTTAGGCTTTACGCGCTTTTTGCTAATAGTATCGTTTTAGGATATGTTCAATTAATAATAACTTTAAAAGAATTAGGATTTTAAAAATTCAATAAAAGCATTCCGGCCAACTTCGTCATCTTTAAAGCAAGCAGTATTCTTTAATACTTCTTTACAAACGTCACTCATATAAGCACGACTAAAGGCTTGGTAATCTTCTTTACTAACATTAGCGACATAAAGTTTTTTAATAAAGTCTTCGTGCTTCTTAATTTCAGGGTAATCACTAAGAATATTTTTTAACGCTACTTTTCCTAAATAGAGTTCTTCGATTTTACTGAATTCAGCTTTAAGTCTTGCTGGTAAAATAAATGTTCCCATTTGTTCAATGAGGCCAATTCCTTCTTTCTTAATATGGTGATATTCAGGGTGAGCGTGGAAAATACCGCCCGGATATTTTTTGCTGGTGCGGTTATTACGTAACACTAAGTACATAACGTAGTTTTTCTTTTCTTTAGCAACAATTGGGGTGACCGCAGCGTGACGAACTTCTCCGGTAGCGGGAATTATATCTAAGGCTTCATTCGTGTAATCAAGCCATTTTTCACTAATCTTACTTGCGGCTTCTAGAAGAAGACTCTTTGACGAACTAACTAGCTTTAAAACATTGCTATCCCATTCAACAATACTAATTTTTACTTTACGGTCAAGTTTATGCTTTAAAACATAACGGTTAGGAGCGTCAAAAACAGGCATCACCAGCGCCCCACCTTGAAAATGTTCGTGATTGAGGATTGAACCACCAACAATTGGTAAGTCGCTATTACTACCAATAAAGAAATGCGGGAATTTATCAACAAAAGCAAGGAGTTTAGCAAAAATACGTGGGGTAATTGTCATTGGTTTATGTTCTTTACTAATGACAATAACGTGATCTTGATAATAAACAAATGGTGAAAACTGTAAATACCAATCTTCTTTATCAAGTTGAATTGGCACAGCGCGTAAATTTTGACGTGGAGGCGTATTTTCGTTACCACCAAAACCAACATTTTCTAAACATAATTGACAACCAGGATAAGTATCTTCTTCAGTCTTTTTTAATAACTTAGCTATTTCTTTATTATCTTTTTCCGGTTTAGCAAGGTTAATCGTCATTTCAAAGTAATTAGGAGGACACTCAGCCCGCCACCGAATATTTTGGGCAACTTTTGCTTCTTGGATGTAATTATTTGCGACTGATAAATCATATAAATATTTAATCGCCTTTTCCGGGCCTTTTTTATATTCAGCGTCAAAACGGGCACTGACGACACTTGGGATTGGAGTCATCATTCCGAGAATATCAACAATAATTGCTTCGGAATCTTGAATACTTAAATGCGGAAGACTTTCATTTGCTAACGCTTCTTCAAGTTCTTTAATAAGGAGCGCGGGATTATTCATACTGGCGATTTCACTTAAGTTAATAACGCCTTTATAAGGTTTAGATAAACCAAATTTTAAGAGTAATACATTTCGATAATAATTAATGTCTTCCGGATTAAGCGCTAAGTGATGTTCACCGTAAGCTAAGATTTTTTCCACTAAGATTGCTAACATAGGCACCTCGATTCTTTTCTATTATGTCAAATTTTCAATTTAATTTTTGTCTAAAATATAAATTATTAATAAATTCTTAATTCTTTCGCTAAATTTAGCTAATAATTGAAGATAGTGTTAACTAGCTAAAGATAACAAATACTCCTTCAACAAAGTTATTTTAGCATATTAGGCGCACTCTTTCTTGTTTCATCCTTTAGGATAGAAACGCCCCTCTTCCCCTTCCTCTTCTTCACTAAGCGTGCCTCTTACCATTGGATTTAGCTTTATTCGCTAAAAGGCTCTGAAAATGTTACAATAAACATTGGTCTTAACACCACAAAATAATTTAACAAACTAGTTAAATAGAAAGGAGCAAAAATGGCTGAAAAAAATCTCGCACTTTTAATTGATGCGGAAAATATCTCTTCCGAATATATTTCGATTATTCGCGACGAAGCAAACAAATATGGTAATTTAAGTTATAAACGTATTTACGGCGATTGGGCAAGTAGTAATCTCACCAAATGGCGCAGTAAATGTCTTGAGTATAATCTTGAACAAATTCAACAAGTCTCCTATGTCAGCGGCAAAAGCACAAGTGACTTTACGCTTGTAATTGACGCGATGGACATACTCTACGCTGATAACGTTGAAGGTTTCGTCCTTGTTAGTAGTGATAGTGATTTTACTAGACTCGTTAGTCGCTTACGCCAAAACAATAAGTTCATTATTGGGATGGGCGAAAGTAAAACACCGCTCTCACTCGTAAATTCAGTTGATATATTTATTTATCTCGACAAAATTAAAAAGATTCGCGACAAAAACGCTAAACCAAAACATAGTGATAAGAAAGCCGTGGCGAACAGTGAAAGCGAAGGCATCATTGGTCTTGAAGATTTAATTGATGTTGTAACTAATATCATTAATGAATCCGCGGACGAAAACGGCTGGGCGTATTGGAGTAATACCAATAATACGCTCGTCCGGAAATATCCTGGTTTTGATCCCCGTAACTATGGTTACAAAGGAAAGTCACTCCAGTTTTTCCTCGCTAATGGCTTTGAAAAACGTAATGAAGGCCTTGATGTCTTCATTCGTCCAAAACCTGTAGCGTAAGTCTTACTAACTAAAAGAGGCTCAATCCATAAATTGGAAACAGCCTCTTTTTTTATTGCAAAATTATTAATAAATCATCAAATAGTCAACTTTTAAAGACTTTTTTTACTTTTTTTACAATAACACAAGCAACAAATAATAATATTGTTTAAAATTAATTAACGACTACAAACAACAAAGATAATTTTCTAAGGAGGAGAATTATGAGAAAAATTAGCAAATTTTTAGTGCTTTCCGCTATTTTAGCTGGAATTTTTGGAGCCACGTTCCAAAAAAGCAAGAATGTCGTAAAAACCGAAGCCGCTATTATTTCTAAGGATGTCAAGTTATACCTTGAACCTGGTGTTTGGACAACTGATGATAAGGGTACCCCTTGGTTTGCAGCTTACTTTTTTGTGATGGTGAAGCCTGGTTTGAAATGAGCAATGTAGATGATCGATACATGGTTCAAATGGATTTGGAAAAGAATTTTACCAAAGTTATATTTATCCGTATGAAAAATGATACAACAATAGAAGACCACTGGGATGCTAAATGGAACCAAACAGAAGACTTGGTATATAACGGTACTGATAATGTGTTCCAAATCACTGGTTGGGGTGGGGAAAAATCTACTGGAACATGGAAAACCGTGGAGGGTCTAGGAAATGATCCCGAGCCACCACTTCCACCATTACCGGCCTTTACTCCAACTGTCGAAGGCATTGATAATAGTAAAGTAAGAATTTGGCTTGACCGTTCAGGCCATTATGATAGTGGTTACCAATTCACAATGAAAATTGGTGAAACTTATTATCAACCAACTGGTTATGTACTCGCAACACATGCTGTGCCAAAGAATTCAGGACGTTGGTTTGCTTATTATGACATGCCCATTACTGCATTTAATGGTGGTCCAAACATTGAATTAGTTATTTTTCTTGTGGATGAAAAAGAGGTTTTAGTAATTCCTGCAGGGGTTTATACTGTCGGGGATAACAGTAAACTTTGGAAAGTTAATTATGATGAAGACGATAAAGTGTGGAGCGTATCAAAAGGCGCAACAATCGATAAAGTAATACCAGAATTCATTGGAAAAGTACTAGAAGGTTACTTAACTTGTAGTTCAAGTGCGGAAAATGGTTACAATGCTTTTCCATTGATTGAAGCAAACTTTATTAATGGTTGGAATATCAGCGGAACTATTGGCGGACATGAAATTACTGACTATGCCGGAACAGGTACAGCGGGTTATGGTAGCCTACGTGGCGAAGGCGCAAAAGTCGATGCATTTGTTAAATATAAAGCATTAGAATCTATGTACAATAATGGCCAAATTGACGGCGCTGATTTTGGCACTAAGATAAATGAGAGCCGAAATACAACTGGAGTGGCACT
>CAYJAE010000036.1:0-8815 GCA_964368105.1 uncultured Staphylococcaceae bacterium
TCTAAATAATTATGCGCCCTTTGTTGGCGCCTTTTGAGGCGAACACGCGTACAACTCCATCGTTGTTACCCGCTAAAACCTCCGCGTACTCAATGGCTTCTTTCTGAGTATCAAAGATTTTGATTGCCTTTCTGCTTTGGGCGATTTTAACGATCCAGCGATCATCTTTTGCCCGTTTCATAATATGATAGATTCGTTTATTTTCTTTGTCAGCTTCTTTTTTTCCTTTTTTGCCGCCCTTGACTGCTCCACCCTTTTTGGCTGGTGGTTCTTCATCAGACTCTTCGCCTTCTTCTAAGTCTTCTTCGTCTTCGGCTTCTTCGTCAAGATATTCAACTGGGGCAAGAACTGGTTCGGCACCTTCTTCGCCTTCTTCATAAACTTCGTCAGCTTGTTCTTCTTCTGGGGCTTCTTTTGGGGCTTTAGGTGGAATAGCACCAAAGAGTTCCATAACGCCAACCACAAGTAAGACTAAATAGCCAATGACCACAAGCGCAGCGCCTGAGACATAAAGTAAGCTATGCGGTGCACTACTGAAATCAAGTAGTTCAACATAGGCGGAAGGAATTACAACTAAGAATGCAAGTACGTTAAGTAAAATGGCAAATAAAGATACAACATTGCGATCTTTACGAAGCGCTTTTAAAACGATGTCAGCAATTAAGAGTAATACTAAGACACCTGGAACGATAACAACGTACCAATGGGCTGGGAATAGAGCGACGAGATTTTTGATTGATTCAACAAAAACATCACGAGCACCAACAAATGCGAAAACAACACCTAAGAGGGTAATTGCTAATGCACTCAGTGCTATTAAACAAATTCTTTTACTTCTTTTCATAAAAAACTCCTTTTTTAATAGAATATACTAATTATATAAAATATCACCTATATTGTAAACAAAAGCAGCCAAAAGAGCGTAATTTTATATAATAAAGTTCCGAAACATTGCTCACAAAGTTAAAAGAATATTCGCTTTACCTCAAACAAAGTATTAATTCCGTAAGTTTAACCTGCTTTTTGCGGCTTTAAAGCGCCTAGATTAAAGTTAGACAATCCTCATTCAAAAGGAGATAAGTTGGTGAAAAGCATTACATTAAAGGTGAAAGCCAACGTAAGAAAATAACGTAAAAGCGATAAAATGGCGATCTTTTTTTAAGTTTAGTAGAATCAATCTTTTCGCATTCTGCCTTAGTTTTTTCAAAGTCTTCGGCAAGAGAAGTAACAAGTTTAGGATCAGTAAAATATATTGCCCCTTCATATAGTTGGTAAAAACTGCGATAGTCAAAATTAATTGATCCAACGATTGCTTCCCGTCGATCAATCAAAAGATTTTTACTATGGAGGAAACCCGGTTTATAAATGTAAACATTACAGCCAGCTTTATTTAAAAGAATGGCATTTTCTTTAGTTAATGAATAAACAATCTTCTTATCAGGAATACCAGGAATAAAAATATTAACTTCCACCCCGCTTGCGGCTTTTGTTTTTAAAAGATCAAAGATAGCTTCATCCACAATAAAGTAAGGAGTCATAATATTAATTGATTGACGAGCGTTACTTAGTAAATTAATGTAGATGGAGCGCCCAATACTTGTTGGTTGGTGGGGCCCCGTGACATAGGGAACAACAATTCCGTTTTCGTTATTAACAACAGTCGCTGGTTGGAGTTCTAAATTATCAAAGGCATGCTTATCTTTTGTGACAAACGTCCACATTTTAATAAATTCAAGCGTGAAATAATTAACCGCTGGTCCTTCAATTTTTACGCCACTATCTTTCCAAACACCAAAGCGCGTAATAATATTTGCGTATTCGTCGGCCAGATTAAACCCACCAGTAAAGCAGACATTATTATCGATAATGGCAAATTTACGATGGTCACGATAATTCATATAAAAAGTAAACAGCAAACTAATTGGCGTGAAGGTAGCAATCTTTACCTTACTAGCTTTTAAGACTTTTCTTAATTCACGATTCATTAAATCCTTACCGCCAAAGCCGTCATAAATAAAGCGAACATCGACTCCTTCATTAGCCTTAGCAATTAAGATATTAATAACTTCTGAAAATATGTCGCCGCGACTAACAATATAGAATTCTAAGTAAATAGTTTTTTGGGCTTTTTTTAGTTCTTCAACAAGTGCTTTCAGTGCTTCTTGACCCATCGAATAATACTCAGTGTTAAGGGCATCATAACCAGTAGCGTTTGTGCTACTTTCTAAAAACTTTGTATTCTCACTTGCCGCTCCTTTTAAGATACTGTAATCATTTTTTGGTAATAGCGGATTACCATGTTCATTAATTATTCGAATGTATTTTTTGTGTTGAGGGTGAATATCACTTCCTCCTGCTAAGAAGTAAATTAAGAAGCCAAAAGTCGGGAAAATTAAGACGAGCATTATCCAGCTTATTTTAGTAGTGGGATTTTTCGAATGAAGTAAAATGCGAAAACTCGTTAAAATACTAAGTCCTACTGAAACGACATAAATCCAAACAAAGTTTTCCGCAAAGTATAAAAAGGTAAGGAGAAGAAAGGCAATTTGCATAACAAAAATAAGGAGTAAAAGAACACTTTTATAGAAAGATAGCCCTTCTCGTTTAAAGTATCTTGCCGCTTGTTTCTTGTTTTGTTTATCCTTTTTCGCCATAAATAAATAATAACATTATTTCAAACTTTTTTCATTAAAAATTGGACCAAATTAGTGCCTCTTAACAATATCAAAGGAATTTAAAAAAACAATAATTAATTATCTTGTTTAACGGCTTGTTTGATTGAAAGCCCAATCCGCTTTTTATCTACGTCAACACTAATAACTTTAACTTTAACAACATCATTAACCGCATAAAATTCCGTGATATCTTTAATAAAATGATTAGCGACTTCCGAAATATGAACTAACCCATCTTGATGAACATTAATATCAATAAACATCCCAAAATCCATGATATTACGAACTGTTCCAGTTAAAGTCATCCCAACTTTTAAGTCCTTGATGTCGCGCACCGCATTATTAAGTTCAACTATTTCTACTTCACTCCGGATATCACGTCCAGGACGGGTTAACTCTTCAATAATATCATTATATGTTACTTGGCCAAGTCCGAATTTAGTTAATATTTCTTTTTGCGGAAGAGCGGCAAACGCTAGTTTTTTCACTTCTTCACCGTCATTTAATAAGTCGATTTTGCTACTTTTTAAAATGAAATGGGCAACTTCATAGGACTCAGGGTGAATCGCGGTAGTGTCTAAGACTTCCTTCCCACCGTAAATACGTAAAAACCCAGCACATTGTTCAAACACTTTTGGACCAAGTTTAGCAACCTTTTTCAGTTCACTTCGACTTTTAAAAGAACCATTTTCTTTAATATAATTGTAAATGTTAATCGCGACCGTTTTATTAATGCCTGCGACATAATTAAGGAGCGAAACCGAGGAATTATTTAAATTAACACCAACACTATTAACCGCATCTTCCACAACGCCATATAGTGTTTCTGAAAGCCGTTTTTGGTCCATATCATGTTGATATTGGCCCACTCCAATTGCTTTTGGGTCAATCTTAACGAGTTCACTAAGCGGATCTTGGAGGCGTCGCGCGAGTGAGATAGCGCTGCGCTTTTCGACCGTTAGGTTTGGAAACTCTTCTTCCGCAACTTTCGAGGCACTGTAAACCGATGCCCCACTTTCGTTAACAATAAATAGCTTCGTGGCAAATTTATTGTCATCAATAATCTTTTGAAGTTCAACTTCACTTTCGCGTGATGCCGTCCCGTTACCAAGGGCAATGAGGTCAACCTTTTCACGCTTTAGAATTGCCGTGATTTCTTGACGGGCTCTTACTTTTTCACTTTCTGAAGCTGCGGTTAAATAAACGACGCCAACAAGAGAGGGGATACCAAATTCATTAACAAGCGCATACTTACAACCAGTACGAAATCCCGGGTCAAAACCGAGCACTGTTTTATTTTTAAGTGGCGGATAAAATAAGAGTGAATGAAGGTTTTTCTTAAAGACGATAAGCGAAGCGTCTTCCGCCTTTAAAAACACTTCGTTTCTTATTTCATTTTCAATCGAAGGTAGGAGCAAACGTTTTAAACTGTCTTTTATACTATCGATAATAAAATCATTAAAGTCATGGCTAGCCGCGAAATCGCGCCGAATATAGTTTAAAAGTGGTTCTTCTTCATACTTTAAGCTAACTTTTAAGAATTTAAGTTTTTCACCCCGGGAAAGCGCTAAATAGCGGTGGGGCGGAATTAGTTTAATCTTTTCTTCATAAGCGGCGTACTTCCCAAAAGTATCCTTTTCGTCTTTAGCAACTTCTTCACTTGTAAAAGAGCCTTCATTACTAATAAAGTTTTTAATGTACTTCCGGTATTTTACTTCGTCACTTATTTCTTCAGCAATAATGTCACTAGCCCCACTATAAGCCTCTTCAATTGTTAAGACACCTTTTTCTTCATTAATGAAGGAAGCAACAAACTGAGCGTGATCACTTTTTTTCTTTCCCGCTTTTAAATACTCCGCAAGTGGTTCAAGTCCTTTTTCGCGAGCAATACTAGCGCGGGTCTTTCTTTTTGGCTTATAAGGCCGATATAAATCTTCTAATTCACTGAGTGTTTGGGCGTTTTCAATCGACATTTTTAATTCTTCCGTTAATTTGCCTTGTCCTTCAATTGAAGTTAAGACTGTTTCCATACGTAATGCAAGATTACGGAGATAAATAAGATTTTCGAGTAAGTCCCGTAATTCACTGTCAGTTAAGTTACCGGTTACTTCTTTGCGGTAACGGGCAATAAAAGGGATCGTAGCCCCTTCATCAATTAAGCCAATCGCAGCATTTATTTGGAATTCACTTAAATTTAATTTGGTTGAAAGTCTCTTTGTAATATTCATAATTTCCCTCACTTGTTAGTATAACATACCATTTAATCTTGCTTCACTTTGTGTCCTTAGAGTCAATTTCTGCCAATGCATAACTGCTAACTCAAAAAAATATATTTTGCTATAATGGAAAAACGGAAAAGGAAAACCTCTTCCGAAAAGGAGAAAACTATGAAAAAGTTTGTTATTCTAACCGACTCCACAAGTGACATTCCGCAGCCAATTGTTGAAAGATATAATCTTGATTATATCCCGATGGAAGTAAACTTTGGACCCGAAGTATTTAAACAATACTTAGACGAACGTGATTTAAAACTCACTGATTTCTACGATCGGCTTGATAAAAAAGAACGTGCCCAAACAAGTCTTATTAACATGCAAACATTTATTGCTAAATTTACCCCCTATCTTCAAGAGGGATATGACGTTATCTTTATCGGTCTAAGTAGCGCACTATCCGCTTCTTTTGGCCAAGCAATGCTTGCTAAAGGCGAACTCGAAGAAGAATTTAGTGACCGCAGAGTCCACCTAATTGATTCCAAGGCTGCAACTCTAGCCGAAGGTATCCTTGTTATTGAAGCCTTAGAATTAAAAGAAAAAGGCGCCAGTTTTGAAGAAGTTATCGCTCATGTTGAAGGTTTAATCCCACATGTTGTTGCCCTTTTTGTTCCAATTAACCTTGAAACACTCCGTCGTGGTGGTCGGGTTAGTGCTGTTAAAGCCGTCCTTGGTGACGTCTTAAACATTAAACCAATTTTACACGTTGATAATGACGGAAAACTCGTCCAATTAAGTAAAGCCCGTGGTTTTAAAAGCGCGATTCGTTCTTTAGTCGACTTAGCCGCTGAAAGACTTAACGGTCCATACAACCGTAAATTTTACGTTTTACACGCTAACAATCTTGATAGTGCTAATTTACTTGTTGACTACTTCACGGAAATAGCCGAAGGCGCTATTCCTGTCGTTAGCCCTGTCGGTCCAGTTATCAGTGCGCATACCGGCACTGGCGTCGTTGCTTTAGTATTTATCGGCACTCATCGCTAAAGATAATTGAAGTTAATAAAAATTGCATTCACTTTAAGTCAATGCAATTTTTTTATTAGTTTTGTTTATTTTTCTTTTCCAGAACAATTTCTTTGCTCTTCATCATTCGGATCGTGTTACTTCTCTCTAAATCTGTGAGTTTCATCCTAATCATCGTTATTTGTTCTTCTATTTCTTTAATAACGATGTTTTCAATAGCGTTAACCCGGCGTTTCGATTTTTCGATTTCACGTATTAAAATGCTAATCGAAGATTCTAAAGAAGTTAAGGTAATTAAATCACTAAATATTTCTTTAATTTGGGTAATTAACTCATCAAATGCGGTTGTCGTTAAGAGTAAGTCATAATTATTATCATTGTTTTCAAGCATTTCCGCTTCAAGACGGGGCACTAAAACGCCCATGAGTCGTTCACTTTTTGCTTCTAATTTATAGTGCGTAATGTTTTGCGAAATATGTTCATTAATCTCTTCTTTGCGCATCTTCACCGCTGCTTTTAGGTAACTATTAACAAGGAGACTAAGGGAAGCTTCAACCTTAATTCGCAAGTCTTTATAGTCGTTTAAAAGCGGGATGAATTGATGGATTAGTTCATCTTGTTTATCCTTGAGGAGTTTATGGCCACGCGTGGTTGTTGCAAGCTTTTCACGCAGGCGCAATAGCTCCATCCGAGTCGGGTTAATTTGTGAACTACTCATTACTTTTTATACTTCCTTATAGAACTTACTAATAAGTTCTGGGGCAATCCGTTTTAATTCCGCCCGTGGTAACATTGCTAAAAGTTTCCAGCCTAAATCTAAAGTTTCTTTAATTGAACGATTCGTGTCAAAGCCTTGCGAAACGTATTCTTTTTCAAAAGCATCGGCAAAAAGGGCATATTTTTGGTCAATTTCGCTCAGTGCACTCTCCCCAAGAATGAGTGAGAGTTCTTTTGCGTCTTTTCCGCGAGCGTAAGCACTAAAGAGTTGGTTCATCGTATCCGCGTGATCTTCACGGGTTTTACCTTCACCAATTCCTTTGTCTTTAAGTCGGGATAAAGAAGGGAGAACATCAATTGGCGGCGTTAATCCTTTAAAAGATAACGGCCGCGATAAAATAATTTGTCCTTCAGTAATGTAGCCCGTTAAGTCGGGAATTGGATGTGTTTTATCGTCTTCTGGCATTGTTAAAATTGGAATTTGGGTGATTGAACCTTCGAGTCCTTTAACCCGTCCCGCCCGTTCATAGAGTGAAGAGAGGTCAGTATACATATAACCAGGATAACCACGACGTCCGGGGACTTCTTTACGAGCAGCACTAATTTCCCGTAGTGCTTCAGCGTAGTTGGTAATATCAGTTAAAATAACTAAAACATGCATGCCAAGATCATAGGCTAAATATTCAGCAGCGGTAATCGCCATTCGCGGAGTAGCAATCCGTTCAATTGCGGGGTCATTAGCTAAATTAATAAACATAACTGTCCGATCAAGCGCATCACTTTCCGCAAAGGCTTCACTAAAGAAGTTGGCTTCTTCAAAAGTAATGCCGATCGCCGCGAAAACAACAGCAAACTTTTCATCTTTGCCTAAAACTGTCGCTTGCTTAGCAATTTGCGCAGCTAATTTATTATGAGTTAAACCAGAACCCGAAAAGATTGGTAATTTTTGACCACGAACTAACGTATTTAAGCCGTCAATCGCACTAACCCCGGTTTGAATAAATTCATTCGGGTAATTACGGGCTACGGGATTAAGGGGAACGCCATTAATATCATTGCGTTTAAAGGGAATTAAATGGCCTTTACCGTCAATTGGTCGACCAAGTCCGTCAAACTTCCGGCCAAGAATGTGCGGTGAAACACCAAAGGAGACGCCTTCACCAGTAAAAATTACTTTTGCGTCGTCAATTTTTAACCCTTGGCTACTTTCAAATAATTGCACAACAGCGAGGTCATGATCAATTTCTAAAACTTTTCCTAAACGTTCTTCACCACTACTTTGGATAATGCGCACTAATTCATCGTACTTTACACCGCTGACGTGTTCGACAACCATTAAAGGACCAACGACTTCTTTGATAGTTTTAAATGCTTTAATTGCCATCTTTTATTCCTCCTTTAATTTTGCAAAACTCGCAACGATCGCGCGTTTTAATTCTTTATATTCTTGATTAAATTTTGCTTCTTCAACATTTTTCATAAAAGCAATTCTTTCGTTAACACTTAAGTTTTCCATGTTTTTAAAATCAACTCCACCATCAAGTGCACTATTTGCTTCATTGAACCACGTCAATATTAAATCTAACATTCCAGATTGCTTTTCAATTGAAGTATAGGTATCAATTTTGTGATAGGCATTTTGGTGTAAATAGTCTTCACGAACCATCTGCGCACTATGGAGTTTAATGCGGTCACGTTGACTTAAACTGTCAATTCCCACGAGGCGAACGATTTCTAAAAGGGCCGCTTCATCTTGCAGTAATTCTTTAACTTGAGCAACATTTTTTCGCCACTCAGGGTAAGACTTTGTATGGAACTTCGTAATCTCGTCGTCATATAATGAATAACTCTTTAACCAATCAATCGCTGGGAAATGACGTTTATAAGCTAGTGTTGCACTTAGGCCCCAAAATACTTTAACGATCCGGAGCGTTGCTTGCGAAACTGGTTCACTAGTGTCTCCGCCAGGCGGCGAAACTGCCCCAATTGCGGTAATACTCCCAATCCGTTTTTGTGTACCAAGTGTTTCAACAACCCCGGCGCGTTCATAGAAGTCACTTAAACGCGAAGCTAAGTAGGCAGGATAGCCTTCTTCGCCCGGCATTTCTTCAAGCCGTGAACTCATTTCGCGTAAAGCTTCCGCCCAACGTGAGGTTGAGTCAGCCATAATAGCGACACGATAGC
>CAYJAE010000037.1:0-8765 GCA_964368105.1 uncultured Staphylococcaceae bacterium
AGTTTATATTGTTGCTTTTGATAATATTGCTAAGTACAAAATGAAAAAAGAAAAAAACCAAGTAAATGGTAATTAGTTTGAAAGATAATCAACTTATAATGAACATTCATTGTGCTTTCATATCATAAAGTTGACGGAGAAAAAGTATTAAAAATTAACAAACGACTTAAAATTCTGCGGTGGTGACACCGTGCCGGTTGAAGTCCGATGGGGATGAAAAAAGCCGAGAGCCAACTCTAATCAATATCACTCTTGGCGAAATTTATGTAAAGATAATTTGAATAAATATGTTTAATTAGTCGGTGAGCGGATAATTTTTAATTTCACTTACTTTTATTTCCGGATGATGATAACGTGGTGTTTTATTTTGGAAACGTAATTGGGTTATTGCTTTATATGGACAAAAATTTAAACATGCTTGACAAGTTTGACATTTCTTTACAGTAATTTCCGCTTTCTTTGTTTCTTTGTTAACGACAATTGCTCCGTTTGAGCATACTTTAGAACACACTCCACAGCCAACACAAATGTCTTTATGAACTTTAATACTACGATTAACCACTGGGCGGAAGGCGCGGTATAGTTTACTAACAAGGCGGGAAGGGTAATGGGCTTTTGGTTTAGCTTTGCTTACTTTGTTTTGTAAATCATTAATAACGGCATTAGTCATTGTCTTTTGATCTTCTAAAAATCCATCAATCTTCTCTCTTGTAATTGAGTTAAATAACGGAAAGAAGTTTTCGACACTTTGAATGCCAGCGTAATAATCAAGATTAATATTCTTTGATTTAAAGAGACGATAAACTTGACGGAATAGTCCGCCAGTTTTCGTACCGTAAGTGGCAATAAGTGCACTATAATTTGTTTTAATCACGGCTTTCTTTAAATACTTAAAGACGACATCGGGCACGCCGTATGCATAGGTGGGAACGACGATAAAAAGATTATCACAATTAATCTCAAGCTTTGTTTTACTATGAATTCTTTGTAAAAGAGAACCCGGAAACGCTTTTTGAATATTACGCGCACAAACAAGCGAATTACCAGTGCCGGAGAAATAAAGAATTAATGTTTCCATAGTTATCTAAAAATAATAGCATAAATTTATGTCCAATAAAGGTGTAATTATAACGTTCATGATATTTAAACAACATTTGAGTTTTTTATAATCCTTGTTCAAAATTCGTTTTGCTTAAAGTATAATAGTTGAGAAAATCACTAGATGGTTTTAGGAAAGCAGTAAACATTATGAATAAAAAAAGATATTTAATAACTGGGGCAACCGGACATTTAGGCGCTGGGCTTTTGCGGGAACTACGAAAGCATGACATCATTATTCGGATTATCATCCGTTCACATACGTGTCCTGATTATCTTCAAGACTATGTTGACGAATTATATTATTACGAAGATGTCTCAACTGACTTCAAAGCGTTAAAAGAAGCAATGAAGGATGTTGATGTCGTGATCCACGCTGCGGCCTTAATTAGTATTTTAAGTGGCCGCAAGAAGAAGGTTTATCAAACTAACGTTGAAGGTGTTAAAAATGTCATTAAGGCATGCCAAGAAGCTGGAGTCAAACGCTTAGTCCATGTTGCAAGCGTTCACGCCCTTGGTTATAAAAACAAAAAACAAATTATTGACGAAACGTGCAGCACTAACCCAAAATATCTTCATGGTAATTACGCTAAAACGAAAGCTACTGCCACTAATCTTGTTTTAGATGCAAGTAGTGACACCTTTGAAACAGTTGTCGTTATGCCAAGCGGAATTATTGGTCCTTATGATTATCGGGCTGGTTCCCCTTTTGGCGCCTTTTTAAAGTTTTACGCTCGTGGGAAAATGCCCGCTTATTTAAAAGGGGAGTACAACTTTGTTGATGTTCGTGATGTTTCCGCTGCAATTTACGAAGCAAGTGTGCGCGGCAAAAGAGCGACTGCGTATTTATTATCTGGAGAAGTAATTACTGTTAAAGAAATTCTTGATTCCCTTCAAGTTACGTCCAGTATTCCAACGCCCAAGCTTTGTGTGCCAATCTTTTTAGCCCGTTTAGTGGCCCCTTTTGTCGAATTACATGGTCGGATGTTCCATAAAGAACCATTTTTCACCCCATATTCACTTAATACTCTAACAAGTAACCCGAACTGTAATAACGCTCGGGCCCGCCAAGATTTAGGCTTTGAAGTTCGTGATGTAAAAGAGTCGCTGCGTGATCAATACCTTTTTATGACTGAATTAGATCCCACGTTAGTGCCAAAGAAGAAAAAGAATAAGAAACTGTAAACAATTAATGTAAGAGTTTATAAAGTTTAGTCACCAATTCTAAAGGTTTGAAATTAATATAGTAGTTAAATTAGGAAAAAATAATCATAGAAATTTATAAGAACACAGCACTTTTTTCGACAATGTTGAAAAAAATGGCGTGGAGTTATAATGCCCATACCGTAAGTTTTGATGGTAAAAAGGCAGTAGTAATATAATTTTGATTGTAAGTTTATGATGACATGCTATAATTTAGAGGAACCTCCGGCGAGTCGTGTATTCAAGGGAGGTGATTTTTTTTAGGAAATATAACAATACCATTCGAGATTGTTACTTATAAATACAGACCTTAGTTTTTTCAGTGTTGAAGAAAGGTGTCATAAATAAAGAGTCGTGGAGTCATAGTAGTCACATGATGATTTTTGATAATCGGCATGAAAGAGAGTGTCACTTACGAATCACTATCTAAAATAGATAATAATTTAGCGGAATTTAACATCAATCGTAAGGCGTGAGGTTGATATTCAACGTTTTAAATGTTAAAATATCTCCACGGATAAATTTAAAAATGATATATATCAAAGTAGATAAAACGAGTAAAACCCCGCTTTATAAGCAAATTAGCGAGCAAATCGAAGAACTTATTTTAACAAATGAACTTGCTTATAACGAAAAATTACCTTTCGAAAAAGATTTAGCGGAACTCTATAACGTCAGTGATATTGTAATAAAGAACGCCTATAACGTTTTAAAACAAAAAAATCTCGTAAAAGCAATTAAGGGAAAAGGTTCTTATGTTACAGCACGGGAAGTTTACATTGGCGACTATCATAAAGTAAAAAAAGTTGTGGATCCCTATGATTCTACTAATGAAGCAGTGGTTATTTTCGTTGATGAAAATGTAAATGATTATGACTCCCAAATATATTTTAGTGACGCAAAAAATCATACATTTTCCTGTTTCTACCAAGTTATCCGTAAAAACAAGCGGCCGATTTGTATTCAAAAATTTCTTTATAAAGATAAAGGTGTTTTTAGTCTCAGTGACTATAAAGCGAGCGACGTTAGCTTGCAAGAGTATTTAATGAAGAAAGACAGTGATATTAATGTAAAAGTTTTATATAATGTCGCAAACAGTGAGAAAACCTTCGCGGAATTACTTTTAATTGACTATAAAGCGCCAATAACGATTTGGTCATCACTCTACAGCAATACAGAAGGACCTTTTCTTTATTTAAAAACTATTTATCCGGGTGAATTCTTTAAGATGAAGGCTAACATATGAAATTTGAACAACGAAATATTAACTTTACGATTGACCGGCGCAGCAATGACAGCGCGGGTGTCCAAATTGCTCAGCAAATGAAGCAATCAATTATTTTCCGTGACTTACTTGAAACAAGCTTTATTACAACCAAAGTTTTTAGTGCACGCTTTAAACTACCGCTTGATGTTGTTGAAGAAGCATTTAGGATTCTTACAAAGGACGGTGTCTTTTATATTGATGAAGAAGGCAATTACCGTTATGTATATAAAGAAATTGCTAAATTCGGTCAAAATAGTCTTCAATCAATGCAACAGTTTATTACTTCTACAAGTAAAGAAATAAGTATTGATCTCCTCAAAAGTGAAGATATTGTCATTGATCAAGAATATAGTGAAAAGACTGGCTTTTCGGTTGGTAGCACGGTAATTCGTCAAGAAAGACTTTATTTTGGTGATGGAACCCCTAAATGTTACGCAATTATTTATTTCGCTGACAAATACCGTAAAGAGGCCTTTGATCTTAGTGCCTCCCTCCACGCAGTCGCGGGCTATCAGCCCGGAAGAGGAAAAATGATTCGGAATACGCAGGCCCTTATTTATCCGGATTGGATTAACGAGCTATTAAATCAACCGTCAGGCACGGCCGGAAGTTACAGTAATGAGAGTATTCATTTAGGGGAACAATTGCTTTACGCTGATTATTATTTTAATTATTTCTTTGCAATTAACGTCGTTTTTTTTACTGCTGAATAATTACTTTTAAAATCCATAAATTTTATTTTCTTAAACGGAAAAAGAGTTTTCTTTTGCATTAATTTGGCTTTCCTATATGATATAAATATAAATAAGGTATAAATCAACTTATGAAAAAGGAAAGATAATTATGAAAAAAAGAAATTTATGGCTTGGTATGTTCGCACTTATTGCCACTGTTGCAGGTTTTTTTACTCCCGAAAAGAGTAGTGAACCGCTGAGCGTTACGGCTGCAACTGCGGACGACCCTTTATCAATCGCGGGAAATAAACTTGCTAACCCCTATATTCAGTACAGTAGTAATGCCGTGAGTATTCCTAACTGGCAACTTCTCGCCACAAATAATATTTATCAGGGGCAAGGGAATCCTGCTCTTATTAGTCAAACCGTCAGCGGCAACCGGCGCGAAGTCGTTTCTAATAAGGGGAACGGGTTCCAAGTTATACCGTCTAACAATGCGTATAATTATACCTCTTACACCGCCGCTACTACCGCCACTGCAGGCTTTATGAACATTTCACAAACATTTAATAACTTAGTAAAAGGGTCCACTTACTATTTCCGCGCTGAAGTGCGAGGCAACGCGACTATTGCCTTACTCGTTTATCCAGGGACGGCTAATTCAGGGAGCAATGTGCTTTATGGGGACAGTTTTACCTTAACTAGTCAAACCACTTCCCGAATCGTTGAAGTTGCTTTTAAAGCTACCCAAGCTCAAAACACAATTAATATTCGCCACATGAAGATAGCCTCTGCAACTACTTTAAATATTCGTCGGATTGGTTTTTATGGCCAAGACGATTATTTAATTGAAAAAAAGATGAATAGTCTTTTCACAGATGCAACCCGAACAAAAATTGATCCGGATTTGTCTTATGAGGACTTCATGAAGATTCTTACTGAACTTAAAAATGAAATTTTGGCAAATCCCGGAAAATATTCTGCGGATGTTTTAGCAAGTATTAACGCTAAAATTGCTGAAGCTGAAGCACTGTGGAATTCAATGGACACAGTTTATAAAGGTGTCACTAATTACGCAGATCAAATAATTAATGATTACGACTTAGATTTAAGTGAACTGCCAGCTTCCGTTATCGCGATAGCCGAAGAGCAAAAAGGCAAGATTGATACTTCAAACTTTGACGCTTCCGCTATCGAAACATATATTGAAGAAGGAAAGACGAAAGTCCTTGCAGAATTACTAAACATTGAAAAAGAGCGGGCAAAAACAGTACTTGATAATTTATTAGACTCGCTTGAAGACTCAAAAATTGCAACAGCCATTGTTAGTGAACTAAAAGCCCAACTAAATAGTGCCCTCACTATTGATGAGGTTCAGGATCTTTTAGCTTTCGGCGTAGAAATTTTAAATGGCGACTTTACTTACGAAATAACGACTGAACCAGGAGCACACACTTTTGGTTCAATCGTTTTCACGAATGAGGAATTTGCAGAAAAGAGTATTACTGTTAATCTTCCAGTATTAAACGGCGAAGATTATGATGTTTCCTTTACAGAAGAAGCACTAAGTAGTGTTAATTATGTCCTTAATGATTCCTTCCTTGCAAGTGAAGAAATTGAGTTTAGTCTTAGTTTTGATCAAGATAATTTAACGACTTATACCGTTAAGGAGAACGCTAGTTATACAAGTGAAGGCTTAATCAGCGGAACAAGTAGTGATTACCCTGGGTTTAGTTTTGATTATACATTACCAGTTTTAACTGACCCAGGTTATTCTTACGTTGTAGACCGCGCTACCAATAAAATTAACTATGTCTATAATAATGACGAAATTCCTTATTCAACAAGTGTTGACCTTGTTGGTTATAACAACACGCAGTTTTTTTGGGGTGTTGACAGTGAACCGACTAAAGATAGTCCCGGATTATTAAAAGGTACATCTTATCTCTATCCTGGTGTCGTATTTGATGTTGAACTACCAAAACTTGATTCAGTAGGTTACACAGTTACTGTTAAAGATAAAGAAGTACCACCTTACGTAAGCTACACGCTAAAAGATCAAACTTATGGCTTTGTTGAAATCAAATTGTTACTCGATGATTTTAATAACGCTGATACAGTTTGGGACGTTGTTGAGCCAAGTAAGTTTGACGTTGGGGGCGTGCTTAATGGGCAAAACCCCAATTATCCAGGGGCAGTCTTTACGCAAACATTACCAAAATTAGATGACGTCCATTACACAAGAGAAACTGATCTCGCTACCGATGAATATGTCTATGACCTAATCGATAATCCTTATGGTGTAGGTCCGTTCCGTGTTGCGATTCCGGATGTTTATTACGTTAGTTTAAGTGGATTTGATACTGAAATCGGGGACGAAGGAACATTTGATAAACCTTTCCTAACCCTCGAGACTGCTTTAAGTCGAGTCGCAAATGGCGCAAGTAAGACAATTGTTCTTCTTGATGATATTGAAATTAGTAACACACTAAATATCAATAATAAAAAAATCACGCTTACCTCGGCAAATAAAGAGCTTTATGTCGAAGAAGCAACCGCGCGCTATACCTTAAGTGGCCTAACAAATGACTTTAGTTTATTTAACTTGACAAATAACGCTGAGCTTGTGATTGAGCACGTTACCATTGACGCAAAACAAGTGGGTGGCGCAGCGCAAAACACCGCAATTGTTGAAGCGCTTAACAGTAAAGTAATTGTAAATGACGGCGCAATTTTAACGGGCGCAAATAGCACAAAACTAGGTAGTGTCTTCTTACTGACCAATACTCCGTTTTATATGTACGGCGGAGAAATTAGTGATAACGAAGGCGTTCAAAATTTGATTAAGAGTGATAGTTCACTCTATCTCGTTGGTGGGAAAATTGTGAATAACAATCAAAATCAATATTCAATCTATGGAACAGGTTTCACATTTGGTTATGACTTTACCCTTAAAAACAATGGCGCGGAAGGCAAACAAAACTTCGTCTTTTCGGCGATGTCTGATGTTAAAATCCGGTTTGATTTTATTGGTGAAATCGATGTAACGGACACGCGTTCACCACTAAGCACTGTGATATTAACAAACGTTAAAAGCGTTGATTTTGACGGCAACTATATTTCGTACAATTTAAACGATTATCCCGGCATTAAGCCGTTAAATGACATGAATTTGCATTTAGTTTACGATCATAGTGTTAGTTCATATCGTTGGGATTATAACTACGTTAATGACTATTCGCTTATTAATAGTCCCACAAGTAGTGACACCGGACTAATTGCGAAAAAAGCAATTATTGACGGCGTGCCAAGTGATACTGTCTATAGTAGTGTAGTAGTTTTACCGAAGCTTAGTGAGAACGAATACGTGGTAACTCCTGATTTAGATAATGATAAAGTAACCTATACTTGGAAGAACACCCAATTCGGAGACGTTGATATAGTTCTGCTCGTTGATGAAACTGTTGTCTACCATTACGATGTTGTCACTCCTCCGACTTTTATTAAGGAAGGGGAAGCACAAAAAGTAAGTGACGCCTTCCCTGGAGTCGTTTTTGAAGAAAATATTACCCTCCCAAAATTAAGTGTCGAAGATTATGACATCGTTCTTGATAAAGGTAGTGATACTGTAACTTACACTTTAAAAGCAGATGGAGAGGCTCCTGGCGCAGTCGTGACGACGGACGTTGCAACCTTTAATGAAGGTTTTAAAGACATTATTGCTGAGATTGGCAAGGACTATGATAGTGGAGAAGCGGTCGACGCAATTCTTGAAGACGCACAAAACGGGCTAATTAATGCCACTACTTTTGCGGAAGTCGAAGCAATTATTAATGAATTAGACGCGCGCCTTGAAGCCGCAAGTAAACTAGACGACTTATTTGAATCATTCTCACACGGAGTGGGAGAGTTAACACAAGACCGTTTTGAAGAAGCAATTGACGAAATAATAAATGCCGACGTTAGCGACCTTGAAGACGTACTCCATTCCGCTCTTGAAGATATTACGAGATTAGAAATTGAGCATGTCCTAAGTGATTATATCAGTGGACTAAGTGACGCTGAAGGAGAACTTGAAGATAAAATTGCTGAAATCTTAGCGGACTTCGACGGATTAAACTTAGATACAAGTGACGAAGTTATTGGATTTGATTTTGATGACTTTATTGAAACCGCAAAAGAACAATTAATCGCAATAGAAAAAGAAAGTACTATTGATGAACTTAGTGATTTCTTGGCCTCTATTGATAAATCTGCCTTGAGTGACGAACAAATGGATGAAATCGGCGATATTATTAATGAAACACTCGCACTTATTGATGGGGAAGGCGACATTGATAAACTAAACGAAATTTTAGAAGAAGCAAAGATTGAAATCAACAATACAATTTACGCCGAAGACATTGCAGAAGTTAAAGAAGAAGTAAAAGCCGACATCACTGATGTAATTGACCAATTTGATGACTATTTAAGTGAAGAAAAAAAGGAAGAATTAGATGAATATCTTGAAAGTCTCCTTGAAG
>CAYJAE010000038.1:0-8254 GCA_964368105.1 uncultured Staphylococcaceae bacterium
ACGTCACGCTATTAACAAGTAAAACAAGGATAAAAAAAGAGAGCGATTAAAGCTCTCTTTTCATAACGAATACTTTACTTAATTAAGCAAGAATCGTGTAATTCTTTTTGAGAATTAAGGTAACAACGTCGACGATCCATAAAATGGAGAATCCGCCGGCTGTGATTAAGTAGAGAACACCTAAAAGAAGTCTTCCCCGTTTAATCCGGATGATTGCACCCCAGATTGGCCCTAAAAAGATTTGTAGAAGTAAATGAGCGATATAAGGTAAGCCAAATTCTTTAACCATTATTTTTTTCCTCCTTAATGATTTGTAATTATATAGTAGCAAATTAAATGTCATTTGAAAATGTTTTTTACTTAAATTGCCAAAAGTTTCTCTTTTCCATGCAATTTCACGACAAAATGACCCTTATTTCAGTTTATTTTCTCTTATTTTCTTTATCTTTAGGGAATAAAGCAAAATCAACAAAATAAAGTCAAAAAGAAGAACTTCAACAACAGTGCTCTTTTCTTGGTTTGGGTCGTTTACTATGCACTTTCCCACTATTTAGAGTGGTTTTCGAAATTAATAAGGCACAATTCTTAACTAAATTGCACGATTTTCCCACAAATTTATGACGTTCAGAAACAAAGTTCCTACTTTTTACAATATTGCGGTATTAATAACGTTTTTTTGTTATTAAAGAACACGAGTCACATTTAGAGCCTTAATTAATTACTTCTCTGTAAAGCGGTATCAATGCATAATAAAAACAGTTTTTTTTAAGATTTTCTATAATGAAATTGTCTATTAACTATAGACCAAAGGAGAATGGTGATGAAAAAACGCTTCTACATTATTATTGGTGCAGTAGCTGTTTTCACTGTTGCAACGGCTGCAACTTGGCTTACCGCTTTTAACGGGGAAGTCAAAAAGAATGCCGAAGTGATAACAGAAGTTGGCCAAGTTCACGCTAGTTTAGGCGGCCGTTATGACAAAGTCGTTACCCTCATTGACGCTATTGAGGGCGCTACGGAAGCTGTAACAAGTTATATGACAATTATCAAAGAGGCACGGGTTGCTTTTGCCGAGGCAATTGCGTCTTCTAATATCAAAGAGGCTAATGACCAAGCAAATATTGTTGATACTACTTTTATGAATCTTGTTGCGCTTTTTGAAGATAATCCAGATTCATACACTACGATTCCACTCGTAAGTGAATTTATGGGTGAATTCAGTGCTAGCACTAATGCTGTAATTTACAATATCAACATTTATAACAAAAAGGTTGAAGCTTATAACATACATATTAAAACATTCCCAAACGTAATCTTTTTAGGGCGTAAAGCTCCTTACGAAATTTGGGCAATTGCTAACTACAACGCAACACTACCAACATTTAAGTAGGCCAAGGATGAAGCGACTCAAGACTCCCGCACTAGCAGTGTTTGCTTTAAGCGCACTTTTACTCGTCAGTGGTTGTGCTAAAAAAGACGCTTTCCCAGCATCAAACGCTTTTTATATTAATGATCAGGCCGAGGCACTTTTATCAAGTAGCAAATATTTAATTTACGCTACTTCGCTTAATCTTTATGAAAACACTTCGCAAACTAGTGCAGCCAAGGAAGGAAAAACAAACGGGGCGCAAGTAGTCGTAGCAACCGCACTTGCCCCCGTTGATTCACTGCCAAGTACTGACATTTTTAACGAGTGGGGGATTGGCGACAATGATATGGGTCTCTTCCTTTTACTCTACTTTGCGCCGAGTGAAGATGATGAATATTCTAAAGAGTATTTAGGAACCGTTTTTGAAATAGGTTCGCAGATGGCAGGTCACATTTCAATGTCGCGTCTCATAAGCATTTTTGATGCCACTTGGCCAACCAGCGGACTTTCCGCTGCGGATTACGATACGAAACTAGTTAATTTTTATTTAGAAGTAGTAGAAGAGATAAGTGAGAAAGTGTATTTAAATACGTCCTTTTCGCCAAGTCAAAAGCTCGAGTGGTACGAAGAAAACAAATATGAGAGTTTTTTTAACTTCATCCCCAGTGGAACTGTTGCCGCTAAGGGCCTCCCGTGGTGGGCAGTGCTTCTAATTATTTTAGGTGCTTTAGTCCTAACCGGCACTAGTCCCCTCTTAAGTTTACTTTTAGGTAACGGCAGCGGTACCACTCATAAAGGTGGCGGAGGCTCTTCACGCGGCTATAAAACAAGGCGCTAACTTCCTCCTTAAATCTTCTATTCACTACATCGCAAGACTTTTTTGATAAAATGGTTTTATGCGAAAAACGAGATACTTTAACTTTAGAAGAGGTTATTCACTATGACAATAGAGTTATTTAATATTTGGTGGTTTGTTTATATATTTATTGCGATTGGTATTTTTACCGGACTATTCTTTCTTTTACGAAAGAAAAGTGAAAAAGTAAAGAAGTACGTAATCGGCGGTCTTTTAATCTTTAATCTTGCCCTTCATTTTATTAAACTCTCTTTTCATCCTTACACTACCTTTCCAGATATTGCCGCAAGTCAAATTTGGTTTGTAAACATCTGTGCGGTCAGTATCTTAGTCTTTCCCTTTATTTTCTTTGGGAAAAACAAGTACTTAAAAGACTTTATGTTTTATCTTGGGGTCTTAAGTGGCTTCCTCGCTATTATCATGCCCTTTGATACTATGGGTAACAAGTTTTACGCACTTGACACCATTCGCTTTTACCTCGCCCATATGTTAATTATTATTGCTCCACTTTTAATGGTTACTTTAAAGCTCCACACCGTCTCTTATAAACGGATTTGGGCAATGCCACTCTGGATTGCAGTCTATCTCCTCTTTATTATGGTCCAAAATGTGCTCCAAAGTGAAATGGGCATTATTTATTTTCGAAGTAACGACTTTTTTAATCCTAACTTCCATAATCCGTCCTTTGTTTGGGGACCAAATGATGAAGACGGGCAGTTAAGCGAACTTTCGAAACTCTTTTCCGTCTTTACCCCAAACTTTATGAAAATAGTTCCCTTTGGGCCTTATAAAGGCGAACCAAAGTTTTGGCCATTCTTTTGGCTACTCCCGGGCGCGTTTATTTATTTTTGGGGTTTCCCGCTTGTTTTTAATTTAGTGATACCAGAAAGTCGGAGAGAACTCTTTCGTGACGTTAAAACACTCGTTACTAATATTAAAGTACTCTTTAATCCGAAAGCAAAAGAGGTTTCCCCAAGTGAAGAAGGTGTCGACGTTACTGATATAAACGACGACACTAATTAGTGTTTATTTGATACTTTAACTTTCTTTCCGACACCAACAATAAGCGGGATGAAAGTAAGACTTAAACCAAGGAAGAAAAATAAAGCAATGAGCTGATTACTTTTTGATTCTTTAATAACTAAGGAAAATATGAGGTTGTTATTTTCATCAACCAAAAAGTTATCTGTTTTTAATGTTTCGTATTTTGTTACTAAGTAGTAATAGCGCTCTTTAGCCTCAGTTACACTGCTACTTGCAGGAGTGCCTTTAAAGACAGCGCGAGAAGAAGTATCCATTAAAAGATATTCACTCTTGAAACTAGACCAGACACTGCCGTAGAGACTAGCGCCATCTAACTCTTCACAGTATACTCCGGTTACTTCTAAGAAGTAATTCGCCCAAACTTCAGCTTGAAGTGTTGGATCAAGCCCAACTGTCACTAATTCCATTGTATGAACACCAAAATAAGTGAAGGTGTCTCTAGCGTAAGCGTTCCACTCGAGAAAGTCAAAAGTAGTAGTGGGACTTTTTATTTTTGAGGTGCGCACTAGGGTATTATCTAAAGTTGATCCTGTTACGCCGTTAGCGGCGCTTCCACTCCACATTACTTGCTCACCAATTTTACCAATAACATCAATTAATTCGTCATTTTTATAAAGTCCAATCGCGTCGTCTCCATTATAATTCGTGATCGACCCATTTTTTATACTAGCTTTGTCTCCTATTGCTGGAGCGGCGCTTGTATGCGTAACGGTGTATGTTTCTTCGTTATTTAAAGTTCCCGTTAAACTAAGGGTCGCGTTAGGAGTCACTCCCCCATTATTAAACATCTTTAAGGAATATAAACTTAAGTTAACGTCCTCTCCTGTTCCGTTATATATTTCTAGTCCTTTGTTTTGGCTACTCCCTTTAATGTATTCACTAATGAATAAGTCAGTCGCGGGTAATTCAGTGTTTCCGACTAGAACCCCTTCGTTTGTTACGAGAACACTGACTGCAGCGTGTTTACTGACACCTTGGTCCGTGAAACTTGCGCTTATGGTTTGAGTGCCTAATTTTGCGGTATCGATGAGTGTAAGCGTTAGGTTTGAATGATTTGTAATATCTTCCCGTGGTCTTTCTTTATAGTTTGCGTACACTTTTAAATCAGTGAATTTATAATCTTCAAATAGTTTTAGCTTTGTTGGAGCGTTTTCAATCGTGAGGCTTTGAAGTGAGTCGCCTAGGACTGCACCGTCTCCGCTTGAAGCACCTGCGCCACTGTAACTAGCGTCATACGCAATCTTTGCCCATTCCGGATGATCAATGAACGGATTACGGTTACCTTGGTAGTTGTAATATATTAAGTTATTGCGTTTTATTTCGTATTCACTAACCGGATCACTTAAATGCCATTCAAGGAGTGTCTTTAAGTCACCGACTCGACCGGGAGTGCTAGCACTAGCGGTGTTCCCACCAGGAGAGCCGTTCACTAGTTCAAGTTTCGGATGAGTCACGTCTTCATAAGTGTAGTAGCGCGCGGGCATATACATTAAAGCGCGCGCAATGTCGCCTTTAAATTCGTCAAGTGGTTCAAATACTTTATCCGCTCCTCCAGGAATCGAGCCGTTACGCCCAACATACGTTCCTTTATCATTGTTGTATGATTTAAGACTACTTTGAGGAACGCCAAAGTTATTATCGCCATGGGCGTTTTGGTTACCAATAACGTCAGAGGGCCATAAGGCGTGGATGTCACTCCCTGCGCCGTAACTTCGGCCAAAGTTACCGTGCGACTGCGCCCAAATATGTTCTTTATCAAAGCTAACGCGACTTGCGCCGGCATTTTTAAAACGGTCAGCTTTACTGATATCATGATTATAATCAGCGTAGAGTTTCACAATATAAGGATTATCACTATCATAATTAAAATTATTTAATTGACTTTCTGTTAAAGGACTAAGACTCCAGTTACGATCAATAATTTTATATATTAAACGGTCACTAGTGCTTTCGTAATCATATTCAGTGTGACCTTTAATAACGTTATTTAACTTACTAAGGAGTTCATCCCCTTTAACATTACTAAAGAGACCTTTTTGGCTGTAGTAATTTGCCATTCCCTCTTCGTCCATAGTCGTTATATTTATTTTCGTAGGACGAGGTCCTGCTTCTACACTCTTTCTTGCGGGAACACTTGCGAAAAAAGCTCCTAATAAAAGGAGAACAACTCCAGCGCTAAAAGCAATTTTCTTAGTCTTCATAATTAGCCTCTTTATTTTTGCTATATTTCATAATAGCATATGTCAGGATTTAGAAAAAACAAGCCGTTTTATCGACTTGCTTTTATCGTGTTTTATTAAGGAAAAAAACTAATCTTTGTTATTTATAGTACTTAATTACTTTCCGTTATTAAAGTTTCTTTTTTGACTACCTTTTTTGTTACTTCGGTAATCGTAAAACTAATAAGCGCGACAAGTCCAATCATCGCAAGACCAATCACAAAAGAATTCAAGAACGGAACGCCCTCTATTGGTGGTTTTTGTAAGTACATAGCGTTTGGTCCTTCTAAGCCCGCAAGCGCGAAGATACCGTTAACAATGAGGCCAACAGCGAGAAAGAAGAAAAGACCAATGGTAAAGACAATGGTGTTTTGTTTAACTTTTATTTTAAAATAGTTTGCGGATAATAAATATAAACTTCCAATAAGCATCGTGGAGTGAGATAGCATACTTTTCATGACCCCTAACTTCCACATTGTTCCGTCTTCAAAGTAGTACTCTGGATAAAAGAGCGAAATAAGCGCACCAAAAATACCACTGTAACTTGTTACGATTGCTAAATAATTAAAAGGTTTGCTACTTTTGTTACTCCAAAAAGCGGTGAAGAGTAGTAAGAACATTGAAAGATTACAAAAGAAAATTGGAAAGAGCATATTATCTTTAACAATTGGCTCTTCCCCCATTAGGAAATTCACCCAAAGCGGTAAGAGATGAAGAAAGACAGTGGCAAGTGCCCAAAACTTTAAAAAGGCATCTTTCAGTATTTGTTTTTTAATAAAGCGCACTCCAAGCCAAACAATTAAGGCGGTTGCGGCAAGGGAGGCAAAGATATAAATTAAGTGAGGACCATCGAACATTGAAGCTGCAAATACCATCTTTTTTATAATCCTTTCAGCAAGTATTTGAATAATCCAGTGCGTTAATTGAGAAATTAAGCTATTTTTACTTTTTTACTCTTATAAATTATAATACCAGAAACAACAAAGGCAAGCATTAAGCCAAAGACAATAAAGACAAGGTAATATGGATATGATTCACTGGCCAACTCTTGATTACTAACAATGGTGTTTTCAATAAAGTCATTAAACTGATATTGGTTGAGAATAATTCGGTACCGCGCTTTAGCGTGACTAATACTATTTCCTTCAGTATATCCAGTTGGTGTTTCTTTAATTATTTCTTGAGCTTCAACATCAAGCGCATTATAACTTGATTGACTCTCATTCCACGCTGCACTTAATAGTTCTCTGTCACTTGTGTCACAACCTTCACTGGTTGCGTTTAAGAAAGTCGAGGACCAGCCTAAAGCTTTTTGGTAAGGCGTCGGGCTTGTTGTCGAAACGCTTCTGACGGTGACATAAACAAACTCTTTAAAGTTTCCGTCTTTGGTTAAAACAGTAATTTTAGCGCTTCCGAAAGCGATAGCGCGCACTAGGCCGGTGGTATTAACCGTTGCAATAGAAGCGTCACTACTCTCCCAAGTAACACCCTTTTCAGTTGCGTAACTTGGTAAGACTTCAGCATTTAGTTTGTCAGTACTTGTCACTTCTAAAATTACTTCTTTTTTATTAACATTAACGCCCGCTACTGGAACGTCATCTTCCGTTACTTTAATTGTTGCAGTCGCTCTTTTTGTGTCGTCACTATTTGCGATTACACTGATTGTTGCGCTACCGACACCGACGGCTTCGACTAATCCAGCTTCACTTACTTTTGCTATTTCACTGTCGGAGGATTCCCACTTCACAGATTTATCACTCGCGTTACTTGGATAGACACCAGCGCTTAAGGCTTCACTGTTACCCACATTCATTGTTAATTGTTCTTTATTTAAAGAAACTCCTGTAACCGCAATAACATCAACTTTTTCGCCTTCAACCGTAATGGTTGCACTCGCTTTTTTACTTGCGTCACTGTTTGACGTCGCAGTAATTGTTGCAGTTCCCGCGCTTATCCCGGTAACGACCCCGTTACTGACAGTTGCAACATTATTATTGCCGCTTGACCAAGTAACACCTTTATTTGTTGCGTTAGCGGGTAAGACAGTCGCACTTAATGTTTCAGTTTCCCCAACATTTAACGTTGCAGCGGCTTTATCTAAGGAAACACTTGTAACTGGAACTTGGCCGACTCCGGCACTCGTAACAGTAATGGTTGCACTAGCTTTTTTACTTGTGTCTCCAACTGAAGTCGCAGTAATAGTCGCAGTACCTGCGGCTTTACCAGTAACAACACCATTACTAACACTAGCAATACTATCATTACTACTTGACCAAGTAATTGCTTTGTTAGTCGCGTTAGCAGGAGAAACACTACTTGTTAAGGTAATTGATCCGTTAACTTGAACACTTCCGGAAGTTGGAGTAACACTAACGCCAGTTACGGCGACTGTTGGAGCATTCGAACATAAACTCTTAGTCGTGGCGTTTTCGTTTCCCCAAATTGCACAAGCGTATTCTGGGTGATCAACGAACGGATTACGATTCTTTTGTAATTTATGGACCGTGTTATTGCGGAAAATATCGCGATTAGTAACCGGATTTTCAAGGTGCCACTGAAGCATTAACGCTACTGATTGAAAGTTATCTGTAATTGAATAACCATAAAGCGTTGTTAAGTACATTGTCGCCCGGGCTGTTTCTCCGCGTGCAGCAGGATTAGGCATAAAGTAACCACCTGCGGAATAATTATCAGTTGGTTGCTTATCCATATCATTAACCCGGTTACCAGCGGTTTGCGCGACCACTCCGAGTTTATCATTACTTC
>CAYJAE010000039.1:0-7892 GCA_964368105.1 uncultured Staphylococcaceae bacterium
ACGCCTAAGTCTTTTTTATGAACAAGCGCATTAGCGACGGCATTAGGAATACCGCCAATCCCCAGTTGGAGACAGTCACCATCATTAATTTGTTCGGCAATGAGATTACCAATAATAACGTCTTTTTCAGTTATTTCGCCGTCAGGTAGGATTGGTGCGGGATATTCAGTTTCGATTAAATAATCAACTTCATCAAGATGAACTTCAAGATCACCGTGCGTATAGGGAATATTAGGATTAATTTCTAAAATAACCGTTTTAGCTGCGGCAATCATCCGCTTTTCGTAAACATTACTGAGGCCCAAGGAGACAAAGCCGTGCTTGTTTGGCATTGAAGCGTTCCCGATATAAAGATCGGGCTTCATGTGGGCGAGACGATCAACCGCAGCTAAATGGAGGTGGTTCGGAATATAACGGATGTTACCATGTACACTCGCTTTTCGTAGAGCACCACTAAAGAACCAACTTTCAACACTAAAGCGTTTTGCGTATTCGGCTTCAGTAAAGAATTTTGCGTCAAGCATTGGTAAGCAATTAGTAATAGTAACGTTTGTTATATCTTCACTAATTGTGTGTAGTTCGCTAAGAAAAGCCCGCCCTTCGGCAGCCATCATTCCAGTAACAATTTTTGTATTACTCTTCACGAGTTTAAGTGCCGCTTCGACACTAATAAGTTTATGTTTGTAGTCCATTTTATTCACTCCTTCATGGTAGATAAGGGGAGAGTTGATCTCCCCTTATTAAAGATTTAAGTTAGTTTGATGCTTTTAATTAAGCAACGAGTTCGTCAATGGTTGCGCCGGTTTTGGCAAGAACGAAACCACTTACGTCAGATTCATCACGTTGAAGGAGTAAGAGTTTATCAATACCCCAGCGTTTGCCTTCACTAAAGTCAATTCCTGCGGCCATTGGAAGAGCGATTGGAGCTTCTTCAAGAGCGGCAATATAATTTTCCCAGCTAATGGCTTTGTCGCCTAAGCGTTCTAAACCTTGAACAAAGACGTCTCCAGCAATGTAACCAGCAATACCAAAGGCAATACCAGCACCCATCGCATAACCGTGTTCGGCTTCGGTGATTGCGCCGTGTTCTTTAGCAGCATTAACAGCAGCCATGTAGTCGGTTAAGCCTTTTTGACCGTCTTCAGTATATAAGTCGACCCAAGCATTTGCGAAGATTTTACGTTTGGCAGTTGCAAAGCCATTTGGAATAGCGGCAACAGAAGCACTGACGTATGATGTATAAACTGGAACTTCAAGTTCGCGGTCTTTCATCGCGTTTAAGAACTTCGTATATGGAGCTTGGTTGGCAGCGACGATAACAGCATTAACGCCAGCAGCTTTAAGTGAGTCGGCGGCAGCATTATAGTCAGCAGCAGCAGCATCAAGAGCAATCTTGGTGGTGCTGGTGTCTTTGCCCATCGCTAAGAGTTGTTGGTTGATACCATTCATAATGGATTGACCAGCATCATCAGTTGTGTAAACGACACCAAGTTTGGCAACAGCGCCGAATAAATCAGCGTGACCAAAGACACGAGCGACCATGACACGGCCTTCTGTCTTATAAATTGGTTGAACGGCAAGAACAGGGTTTCCTGGGGTCTTTTGGAAGTAGAGATCGTTGATACCGGTTGCGGCATAAACCATTGGGACACCTTTGTCTTGGATGTAGTCAACAGTTGCTGAAACTGTTGGGGTTCCAAAGTGACCGACTAAAGCAAAGACTTTATCGTCTTCGACTAATTTTTCGGTGTAAGTATAGCCAGCTGTGCCGACAAACCCATCATCATAATGCTTGAGTTCGACTTTACGACCCTTATACCCACCAGCTGCGTTTAAGACGTCAAGACGAGCATTAAGACCAGCGTTGAATGGTAAACCAACACCAGCGAAAGCTCCAGACGTAGCAGCGGTATTACCGATTAAAATCTTAGTATCGGTAACGCCTTGGCCGTGTTCCCCTTGTACAAGTGGCTTACAGCCGACGAGCAACGTTCCCATTACGGCTAACGTTGCGACTAAACGTAGTTTCCTCATATTTTTCCTCCTTTTTTTATTTAACCGCCTAAATAGGCGGATATGAGTTCTTTATTGTTTATCAACTCGCTTGGAATGCCTTCGGCTTTAATATTTCCAAGTTCGAGGAGATAAGCATAGTCAGCAATCTTCAAAGTCTGCATGGCATTTTGTTCAACGATAAGTATCGTTGTTCCTTCACTGGCAATTTGCTTAATAATTTCAAAGATGTTTTTGATAATTAATGGAGCAAGTCCAAGCGAAGGTTCGTCAAGTAGTAAGAGACGCGGGCTCCCCATCAGTGCGCGGCCGATTGCTAACATTTGTTGTTCGCCGCCTGAAAGAGTTGAGGCCCGTTGTTTTCTTCTCTCTTCAAGAATTGGGAAGTAAGCATAGACTTTAGCCAAATTTTCTTTAATGACTGCTTTCTTATTGCTTATTCTTTTTCCTAAAGAGTAGGTTCCGACCATGAGATTTTCTTCAACAGTGAGGTCACCCATAATGAGCCGACCTTCGGGCGAAGAAATAATGCCCATTTGCGCGATTGCATTGGTCCGTAGTTTGTTTGTAATTGTTCCGTCAAAAGCAAGTTCGCCACCCGCTGGTTTATTAACACCAGCGACAGTTTTGATAATCGTTGATTTGCCGGCGCCGTTAGCGCCTAAAATAGCGACGATTTTACCTGTAGTAACTTCCATGTTAATCCCTTTGATTGCTTCAATTGGGCCATATTTAACATAAAGATCAGTAATTTTTAATAACACATTGTTTTCCATAATTACTCACTCCCCAAATACGCTTCTTTAACAGCGGGATTATTTTGCACTTCTTTTGGCGTGCCAATTGTCAACATTTTGCCGAAGTTAATGGCGCAAACAGTATCACTAATACCCATGACGAGTTTCATGTCATGTTCGACGAGGAAAATCGTCGTTTGATACATATCGCGAATCATTTTGATTGTTTCCGCAAGTTCAGCAGTTTCGCTATCGTTAAGTCCGGCTGCAGGTTCATCAAGAATAATAAGTTCAGGATCAACCATCAGTGTCCGAGCTAATTCGATCTTTTTTAAGATTCCATAAGGTAGTCCGTATGGGGAGATGTCTTTAACGTGATATAAGCCAAGAAAAGCTAAGATGTTCAGTGCTTTATCACGCGACTCGTGTTCTTCCCTTTTGGTGAAGGGGAGATTTAGTAATGAACCAAAAATGATTCCTTTATGTTTCCGCGTGTGGGTTACCATCAAGTTTTCAAGGACGGTCAATTCCCAAACAAGTTCAACGTTTTGGAATGTGCGAATAATTCCGTGGTCAATAATGTTACTAATCGCAACTTTGTTTAAATGAACTGTTTCTTGCGCAGAATTAACAAAGTAAACATTGCCTTCAGTTGGTTTATAAAACTGTGTGATGCAGTTAAATATAGTTGTTTTACCAGCGCCGTTTGGCCCAATAAGTCCGAAGATCTCGCCTTTTTTCACGTCAAAGGTGACATCATTAACAGCATAAAGTCCGCCGAAACGCATCGTTAAGTTTTGAACACTGAGAATAGTATCTTCTGGTAAGGTCACATCAGTGACAACCGGAGTAAAACTTTTGAATTTTTTAAATAACTTCATCTTGTTTAGCCTCCTCGGTGGTTGTTAGTAACTTCTTAGCTTTGCGTTTTTTGACAAACTCCGTATACCAAGCTTTAATCTTATATTTGGCAGTTTTCACTAATTGACTTAAGCCACCTGGATAAAATAAGACGACGACAATCATTAACACCCCGTTAAAGAGTAGGAGCAGATTTGGTCGTAAACGGAAGAAATCAACGTTTTGATTTAAAATGTTTTTGAGGGTGAAAATGAGGAATGTTCCCCCAAAGATACCCCAAATACTTCCCGTTCCGCCGATGACGACTGCCGCAAGAATTTCAAGCGACATATTAAGATTGAAGTCATTCAACTGGACGTTGGTTTGATAGAAGATAAGTAAGTAGCCAGCAATCATCGCAAAGATTGTGGAAATGATGAATGAGAATAGACGATACTTAAGCAGATTAACGCCCATTGTTTGAGCGGCGCTTTCACTATTTTTCATAGCAAGCATTGCCCGACCAGCAGGACTCTTTGTTAAGTTTTGTGTAATGATCAAAATTAAGACAAAGACGACAATGATAATGTAAAACATGTTAATTTTGTCGAGTTTGAATATTCCAAGGAATTGTTGGATTGGTTGCAGTTTAATTGCAGCGCTTCCGCCCGAGAAACTTGTAAAGAATGATAGGTTAAATAAGGCGGCGAGTGCTTCGGCGATTGCAAGCGTAATAATTGCTAAATACATCCCGGAAATTCGTAAAGATATAAAGCCGATTAACGAGCCAACAAGCACACCGATTAAAATAACTAGTAAGAAAGAAGTAATAAAATCAAGCCCAACAGTTTGGGTGAAAAAGCGGGCAAAGGCCGCGCCAAGGAAAATAAAGATTGAAGTTCCTAATGAAGCTAAGCCGCCATACCCTAGTAAGATGAGGAAGCCAAGCGTGGCAATACTCATAATAATTAAGTTTGCCATGTTAGACATCATCGAGGTTTGAACTAAACCGTATTTCCGCAGGATATTAAGGATAACAAAGACTAAACCAAGAAGGACAAAGTGAACCCAGTGGGTTTTTTGGATGAAAGTCAAAGCGTTGCGACTTATTTTTTGCATATTTGCTTTTATGTTTTTCATCATTAAACCTTCTTCGTCACTTTCTTACCAAATAATCCAAGTGGTTTAATTAAAATAGCAACAAGAACGATACCGTAAACAATAAATGGCGCCCATTCGGATAATGCCGGAATACTACTAATAAGTGGTCTTGCTAACCCGATAATAAGTGCACCAACGATTGGTCCGTGGAAAGTGGAAAATCCACCTAAAACTGTCGCAAGGAAGCCTTGAATTTGAATTGGTCCCATAATTCCAACTTCAGTACTTGTGAGTGAAGTCATTTTTGCAGCAAGAAGCATTGCGGCAAGTGAACCAATCGCGCCGGCAATACCCCAAGAAAGGGCGGTAATCATCCGGGTGTTAATTCCCATCATTCCGGCAACTCTCTCGTTTGAGGCAGTCGCGCGAACAGCTAAACCCCAGCGCGTATACTTAAGGGTAAGAAACATACCACCGACAAAAACAGTGGCAATAATAAGAGAAAGCAAATCATGTACTCCTAAAATGACAACAGTTGAACCCATGTTAAAGCGTAAATTTGTTTCACTTAATCGAGGAATACTTGTTCCTAGCGGTAAATCAGCGGGAACAAAAATCATTGGAATAACTGCTAATAAGATTAAGACAATACCCATTGTAATCATTTGTTTGCCAACGGGCGTTACAATCTTAGCGCGGCGAATAATGCCAAAGTCAACAATAATTCCAAGAACGAATCCGGTTACAATCCCAATAATAACGCCAAGCCACATTGGTAAGCCGGCAACAGTAATTAAATAAGCGGTAAAGAAAGCGCCGAACGTCGAAACCATTCCTTGCGCAAAGTTTGTAGTTGAACTCGTTTTAAAAATTAAGATAATTGCAAAACTAGAAAGTGCAACGACACTAAGTGATGCAAACGAGCCAAAAATCAAATTTAAAATATTGGCAAGTGTATCCATATTAGGCCTTTCCCCACTTAATAATATTAGCGGCCCAAACGTAACCAATTCCGGCAGCAATCATGGAAATGACTGTTCCGTCTTTTACTTGGCCTGATTTAAGGGCAAGGTGAAGCGAGAGAATTTGGTCGATTTGGCCAATATGACCATAATCTTCGAGATAAATACTTTGTTCTGGTTTTAAGTTAAGTTCCGCAAGCATTGATTCATGTCCACTGCGTTTCATATGTAAAATAGCTAAGAAGCCAATGTCTTCCCGGGTTAGATGTGATTTACGAAGTGATTCGTCAATACATTTATACCAATTTGGCATTGAGACTTCGTTTAAACGATTTTTCATTCTGACTGGATCCATAAGACGGAGCGACTTCATTGCTTCATCTAAATTATCTTTAGTTAAAGGATTGGCAGTTCCGCCTATTTCAACCCCTGCACTACGTGCAAGTGAGCCGTCACTAATCATATGTGAACCTAAAAGTAAGTTTTCGCGGTGGTTCTTCTTTAAAAGAATTGCGCCCCCGCCTGCACCAAGGTTAAACATCATTGACATATTCTTGTCAGCGTAATCAACAAAGTCACCATTACGGTAACCGCCAACGACGAGCACAGTATTAATTTCTGGGTCAGCAAGGAGCATGTCTTTGGCCATTTTCATTGCCGTAACAGTTGTGCAGCAACGATTGGCAACGTCAATACCCCAGGCGTTAGCGGCCCCGATTCGATCTTGTATATAAAGTGCACTGGTAGTCAGTGGGTATTCTTTCCATTCTTCACCAACGCAAAGAATAACGTCGATATCAAGTGGATCAAAGTTTGTATTTTTCAGTAAATCAAGTGCGGCCAAAGCACCCATTTCCTGAGTGCCGTCGGCAAGTCCATCACGTGGAACTGGTTTTTGGCGGATTCCGAGTTTTGCAATAACATTTTCTTCACTCCAAACACCAAGAGTAGCGTCAGCAATTTCCTTCGCACTCATGGTTTTGTCGGGAAAATAAACTCCGGTACCGACAATGCCAACTACGTCTTTAGTCGACATTATAGACGCATGCCTCCATTGACTTCTAAAACGTGACCAGTAATGTAACTGCTTTCGTCACTTGCTAAGAATAAGGCTGGTGCGGCAATTTCTTCTGGTTGGCCTAAGCGACCAATCATCGTAAGTTTAGCAAAGCCATCTAATAAATCTTGTGGGACTGTTTTTAAAATATCAGTCATGATGTAGCCCGGAGCAATTACGTTGCAGCGAACTGGAACACCTTTACGGGCAAATTCTTTAGCCCAGGTTTTACTCATGCCAATAACGCCAGCTTTTGTTGCGGCGTAGTTAGCTTGACCAATGTTGCCGTAAATTCCAACAACGGAAGAAATATTAATAATTGAACCGCCGCCATTTGCTTCCATTAAAGGACCAATTTCGCGGGTCATATTAAAGACACCTTTTAAGTTAACGTTAATAACACGGTCCCATTGTTCATCACTCATTTTCCGCGTCATTGCGTCAGCGGTAATTCCAGCATTATTAACTAATACATCGATTTTGCCGTGTTTTGCGCTAATTTCAGCAACAACTGCTTTAATTTGCGCAACATCGGTAACGTTAAGTTTAACACCGTGAACGTTTTCAGCACTAAAGGCTAATTCTGACATATCAGCTGCGTAGACAATCGCTCCTTCTTTGGCAAAGAGTTCCGCCATCGCTTGGCCTAATCCTTTTGCGCCTCCAGTAATAAGAGCAACTTTTCCTTCTAATCTTTTCATTTTTTTCTCCTTCTTTAATTTCTATTTAACATTTTTTATAATAACAGCAGTGCCCATTCCGCCACCGATACAAAGACTTGCGAGTCCTAAATCAAGACCGCGTTTCTTCATTTCGTAGACGAGACTAACAATAATCCGTGAACCACTATTACCAACAGCGTGACCTAAACCGATGGCACCGCCATTGACGTTTGTGCGACTTAAGATGCTTTGAACACTTTCGCCATGTTCTTCGCTAAGTTCAGTTAAGACACCTAAACTTTGAGCCGCAAAAGCTTCATTGAGTTCAAGTAATTGAATATCTTGAAGTTTTAAGTGTGCGTGTTTTAAAGCAAGACGGGTTGCAGGAACTGGACCTAAGCCCATTAATTGTGGATCAACACCGGCTTGACCAACACCAACGATTTCCGCTAGTGGGGTTAATTTATATTTTTTAATTGCTTCTTCGCTAGCAAGTAGAATAATACTTGCGCCATCATTA
>CAYJAE010000040.1:0-7883 GCA_964368105.1 uncultured Staphylococcaceae bacterium
GCTTTTAAATATAATTAATTAATTTCTTATGTTAATATAAAAGGTAATAAAACTTCTTGTAAATAAATAATTATTTTATTTACATATGAAAGAGGCACTTATGAAAGAATATTTCAAAAAACTAGTGACAATCGGAATGATGCTTTTTATTAGCACAACCCTTTATAGGAAGAATGAGGCTCCCGCTCCCGAACCGGTTGCGGCGGTCGAAGAAAAAACAATCTATCTGCAGACATCGGAAGACTGGCGCCAAGCTGACGCTTGGTTTGCGGCGTGGGTCTGGAGTAATGACACAAACGGGGTGTTTTTTAAACTAACCGAGACTGAAGACGATGAAGTATATTCAGTATCTTTGCCGGTTACTCCTTATAATCATATTATTTTTACGCGGATGAATCCCACATATTCCACGGCATCCTGGGATTATCGTTGGAACCAAACAAGTGATTTAGTCCTTGACTTTACGAGTGATAACGACATTTATCGGTTAACTCCGGGGCTAATGGGTCAAAATGAACATGGCGATGATCCTGGCCGAGAAATCGGCTTTTGGGATTCTTCACGCCCAATCGTAATTGAACCTGAACCAGATCCCGACACAGATATTGAGCCTTCCGCGTACACAATTCACTACTGGCGCAATGATAACAAACAGTCAGCCTATGACATGTGGCTTTGGTCGCCAGGAGAAAGCGGAAGGACATTTAATTTTAAGGCCTCTAAATCAATTCTCGGAAAAACATGGCGCACCTTTGAAATTGCCTCAACAGATTTTAAAGATCCTCGTTATCTTAATTTAATTATTAAACTTGGTGACTGGGCCGAACAAACTCCCGACATGCAGATTGATGTTACCCAATATCCAATTGAAATGGACGGGGAACTTCCGCGCCGCAACTTCTACTTAGTGGATATGGAAACAACCGTCTATTCAACTGTGGAAGATGCAATCGGGGATAAAGTACTTAAAGCTGAATTCACAAAAGAAAAAGAAATTACCATTACTACCTATCAAGCTCCAGCGAGTTATGAGTTATTAATTGACGGCGCTGTTAATAAAACTGCGACCGTTTCTACAACTGAACAAAATTATAAACATCAATTTTCCTTTCCAATTGATGAAAATGTTGATGTTACTAAAAAATATGAAATTAGTGTGACTTTTAAAAGTGGAAACACTAAAGCAAAAACAATTGGTCTTGAAGGTATTTATAACACACCATTTTTTGAAAATAATTTATCTTATGACGGCCGTGATCTTGGAGTTACTTACACTGCGCAACAAACAAAATTCAAAGTTTGGGCTCCAACTTCAAGCGACTTAAAAATCAATTTATACGAAAATGGCACACCAGTTTCGGTTGATAAAGTAAAAGGGAGTGACGTAATTAAAGAAACACTCCAAATGGTCCGTGGCGAAAAAGGTACTTGGGAAGTTAATAAAGCTGGAGACTTACATGGCCTTTATTACACCCTTGTTTCCACAAATGCTGATGTCGTAACCGAACTAATTGATCCTTACGCTAAAGCATCCGGGGTTAATGGTATCCGTGGGATGATCGTTGATTTTAGTAAAACAAATCCAACCGGCTGGGAAAATGTTGATTATTCAGTGAAGAAACCGACTGAAATCATTCCTTATGAGCTTCATGTTAGCGATTTAACCGCTGACGAATCTTGGAACGGCACTGAAGCCTACCGTAAAAACTTCCTTGGCCTTATTCAAAAGGGAACGACTTATCAAAAGGACAGCAAAGCAGTTAAAACAGGCTTTGATCACATTCTTGAACTTGGGGTTAATGCTGTTCAAATACTACCATTCTATGATCAACAAAATGATGAAACTAGCATGGAATTTAACTGGGGTTACAACCCACAAAACTACAATGTCCTTGAAGGGGGTTACAGTAGTGACCCATATAATGGACTTGTACGAATAAACGAATTTAAACGCGTTATCCAAGCTTATGCTGCCCACGACATTCGGATTATTATGGACGTTGTTTATAACCACGTTGCTAATATTTCCCAACATAGTTTCACAAAACTTGTTCCAGGTTACTACTTCCGCTTTGACGCAAATGGCGGACCGGATAACTCAAGTGGCGTTGGCAATGTTACGGCAAGTGAAAGAATAATGATGGAACGTTATATGCGCGATTCAACCGCATTTTGGGCGAGTGAATACAAAATCGGCGGTTTCCGCTTTGACTTAATGGGTCTTCACACAATGAAAGCAATGAGCACTTTAAGCAGTAACTTAAAGACAATCCGTGATGATATTGTTGTTTATGGTGAACCATGGAACATGGACCGCACTGGTCTTAGTGATCTCGCTATCCAAAATAATATTCATAAAATGACTAACGTCGGTGCCTTTAGTGATGCTGGCCGTGACGCAATCAAAGGTGGTTCATGGGCCGACGAAGCACGGCCTGGTTGGATCCAAGTTGCTGGCCAAGATGTTGATAAAGTAATTGACGCGACAATGGGTAAAATTTCTGGCAGTGGCAACAACAATCCTTCTCAAGTTGTTAACTACATCTCTGTTCATGATAACTATACAATCTATGATCATCTCAAGACCGCAAATAGAATTAGTAAATTTAATTTTGGTGAAGAACGCATCCGTGCTCAAGCCCTACAAGCCGAAGCCATTTCATTAACAAGCCAAGGGATTAGTTTCTTACACGCTGGAAGCGAATTGTTACGCTCTAAACCTGTGGAGGGCGGCGCAGCAGGCTATTATGACCACAACTCATATCAAAGTTCATACGCCTTAAACTCAATTAAATGGGCGGACAAATGGGATAATCTCGACTACTTCAATAGTTACCGCCAACTTATTGCCCTTAAACGCTATTCACAAGCTTTTAATTATAGTACGCGCTCATTAGTAGATACTAATAGCACTGCTCAAAAAATAGCGAATAACTTCATCAAATTAACCTATAAAAATGGTGATGACAACTACACAATTCACCATCATGGGGCAGGTAGTGCACGCGCAACAGTTACTGACTTAACTGATCGTGAAGTTGTGCTTGATACATCCGGCAGTTTGAAGCGTGGAGAAAAACTTACAAACAAAGTTTATATTGCGGTTAATACAACACTTATTACCCGTAATGTCCGAGCTCGAGGCGCAAACGACTTAACTTGGCCGGTTATGACAGAGACATTTGAACCGCCAATTGTTGGTCCGGTTGATCCAGTTGACCCAATTGACCCAGTAGACCCTGTTGATCCCATTGATCCGGTAGACCCAGGTACTTCTGAACCAGGTACTATTGACCCAAACAGCGAAGGTGAAACTGAACCCGAAGAAGAACCAGGCTTATCCACAGGTGCAATTATTGGTATTTCCGTTGGTGGAGGCAGTGTTACTATCGGTGGTATTGCCCTTCTCCTCTTTAAAATTCTTCGTAAGAAACCACTATAAAATTTAACCGAATTGTAAAAGGGTCAGCATGTATTAGTGCTGACCCTTTTTCTATGGCTTTTAATAGTAAAATTATTTATACTTTAACAACCAGAACACTCCATGGCGCAAAACGAGTTTTTGAACCATTTTCAAAACTAAGAACCACTGTCCCAGGTAAATTTAAATTTTCATTTGGATGTTTACTAAAGTTGATGTATATCTCATACTTTTCACTTCCTAATGTTCTGCTAAAGGCGAAAATACGACTTAAACTATGGTAGCGAGTCATATCAATTGGGGCAAAATTACCACTCTTTAAGGCCGGAATTGATGACTTTAGATTCGTTATTTGTTTAACTTTTGCAAGGAGTGATGAAGTACTTGCAGTTTGTTCACTGACACCGTTTAGAGTTTTATTATAGGCATCCCAACTAACGTCATAAGTCTCTCCGCCTGAGAAAGAATATGCTGTAGTCCGTACGTCTTTACCATCTTTATCCCACTTCATTGGTTGACGGTAAATCCGATCAATGTTTGGTGTATTTATAGTGCTTCCAAGCGGCATATTGCTCGTAAGACCAAGCTCATCTCCGTAATATATCCACGAAATGCCGGGTAAAAGGAGACTTGCAGCCATATAAGTCAAAACTTGTTTCTCCGCTAACCCTTTATTACTTGATGTAATATTATTGCCATTTGCATGATTAATTGCGCGATTTATGTCGTGGTTTGAAGTAAAGTTATTATCAATTGCCGCACCAGTTTCAGAAACTCCGCCAGAACGGTAACGGTTGTAAGCTTTAAATGTATCGGTATAGTTCCAGTTTCCACCGTAAGTTAATCCTGCTTCAGTAAAATTATTAGTGACATTATCTGCTCCACTTAATTTAGTTCCAGTATTAGGATTATCATCACTTTGACCTAATCTAGTCGCTTCAGTTAAGTTGTAATACATGTGAAAGTTAAGCATACCATCAAGTCCTTCGTAATAAGGCGCGACATGATATGCGTGGCCATCAAAATTTTCACCTACGATAAAGACATTAGGATTTATTGCTTTTAATCGCTTATTTAATTCGCGGAAGAAATGAAGGTTTTTCGTTAAGTTTGAATCATACTCACTATTGCCTTCGTCTTTAATTATTTTATCACCCACTGCCGGAGTTACTTCTTCTTTCATATAAACGTGTTTTACTGCGTCAATCCGGAAGCCTTCTACTCCTTTATCTACCCAGTGTCCCATAATATCGACAATTTTGTCGCGGGTTTTTTGGTAATCATAATTAAATTCCGGCATTGAACTAGCAAATTTGCCGTAGTAATAATAATTGTAATTTGAATATTGATACCAATTGCTATTTTCTTTAGTATTCCGCCAGTGATAATAAGCACGGAATTCAGGATCTAAACTTAATGATTCTTGGAATAGTAAATTGTTAATTGAAGTATGGTTTAATACTAAGTCCATCACAACACTCATACCTTTTGCTTTAGCAGCACTTAGTAGTTCATAATAATCCTTATTAGCGCTCTCGCTTGTTACTACACCGTCTTTTGTGTTTGGACTAGTTTTTGAACCAAATTTAGGGTCGATATTGTAATAATCAATTGTGTCATAACCATGATATGAATCACTTAGTTGAACTGGTGTTAACCAAAGAACTTCAATATGTAAACTCTCTAAATAATCGAGACTATTAATAATGCCACGAATGTCACCCATTCCGTCGCCGTCACTATCTGCAAAACTAGCAACCATTATTTGGTAACCAACGCCTTTTTCTTTAAAGCTTGGGGACGTCGCACTGATCGGTTCCGGTGTTCCACTTGAATTAACTTCACTGTATTTACTAGAAACATTGGTTCCATCATCATTTTCATAAGGATTTTGAAATTTCTCGCCAGTATAATTGTACGTAAAGTTGCGGGTGTTCTCTTGGACCGCAAAAACGTGAATTGAATCATTTAATTTAAACTCCATCGCTTCTTCCGTAACTAAAAATTTATCGCCTCCGTCACTCGTCCAATGAGACCCACTGCTGCGACTCTCTTTATAGGTAATAAGAAAACCAATCCGCGCCGCAACAACATCAGCGGTGCTAAAATTAACAACTTGCGTTGTCTTGTTCCCTTTGCCGTCATGTCCGCCGTCATTATAGGAATTTTTCAAATCAACTTCAATCATCGCTCCGCCATAAATATCGGTGTAAATTTCATTTCCATCTTTGACAAAATCGAAAATGCGTCCTGTCTTTTTATCGGGCCAAACCCAAATATCCCATTTCGCATATTCGTTAACTGTATTTTCAAACCGTAAGTAATGAATATAGAGATGATTGGGTTTACTCCGGAAGGCAAGGTCTTCATTATATGCATCAATCTCATTACTCGATAATGCTTGCCACTTTGCGTAGAGAACAACATCACGCTCTGGCATTAGATTAAATATAAAAGGTACTTCCCATGTTCCTTTGTCTTCATACCAATCAAGAAAACGATACCCTTGCCGAATTGGATTGGCGGGTTTATTAATTTTTTCATTAGCTTCGGCATTAATTTTACTAACAGCCGTTCCGCCTTCACTATAAAAAGTGATTGAGTATTTTTTAGCTACACTTGGGGTCGTTGATGACTCACTAGTGGAACTCGAGTTTTCCGAGTTTGGTCCGGAGCTACTTTCACTTTATGAACTACTTGACGAATCAGTTGGTTTGCAACTTGTGATAAGCAAAACACTTAATAAACTTAATAGTGTAATTTTTGATTTTTTCATATTTTTTCCTTTCATCGGCGAAAAGTTATATCTTTATTTTACAATAAAGATGCTTATTAACAAATGCATTACGTTGTGATACTCCAAATTATTAATAAAATCAAATAACTCCTTTTTTAAATAGTCATAATGAAAAGACAGAAACCGTACTTCATAAGACAGCTTTTATTTCTTCCTCGATTTCGGCCTCTTCACAACGAAAGTTGATTAATTAATCGTTATAATTCTTTATTCGTTTAAATAAAATCACTAAGGAAATCTCTTCTTTTATCTAAATATGTTGTTGTAGACGGATTATTAACGTTTTCAAAATAGACATGTCCTTGTTTACCCGTCTCTTCACCCGGAACATATACTTCGCTATAAACACCCTCATTTTGCAGTGCTTTAGCGTATTCTTGCGCTTGATTAGGCCAAGTTCCACTATTGCCGTCAGTAATAAAGGTTGGTGGGAAATCTTCATTTATGTAGGATAGCAGATTTGCGCTGCTTAGGACTTCTTTATCAGCACTAATCGCACTTGTTTCGAAAAATGCCGTAATCGCCATTTGAAAAATATAGTCAAACACAATATTAGTCTTTTCGGTTTTTCCAGCCCGACGCGGATCTAAAATCGCCGATTCTAAAACCATTGCTTTAATTAGTTCCTTTTGCAAAATTGGCTCTAACCCGATTTTAGTTGCGTATTCACTACTAAGTTGGGCGCTCACTAAAGCGGCAACAATATATCCGCCTGCACTCTCGCCTGAAAGGACAATATTATTCATATCTAGTCCGTAACTAGCGCCATTTTCTAAAAGGAAACTCATCGCTTCGGAAGCTTGAATAATTGGCACGGGATATAAGTACTCTGGCGCAAAGGCATAATTAATTGTTACAACATTAAAACCTTGCGCGAGGATTTCGTTAAAAGAGACAAAACTAAAATCATTCAAAGACGGATTATCAGGATGAGCTAAAATCTTATCACCACGGGAAAACCCGCCGCCATGAGCATAGAAAAATACGGGATGAATTTCCCCGTCATTAATACTAATAATATCCATGAAGCTATTTGGATAATTAGTGCCATACTTTATATCAACGTTATGGCTGTAGAGATAATCATCATACTTTGGTGAATTAACTTTTTGCGGTTCAAAACTATTTACGCCTTGGAATTGTTTGGTTATTGCCCCCGGTTCAACTGAAAAATACGTAACAGCGGATGAGCCGGCAAGTAAAACCACCATAAATATCAAATAAAGAATACTTAGGGCACGCTTCCACCAAAGCGATTGTTGGCGCATATTTTTAAAAACAAAAAGAAGCGATAATAAAACCAAAATTAGATAAGAATATGTCGTGGTAATGAAAAGTGAAAGGTTATCAAAAATGAGCCAAAACACCAACAATACCAAATAAAGAAGAGACACGGCACTAAAAGCCCAAAAATCAAAATTTCCAGCGACTTTTTTTACAAGAAACAAATGCGCAACAACCAAAAGTCCACTAAAAAGACTAATCCAAAGAGAATAATTAGGCAGTGTTACATTAAGAATCAGGAGAATAAGAAAGGTAAACGGGAAAAAGTACTTATAAAGTTTTATAATTCCCTCTTCTTTACTATTGAATTCTGTCATTTAATAATTACTCATCTTTTCCTCTACATTTTACTATTTGTGTTCTTTTTATTCAATGAGTAAG
>CAYJAE010000041.1:0-7542 GCA_964368105.1 uncultured Staphylococcaceae bacterium
GTTGTATGAAAAGAATGAAATTATTGTTTTACCACTTTATGTTACGATTGGCGGTAAAACATATTCTGATGGTATTGATATTACGACGAAAGAAATGTATGAAAAAGTTAAGGAGTTTGGCGAACTGCCTCGCTCTTCAGCAATTGGACCCGCTATTTTTGAAGCTAAATTTAAAGAGTTATTAGGAGAATATGAACAAATTTTTTATATAGGAATTGGTAGCGGATTTTCGGGAACTTATAATAATGCTGTCTTAGCCTCACGCGAGTTTCCTCAAGACAAGATATTTATTGTTGATTCGCAAAATTTATCTAGTGGAGTGGGATTAATGACTTTAAAAGCCGCCCAATTTCGTGATCATGGTTGTGACGGGGCAGAAATTAAAGCGAAAGTCGAAGCCCTTATTCCTTTGATCAGAACCCAATTTGCGATTAACACTTTAGAATATCTCCATAAGGGTGGCCGTTGTAGTGGCACAGCAAAAATATTTGGCACCTTACTTAAAATAAAACCAATTATTCGCGTTACTGATGGGGCGATGATAGTTGCGAAAAAACCGATGGGGAAATTCAGTCGGGCTTTAGATGTTGTGCTTGATTATGTTCGCCATGACTTAGATAATATTGACCCCGAAACAATAATGGTAACTCATTCTTTAAGTAAGGTGGCAGCCCAATATTTAAAAGAAGAATTAAAGAAAATGAACAAGTTTGCAAATATTTATGAAACTTTTGCGGGAGGGGTTATTTCTACTCATTTTGGCCCGAAAACAATTGGCGTATTATATATTTTAAATGAATAGGCTGCGAACAATTGTGGCAATGTGAAAAGCGCCAATGACAGAATGCGCTTTTTATTTTAAAGGAGAAGAAGATGAAAAAAAATATATTTTTAGAATATGGTTTTAATTCCGACTATCGCAAGCGAGCTAAATTAATCAAAGCGATGGGCTTTGATGGTGTTTTTTTGGAATGGAATGATAGTATAGATGCTATTGCGAAAATAGTTCGGGAAGAGGGCTTAGAGATTGAAACGATTCATTTACCTTATGCCTTGGCTAATTCTATTTGGGAGGAGACACCGGACGGAGAGATTTATTACCAACAAATTATTGATGGTGTTTTGAAAGCCGGTCAATTAAAAATAAATACGGTGATTGTGCATACTCTTAAAGGGCAAACACCGCCGAGTGTTTCTTTACTAGGCTTAGAGAGAATGAAAGCAATTGTCAAGTTAGCAAGTGAAAAGAAAGTCCATGTGGCTTTAGAAAATATTCGCCTGCCGGAATACTTTGATTATTTCTTTGAAAATATTCCTAGTCCGTGGCTTCGCTTTTGTTTTGATGCGGGTCATGCCAATTGTTTTTCCCGGGATATTGAAGTTTTTCCTTGGGAGAAATATCATTCACGATTAATATGTGTCCATCTTCATGATAATTTTGGCTTAAGCGATCAACACCAAATGCCTTTTACGGGGAATATTAATTGGGAAAAGTTAATGAAGAAGTTAAAAGAAATAAAATATCCGGGACCATTAACTTTAGAAGTTGTTTTAAAGCATACTGAAGGGCTTGATGAAGACGAATTTATTAAGACAGCAAAAGCAACAATCGATAAATTAGTAGGATTATATGATAAATAGAACAGAAATTCTTGCTCCTGCGGGATCAAGTGAGGCTTTTTATGCGGCGATAGCTAGTGGTGCTGATGCTGTATATCTTGGCGGCAAGGCTTTTGGGGCGCGCGCTAAAGCCACTAATTTTACCATTGATGAAATAAAAGAATTGATTAAATATGCCCATCTAAGAGACAGAAAGGTTTACGTTACAGTTAACACAATTATCTTTGAAGAAGAGTTAACCGCAGCTTTACAGTTTGTCGAGGAACTTTATTTTAATGATGTTGATGCGATTATTGTCCAAGACTTAGGACTCGCGATGGCTGTTCGGGAAATGTATCCTGATTTAGCCCTTCACGCTTCAACACAAATGAATATTCACAATTTAGCGATGGCAAAAGTAATCGCAGATTTAGGCTTTAAGAGATTAATCTTACCAAGAGAAATGAGCATTGATGTAATTCGGGAAATAAAAGCCCAAACAGCGATTGAGTTAGAAGTTTTTATTCACGGGGCCTTATGTGTTTCTTATTCTGGCAATTGCTATCTTAGTTCTTTTATCGGTAAAAGAAGTGGTAATCGTGGTCAATGCGCTCAACCGTGCCGCTTGCCGTATACCTTAGCGAACCAAGAAAAATACTGGCTCAGCACTAAGGATTTAAATACCTTGGAGAGAATCAAAGAATTGCAAGATGCGGGAATTACAAGTTTTAAGATTGAAGGACGAATGAAACGGCCGGAATACGTTGCGCAAGTAGTTTCAAGTTACCGTCAAGCGGTAAATAATGAAAACATTGATTATGGTAAAGAAGACAGGTTGTTAAGAATGATTTTTAATCGTGATTGGACGAAAGGTTTTCTTTTTAAAGAGGAAAATACGGACTTTCCCAATATTGAACAGCAAAACCATGTTGGTCTATATATTGGTAAAGTAACTTCAACATATAGAGATAAAATAAATATTAAACTTATTAGTAATTTAGCTTTTGGTGATTCAATCCGTTTAGTGGGGAAAGTAACCGATGCGGTTACTGTTAATCAAATGTATGTTGATAACCAATTAGTAAAAGTCGCTCAAGCTAATGACGTGGTCACCGTTCGCGGTCATTTGGAGGGCTTAGATGAAGCGAAAGTTTATCTGACAACATCCAAACGGCAAATTGATGAATTATCCCAAAGGTATAAAGAGGATAATTATAAGGTGGAAATTGACGGCATCTGCTATTTAGAAAACAATCAAGTTGCCTTAGCGGTAACAGATGGTGATAATAATGCTCTTTCGGTTAGTGAGGCGACTCCAGAGATTGCTAATAGTGACCAAAAAGAAAAAATAAAAGAGCAATTAACAAAATCAGCAGCAACTATTTTTATGTTCAAAAGCTTAGTTGTTAGGGATAATTTCTTCTTGCCCTTAAAAAGTTTAAACCAATTACGCCGCGAAGCGCTTGCTAAGTTAGAAGTGGCGCGGAGCTCTAAATACCCCCATCGTCATCGTCAAGATTTAGCTCAGGAAATAGTTAATCATGAAACGGAAGTTGCGGGAATAAAGGTAAAAGTCCGCGATGAAGAACAATTGCAAGCGGCGCTTAAGTTTCCTGTTAAGGCGATATATATCGCTGATTATAGTTTGTATAACAAGTATAAAGCCAAGGATAATGTTTTTTATTATGCACCGCGTAATAATCAAAAACCTTTTTCGGGATTAGCAGTAACAACCGACCTCTCATCATTGTCCGGAAATATTAGTTCTGTTTATACAAATGTTACTAATAGTTTTGCTGTTAGGCAAATGGAAAAACTCGGGGCAAAGACTGTTGGTTTGAGCATTGAATTATCTTTTCCCCAAATCAAAGATTTGGTTCAAGGATACCTTACAAAATATAAGAGCCTGCCATCACTAGAAATGATGGTCTATGGTTCATATGAACTGATGCTACTTGCTTATTGCCCGTTAAATAAGGCCCTAGGCAAAGAAAAAAAGTATTGTGGGGAATGTTTAAAGAACAGGCATTTCTTAACCGATCGCTTGGGGTATAATTTCCCGGTAATTAAAGATGAAGAATGTAACTTAATTATGTTAAACGCCAAAAGATTGCATCTACTTGCCTATATTAATGCTATAATAGGCGCAGGAGTTAAAAATCTAGTTTGCGATTTCTCTTTAGAGACGGCTTTAGAAGTAGAAAACATTTTAGAAATGTATTTCGCCGTCTTAGAAAACAAAGAATTTAATAGCGAGGAGCCTAGGCAAGTAACTACCGGTCACTTCCTAGAAGCAATAATATGAAAAAATGGTATCGGTTAGATAATGCCGGGAAGATTTTCCCTAGCGTGTCAAATGCGAGGCGATCAAATCTTTTTCGCCTATCTATAACACTAACAGAAGAAATCAATCCTGTCGTCTTACAAGAAGCATTAAATGTAACAATTGAAAGATTTGCCACTTTTAACGTTAAGTTAAAGAGAGGGCTTTTTTGGTATTATTTAGAAGAGAATAAAGAATGTCCTGTAATTGTCCAGGAAAATCCGTTTCTTTTAGAACAAATGACTTATCGTGAATCAAAAGGATTCTTATTTAGAATCTCTTATTATCACAAACGAATATCACTAGAAGTTTTTCATGCCTTGTCTGATGGTTATGGGGGAATGCAATTTTTAAAAAGCGTTACTTATAATTATCTATTATTACTTGGTAAAGCTATCGATAGTGAGAGTATGATCTTGGCTGATATTGAAACTGTTCGTGAAGAAGATCAAGATAGTTTTGTGAAGAACTATGATAAGACAATTAAAGCCGATCGCAAAGAACAAAAAGCATCGCATTTTAAAGGGACATTTTATGATAATAATTGGGTTAGTTTAATTTCTGGAACTGTTAGTGAGGCGGAACTAAAAGTTTTGTGTGATCAATATGATTGTTCTCATACCCAGTTGATCATTGCTTGTTTAATTACTAGCGTCTATAAATGCCAACACCTTTTAGATAAAAAGGCTCACCCTTTTCAGGTGTTTGTTCCGGTAAATCTGCGCCGCTTTTTCCCCTCAATTACCTTAAGAAATTTTTCTTTGTACGTTCGGACGCAATTCAATTTAAAGGAAGAGATGGCTTTTCCCGATATTATTGCGAAAGTAAAAGATGATTTATTATCAGAACTACAAAAAGATAAATTACACGCCCGTATTGTTGCTAACGTAAAATGGGAAAGAATTTTTTTCATGCGAATAATTCCCTTATTTGTTAAACAAATTGGCTTTAAAATAGGTTATAACATTCTTGGGGAAAGTGCTACTAGCTTTAGTTTGTCTAATCTGGGGCGGGTTGATATTCCTGCTTCGATGAAAGAATATATTACCGCGATTGATTTTACGAATGGCGCTGGATATTCATCACCCGCTAATATGGGTGTCATTGGCTATAACGGGAAAATTAACATGACTTTCGCGAGTAAAATTATTGAACGTGATTTGCAAAAAGAATTTTTCCGTACATTAGCGAGTCTTGGCCTAAACGTGATAATAGAAGCCAATGAGTTAGAGGTGTGATATGAAAAGATGTCTTAAATGTGGAGTAGATATAAACACTAATCGCAAAACATGCCCCTTGTGCTATGAAAAACTAATTGAACTTGAAAAAGATGAATTAGAATATACCCCTTATCCAGAATATAAACAACCGAAAAAGAAAACAAACTTTTTCCTTAAGTCGTCAGTTTTTCTTGCGATTTCGGCGATTATAATTACAGCCTTAATTAATTTAGTAACATATTCACCAGCAGGTGGTTGGTGGAGTATTTATGTTTTGATAGCGATGCTATATTTTTTAGTTTTAGTTAAATCATCAATTCTTTCCTATAGCAACACCGCGAAGAAAATTGTAATTCAAATGGTGGCGATTTCTGTTTTAGTTGTCGCGATTGACTTTTACACTCATTCGACCGGTTGGTCTTATGTTTATGGTGTCCCTTTTTTGTCACTAATTTCATCGCTAACAATCGGCATCATTTTATTAACTAAAACAATTAGATATAGTGACTATATTATCTATTTAATGAGTTCGTTACTAGTCGGCTTTATTCCGTTTATTTTGTGGATTTTTAAATTAGTTAATGTCCTATGGCCTTCACTTGTCGCGGCCTGTTTTTCCTTGATAATTTTTTTAGCGATGCTCACTCTTGCGGACCGAGAAACAAAAGATGAGTTTAAGAAAAGATTTCATATTTAGAAGGAGGCTTTAATGAGCGAGAACAAGAAAAAGACAACAGCAGTTAAGAAAACAGCAGTTAAGAAAACGCCCAAAAAAGGCTTGCTGTTAAGAATTGTTATTATTTTAGTTGTTGTTGGTGTAATTGGTTATTTTGGTGCTCAGTATTTTCCTCAAACCCAACTAGACCAAGTAAAAGTTGAGGAAGTAAAAATAGAAATAAAGAACCTTATCCCGGAAAGTGCTACTGGAAATATTAGTTTGCCGGAAATGCTTGTGGGATATGACGACGTAGTTATTAGTTGGGAATCAAGTAATGAGTCTGTTGTTAGTAAACTAGGCGTAGTTAATAGTCCAAGTTATGAACAAGAAGACAAAATTGTTAACTTAACAGCAACGATATCGATAAATAGTAGCGACGCGATGGCGAAGTTATTTAATGATTTTTTTAAAGTGAATAATCAAAAAATTGTTTTTACAATTACCATTAAACACCGTGAAGCTAGCAGTGAAGAAAAGATAAGGCTCGTAAAGGTCGGTTTATTCGTTCCCCTAACAACGGCGGCCGATATTGGCTTATTAACACAAGATCATCTCTTCAATAGCGTCAATATTAATTGGCAAACAAGCAATGCGAGTATTATGACGGCGGCTGGTAAAAAAGTTGCCGCTGGAGCCGTGAATCTGACGGCGACGTTAACATGTGAAGATAAAACGGAAACGATAATTTTTAATACTTTAGTTACCGATAAGCCAAGTATCGTTACGGCTCTTGATACTAATTTTGATAATCTAAAAACAGGAACTTATAGTACTATTTGGGAAAACGGCGGTTGGTCATATGAACGGGCGATTCTCGTGACGGACTTGACGCAGACGCCTGAGCCTGATGCAATCAGCGAACAAAGTTACCAAAAAGGTCGCTTTAAAGCTGAAAACGGGAAAAACGCTAGTATGACATTAATGACGTTTGTTGATAAGCCGAACAGGTTAACTTTTGACTATGATATTTTTGCCACTGATAAAAAAACAACATATACGAAAGATACATTTTTGAATGTTTATTACAATGAAAACAATGTTTGGTTATTACTGTCTAAGAGCGCGCCTTTAGGCAGCGATAAATATACTTTTGATTATGATTTATCGACTTTAAATTCGCCCGTAAGATTTAAAATTGAAATCGAAACTGCTTATGCCAGCATGAGAGTTGATATCGACAATGTCTTAATTACTAGATATATTGCTAGTGCCGATGTTAGTCGTTGGATCGCCGATAATATTCCTGCTTCGTTATCTAAATCAATGTTTCTACCATTAACAACGGTTTATGGGGGAATCATTGAGTGGACTTCAAGTCACCTAGCATTATCAAAAGAAGGACTAGTCACTAAGCAGATAGCCGCGACAAAAGTTGTTTTAACGGCTCTCGTAAAAGGCTTTGGAGCGAACATTAATTTATCGGTAAACGTTACTGTTTCGGGATTAAACACTGTTACCCCCGTTGAGATTTACTTTATTGATATTGGTAAATACGGGCAAAGTGATTGTGGGGAGTCAATCTATATTAAATATGATAATATTGATATTTTAGTTGATGCTGGCGATAACATTAAAGCGAGTAATCAAGCGATTAGAGAAGTAATTGACCTATATAGCGAGGATAAAGTAATTGAATATTTAATTGCTACTCATCCTGATGCTGATCATATCGGCGGCTTACC
>CAYJAE010000042.1:0-7268 GCA_964368105.1 uncultured Staphylococcaceae bacterium
TTAGCAGGGAAAACCAAGCAATTAAGGAGTCAATTAGAGACATTAAGGAGAAAAACACCTACTTGCAAACTGTGTTACGAGAGGAAAGCGGAGGCACTGTTTGATGTTTATACAGAAACGACAATTTGCGAAAAGTGTTATGAAAAATTTAATGTACTCTTTCGGGTCGAAAAGAAGGATAACTTTGAAATACTTAGTCTCTATGAATACGACGAAACCTTCAAAACAATCCTTTATGACTTAAAAGCACTTGGCGATATTGTCCTTGCGCCCCTGTTCTTAGAACGTCATCTGCCGGCTTTAAGACTTAAGTACCACGGCTATATTCTTATACCAGCGCCTTCTAACGAAGAAGACGACAAAGTAAGGGGCTTTAATCATGTCGTGGAGATTTTCAAAAGTCTAAACCTGGAGATGCTTCCGCTGATTAAGAAAAGTGAAGTCTTTAAACAAAGTGATCTTCATTATAACGAACGGCAAGAAGTCGGTAAAAAGTTAGAAATAAAGGAGGGAGAAAGAGTGAGGGGCAAGAAAATACTCATTGTAGACGACTTAAAAACAAGCGGGGCAACCTTGCGGGCAATATACGGATTACTGAAACCGTATAATCCGAAAGTCATAAAGGCTTTAACGATTGCCTGTACGGTCATAGACAAATGAAGCCCATATTTTATAAAAATATGCTAAACTACTAAAGATATCAGAGAATGAGGAGAATATATGGGTTTTTTTGATAAAATATTCAATTTTGAAAAAAGTAGACTAAAAAAATTAAATAAAATTACAAACAAGGTTTTAGCTTATGAAAAGCAAATCGCCGCTTTAAGTGATGACGAACTAAAAGCTAAAACGCCAGAGTTTAAAAAACGGATTGCCGACGGTGAAACTTTAGATAGTTTATTACCGGAAACGTTCGCAGTAGCGCGTGAAGCAGCGCGTCGTACTTTAGGGCAATTCCCTTATCCCGTCCAAATAACCGGGGCGATTGTTTTACATCAAGGTGACGTTGCGGAAATGCGGACTGGTGAAGGTAAAACACTTACCGCGACCATGACTGTTTACTTAAACGCTCTTGCGGGAAAAGGGGTCCACGTTGTTACCGTTAACGAATACTTAGCGGGTCGTGACGCCGAATGGATGGGCCAAATCTATCGTTTCCTTGGCTTAACAGTTGGGGTTAACTTACGTGAAAAAACTGCTTCACAAAAGCGTGCTGAATATTTATGTGACATTACCTACACTACGAACAGTGAAGTTGGCTTTGATTATCTCCGTGATAATATGGCTGCTTCCGTGAATGGGCGTGTTTTACGCGGCCTTGAATATGCGGTAATTGACGAAGCTGACTCAATTTTAATTGACGAATCACGGACACCACTTATTATTTCGGGTGGTTCAAAGGTTCAAGCATCCAGCTATAACGTTGCCGACCGCTTTGTTAAAACACTCCGGAAAGATAAACACTTTGTGATTGATATTAAGACCAAGACTGTTAACTTAACTGACGAAGGTAATAAACTCGCCGAACGGATGTTTGGCGTTAATAATATTTATGATCCACAATATAGTGATTTAGTTCACCGGATTCATAATGCTCTAAAAGCGAACTTCATTATGGCGCGTGACGTTGAATACATGGTTGACCAAAACCGTGAAATTCAGTTAATTGACCAATTTACTGGTCGTCTCATGCCTGGTCGTGAATATAGTGACGGGCTACATCAAGCCATTCAAGCCAAAGAAAACGTCATTATTAAAGAAGAAACAGTGACAATGGCAACGATTACTTACCAAAACTTCTTCCGTCTTTACACTAAACTCAGTGGGATGACGGGAACCGCTAAAACTGAAGAAGAAGAGTTCCGCAAGATTTATAACATGCGGGTTATTATGATTCCAACCAATAAACCAGTTATTCGTGAAGACGCAATTGACCGGGTTTTTGCCAAAAAAGAAGATAAATTAAATGCACTTGTTGAAGAAGTAAGAGAAAGACACGAAAAAGGTCAACCAATCTTAATTGGGACAAGCAGTGTCGAATCAAGTGAAGAAGTTAGTGCGCTCTTAAGTGCAAACGGTTTAAAACATGAAATCCTTAACGCCAAAAACCACGCACGTGAAGCAGAAATTGTTGCTCTTGCGGGTAGCATTGGTCAAATTACCATTGCCACAAACATGGCCGGGCGGGGAACTGACATTAAGATTAATGAGGAAGTTAAAGCCTTAGGCGGTTTAGCGGTTTTAGGAACAGAACGCCATGAAGCACGCCGGATTGATAACCAATTACGCGGACGTAGTGGACGGCAAGGTGACCCAGGCTTCTCGCGCTTCTATGTTTCCTTTGATGACTTATTAATGCGCCGGTTTGCTAGTGACATGATGGTTAAACTAGTTGCCGGTATGGGTAACGAAGCGCTTGAAAACAAAATGTTTACAAATGCAATAAGTGGCGCCCAAAAACGGATTGAAGGACAAAACTTTGATACTCGGAAAAACCTTTTAGAGTATGACGACGTCTTAGCTAAACAAAGAGCGGCAGTCTATAAAAAACGGGATAGCATCCTCTTTGCCGAAGACATTAAAGATTTAATTCAAGAACAATTTACTTTGACCGCGAATTTCTTAGCGCGTAAAGCTATTCCTGAAGGAAGTAAGGATACGCTTGTCAGCGGAGCGCTCTTAAAACGAGTTTTAGAACCTAATTATTTAGCGGAAGGCACTATTAAACCTAGTGCGTATGACGATTCTCCTGTTGAAGAAATTGCTGAAGACTTAATGCTTTTAATGTATCGGCGTTATCAACAACGGCGGAAAGATTGGCCAGAAGAAATTGCTGATAAAGTTGAACGGGAAATTACTTTACGGGCAATTGACCGAAATTGGACAACCCATATTGATACAATGGCTCACTTACGTGAAGGTATTCACTTACGTAGTTACGCAAATACTAACCCACTTCAAGATTACGTTAATGAAGGTTATACCCTCTTTGGCGAAGCGATGGATAATATTGCGGTTGAATCAGTTTTACAACTACTAAACGCAAAAATTAATCTCCCGCCACCGGTTACGGAAGAAGCGCTAAACGCAGAAACACAAAGTGACGCGGCCCCAAAGGCTGATGTACAAGCTGAAGAAGAAGTAAAGGACGAAAATAATTAATGGAGTACAAAGTTGTCCAAACACGCGTTAGTGAACTTAAACGTTTACGTGGAAAACTTAGTGACTCTCTTTGATGTTGTTAAATTAAATAATGATTTACTTGCTCTAGCGGAAAAGATTAATGATCCTTCGTTTTGGAATGATCAAAACACTGCGAAAGCTACTTTAAAAAAAGAAGCAGGATTAAGAGAAAAGTATGACATTTTTAAACGTGTTAGTGAAACAATAAGTCTTGCTGAAGAAATGCTAAATGATGAGTCTTTTGCGCTTGATGTTGACGGGATGGAAGTGCTTGATAGTGAAATAAGTGAAGCAACAAAATTAGGTGAGTCCCTCGTCCAATTACTGCTATTTAGCGGCGAATATGACGCGAATGACGCTATTGTTAGTATTCACGCCGGGGCAGGCGGGACTGAATCTCATGACTGGGCGGATATGCTTTACAATATGTACGCTCGCTTTGCCGAACTTAATAATTTTACCTTAAAAATAGTTGATTACCAAAGTGGTAACGAAGCCGGAATCAAAAGCGTTACGCTTATTATGGAAGGCAAAAATGTCTATGGTCATATGCGGAGTGAAAAAGGAGTGCATCGTCTCGTTCGTATTTCTCCTTTTGACGCAAATAAAAGACGACATACCTCGTTTGCGAGCGTTAATGTCATTCCGGTCTTTACTGAAACAGCCGGTTTAGTTATTAGTGACAGTGACTTACGAATTGATACGTACCGAAGTGGCGGTGCGGGTGGCCAAAACGTTAATAAAGTTGAAACTGCCGTGCGAATTACTCATATTCCAACGGGAATAGTAGTGGCTTGTCAAATGGAGCGAAGTCAACTATCGAACCGCGAAATAGCGATGCAAATGCTCAAAAACGAATTATATCAATTAGAACTTGAACAGCAAAAAGCTAAAGTCAGTGCGATTGAAGGGGAGAAGAAAAATATTGAATGGGGTAGTCAAATCCGTTCTTACGTTTTTGCGCCTTATACCCTTATTAAAGATCACCGCACTAAGTACGAAGTCGGGGACGTCCTTAAAGTAATGAATGGCGACTTAAACGAATTTATGTACAAGTTCTTAGAAATGGAGGCACGAGAAAATGGGAAAGATTAAAGAAACATTAGCCAAACAAGATTGGAAATTAATCTTAAAAAATTATAGTCTTGTTTTTATTGGGTCCCTTCTCCTCGCGATTGGCACTGGCGTCTTTCTTTTACCGGCCGTCTTAAATACCGGGGGAATGATGGGGTTAGGACTAATTGGTCAACATCTCTGGGGTTTTGATCCTGATTTAGTTGTTTTAGTTTTAACTTGGGTTTTCTTCCTCATTAGCCTTCTTTTTGTTGGCTGGCGTTTTACCTTGAAGTCACTCGTTAGTTCATTAGTGTATCCGCTCTTTTTAATTCTTTTAATGCGTATTCCAAGTATTTCAACTGAAACTGCAAAGCTATTTGGTGAAGGGGCGGATGTCGCCACTAAACTAATTGCTGGCGTCTTTGGTGGCGTCTTCTCGGGTGTTGGTGTTGCGCTTACTTTTCGGGGCGGCGGCTCAACTGGCGGCGTTGATATTATCGTTATTTTAATTAACAAATATTTACATATTAGTCACTCCATTTTATCATTTCTAGTGGACGCAATAATTGTTGTAATTGGTCTTTTTGTCATGCAAAACGTCGTTCTTTCGCTAATTGGTATCATTAGTGCCTTTGTTTATGCCCTGACTCTTGAGTTTGTTTTTGTGGGCCGCTCGCACGTTTTATCAGCTTACATTATTAGTCCAACCAAAAGCGCGGAAATTAATGAATGGATTCAAACAAATACCAAACGCGGAACAACCCTCATGCCAATTAAAGGTGGCTACCAAGGCGACGAATACATAATGATTCTTGTTAATTTTGATCGAAGTGAATACGGTCACATTATTGATGGTGTCGCTAAAATTGATAAAGATGCCTTTATTACCATTAACCAATCAAAGAGTGTCTTAGGCGAAGGCTTTAAAACCTTAGTAAAAGACGAAGTAGATGATGCCTTAATTAAAATTAAGAGAAGTAAAGATGAATAAATTCCGTTTTGAGTTAGATTCAAGTTATACACCGACCGGTGACCAACCTGAAGCAATTAAAGAATTGACGGCGGGCCTCCTTCAAGGAGCGAAGCATCAAGTACTCTTAGGCGCAACTGGAACGGGTAAAACTTTTACCATTGCAAATGTTATTCAAGAGGTGCAAAAACCGACTTTAATCTTAGTGCATAACAAAACCCTTGCGGGGCAACTTTACGCTGAATTTAAGTCACTTTTCCCGCATAACCGCGTTGAATACTTCGTTTCTAACTTTGATTTTTATCAGCCCGAAGCTTATGTTGTTGCAAAAGACATGTATATTGAAAAAGAAGCAGTGCAGAATGAAGAAATAGAAATGTTACGCACTTCAGCGGTTAATTCACTTTTAGAAAGAAATGACACAATCATTGTCGCTAGTGTTGCCTCAATCTATGGTTTAGGTGATCCCAAAGAATATACAAAACTCGCCTTTAATATTGTGCGGGGCGAAAAGATTAATCGGAATGAACTTTTCCGTAAACTCGTCGAAGCACAGTATTCCCGTAATGACTTTGATTTGAAACCAGGAACGTTTAGAGTAAAAGGAGACGTCATTGAAATTATGCCGCCGATTACGAGTGACTATGTTATTCAACTTGATACGTTTGATGACGTAATTGAAACAATTAGGGAAGTTGATGCGCTGACCGCTAAAGGATCAAAGACTTTCGAAACTTATCCAATCTTCCCTGCTTATACGCACGCTTCGACTCGTGACCGCATTCAAAAAGCCGTGCCATTAATTTTTAAAGATTTAATTGCTCGTCTTACTGAATTTACTGATGAAGGAAAACTACTTGAAGCGGAACGGCTTGAATTTAGAACGAAACAAGACATTGATTCTCTTCAAGAGTTTGGAATGTGTCCCGGGATTGAAAATTATTCACGTTATTTTGACGGGAGAAAAACCGGGGAGAGACCGTACTGCTTAATTGATTATTTTCCTGATGACTTTTTACTCATCGTGGACGAAAGTCACGTAAGTCTACCGCAAGTCCGAGGAATGTATAACGGGGACCGAAGCCGGAAACAAAATCTCGTGGATTATGGTTTCCGTTTACCAAGTGCTCTTGATAACCGGCCATTACGCTTTGAAGAGTTTGAAAATGTCATTAAGCAAGTGATTTATACAAGTGCGACGCCAGGCGACTATGAACTTGAAAAAACTGAAGGGGTTGTTGTTGAACAAATTATTCGGCCGACTGGTTTAGTTGATCCGGAAGTCGAGATTCATCCAAGTGTTGGCCAAATTGACGACTTAATGATTGAGTTAAATGCAGTAATTGCGCGTGGTGAACGGGCGATGGTCGTTACTTTAACCATTAAAATGGCGGAAGACTTAACGGATTACTTAAAAGACCGAAATTATAAAGTCGTATATTTACATAGTGAAACTAAAACTTTAGAGAGAAGCCAAATCATCTACGAATTACGACAAGGAAAGTATGACATCTTAGTGGGGATTAACTTATTACGAGAAGGACTTGATATTCCTGAAGTCTCGCTTATGGCAATTTTAGACGCGGATAAAGAAGGTTTCTTACGAAGTGAACGCTCGCTTATTCAAATTATTGGTCGAGCTAGTCGTAATGTTAATGGTAAGGTTGTAATGTATGCAACCAACATGACGCGGTCAATGAGTAAGGCCATCGCAGAAACGAATAGACGACGTACCATTCAAGAAGATTACAATACCAAACACGGTATTATTCCAAAGACTATTATTAAGCCACTCGGTCAACCCTTACATAATTTTGGTAGTGAAAAAGAGAAATTAAATAAAGGACTTATTACTAAACGAGAAAAAGATCGACTAATTAGAGAAATCCGCCAAAAGATGAATAAAGCCGCTCAAGAGTTTGATTTTGAAAAAGCAATTGAATATCGAGAAATACTTTTTGAACTTCAAGCAATGGGAAATAGTTAAAAAAACAGCAAAAAATAACTTAATTTGTTGAAAAAATAAATATATAGTGTATATTTAATAAAGAAGTTGGAG
>CAYJAE010000043.1:0-7205 GCA_964368105.1 uncultured Staphylococcaceae bacterium
ATCTATGATATTATATCAACGATGGTATGTTAAATACTGCTAAGAAAGAGGAGGATATATATGGCAGAAAAGAGATATGTCTATTCGTTCAAGAATAAAGATGCCCAAAAATTAGGCAAAGAAATTCTTGGCGGAAAAGGGGCAGGGCTTGCGGAAATGACTTCCGTTGGGATTCCTATTCCTGAAGGTTTCACGGTCACAACTGAAGCGTGTAACTTATATTATGATAGTGGCAAAAAATTACCAAAACACGTAGTGGATGAAATTTACGCCGCAATCGAACATTTAGAAAAAGAAACTGGTAAAACTTTTGGTGGAAAGAAAAATCCATTATTAGTTAGTGTTCGTTCAGGAGCACGCGCCTCAATGCCAGGCATGATGGACACAATTTTAAACTTAGGCTTAAACGACGAAGTCGCGGCTGTAATGACAAAAGAAACCGGCAATGAACGGTTTGCTTATGACTCATACCGCCGTTTTATTTTAATGTACTTCAATGTTGTTCGTGGCGAACCACGTCATCATTTAGAAGCATTACTGGAAGCAAAGAAAGTTAAGGCTGGCGTTAAGCTTGACTCTGAACTCGGCCCAGTTTACTTAAAAGAATTAGTCGTCGAATATAAAGAACATTATAAAAAAGTTCTTGGCGAAGACTTCCCAGTCGACCCACGCGTTCAATTACTTGAAGCAGTTACCGCTGTTTTCCGTAGTTGGGACAATGAACGGGCGAATGTTTACCGCAAAATGAACCACATTCCTTATGAATGGGGAACTGCTGTTAACGTTCAATCAATGGTCTTTGGTAACAAGGGCGAAACAAGCGGAACAGGCGTTGCCTTCTCCCGTAACCCGGCAACGGGTGAAAAACACATCTTTGCGGAATATTTACCAGATGCCCAAGGTGAAGACGTTGTTGCCGGTATTCGTACTCCACTTCCAATTACTTGGTTAGCGGAAAAAATGCCTGCCGTCTATAAACAATTTGAAGAAACAATCAATGCCATGGAAAAACACTACCATGACATGCAAGATATGGAATTTACCGTTGAAGAAGGTAAACTTTACTTCTTACAAACAAGAAACGGCAAAAGAACAGCTTCTGCTGCCCTTAAAATTGCCTGTGACTTTATCGATGAAGGTTTAATTAGTGAAGAAGAAGCCGTTTTACGCGTTGATCCTTCCTTACTTGACTCTTTATTACACCCAGGCTTTGACCAAAAAACTTTAGCAAAAACTAAAGCAATCGCAAGCGGCCTTCCAGCTTCCCCTGGCGCTGCCACTGGTAAAATTGCTTTTGACGCCAAAGATGCTGCCGCTCGTAAAGAAGCTGGCGAAAAAGTCGTCTTAGTTAGAAGTGAAACTTCCCCAGAAGACATCGTTGGAATGGTTGCCTCACAAGGTATCTTAACCGCTCGCGGTGGTATGACGAGTCACGCGGCCGTTGTTGCTCGCGGAATGGGTAAAACCTGTATCGTTGGTGCGCATGACGTTATTATTGACGAAAAAGCCCACACAATGAAAGTCGGCGACAAAGTTTATGGCCGTAATGACGTCATTAGTATTGACGGCTCAACCGGAAAAATTTATGAAGGCGCTCTTCCACTTGTCGAACCAGTCTTAACTGGTGACTTCAAACGGATTATGGACCTTGCTGATAAATTCCGTCGCTTAAAAGTACGCGTTAACGCTGACACTCCACGCGATGCCAAAACTGGTTTAAGTTTCGGCGCTGAAGGTATTGGCTTATGCCGTACTGAACATATGTTCTTTGATGCCGAACGTATTTTCTCAGTTCGTAAGATGATTCTTGCTAAAACTACTGAAGAACGTGTCTTAGCGTTAAACGAAATTTTACCGCATCAAGAAAAAGACTTCTATGAATTATACAGAGTCATGCTTGGAATGAATGTCACCATTCGTTTACTTGACCCACCACTTCATGAATTCTTACCAACTGAAGAAGAACACATTGTTGCTTTAGCGAAAGCGCTTAAAGTTGAACCAAGTGCTGTTCACGAAAGAATTGAACTTCTCCACGAATTCAACCCAATGATGGGCCACCGTGGTGTTCGTTTAGACGTCAGTTACCCAGAAATCGCTGTTATGCAAACAACCGCAATTATTAACGCAGCCTTACGTGTCCAAAAAGAAAGTGGCCAACCAATTCATCCAGAAATTATGATTCCACTCGTTCTTGATCCACGTGAACTTCGTTATGTTAAAAACGTTGTTATTGAAACTGCTGAAAAGATTATTGCCAAGAGTGGCCAAAGTCTTAAATACCACGTTGGAACGATGATTGAAATTCCACGTGCCGCCTTACTTGCCGAAGAAATTGCTAAAGAAGCAGACTTCTTCAGCTTTGGGACAAACGACTTAACCCAAATGACATATGGCTTTAGCAGAGATGACGCAACAAAGTTTATCCCAGATTACTTTGAAGCTCGTATCTTCGAACAAGATCCATTCCAAACCATTGACCAAAAAGGTGTCGGTGAATTAGTTAAAATTGCGGTCGAACGTGGCCGTAAAGGAAACAAAGATTTACACTTAGGTATCTGTGGCGAACATGGTGGCGACCCTGTGTCAGTCGAATTCTTTGATCGCGTTGGTTTAGACTATGTTAGCTGTTCCCCATTCCGGGTTCCACTTGCTCGTCTTGCCGCTGCACAAGCAAGCTTAAAAGCAAAAGCTGCTAAAAAATAGTTAATTATTAACTTTAAAAAAGACTTCTCGTAATTGGGAAGTCTTTTCTTTTCTTTATTGAATTTTACTTACTTTTTCTTTTGTTTTGCGCGGATTACATGCGCATAACCCGCTTTATTTTCTTGACGAGCACGCGCAATTGCTAAGTCATTTGCTGGAACATCTTTATTAATAATTGAAGCTGCGGCAATATAAGCGCCTTCCCCAATTGTGAGTGGCGCGACTAATGTGGAGTTACTTCCTAAGAAGACATGCGCACCGGTAACAGTTCTTGATTTATTAACGCCGTCGTAATTCGCGGTGATTGTTCCGGCGCCGACGTTAGTGGCTGCGCCTAGTGTTGCGTCACCAAGATAAGCTAAGTGACCGGCTTTAACGCCTTCTTCAAAAGTAGTCTTTTTAAGTTCGACGAAGTTACCAATCCGTGACTTATCATTAACGACTGAATGTTCTCTCATCCGGGCAAACGGACCAACATTAACGTTATTTTTAATTTCACTATTAACGAGGTGACTAAACATAATCTTATTATTATCACCAATGACCATATTTTCTAAGTGGGTGTTCGCACTGATGAGGTTATTAACACCAATTTTAGTTAATCCTTTAATCGTGGTGTTTGGGCCAATAACACAATCTTGCCCAATAATAACGTCTGGTCCAATATAAGTATTATCTGGATCTTCAATGGTTACGCCGTTTAGCATATGCATTTTATTAATCCGCTTTTTGAGAATTGTTGCCGCTTCTGAAAGTTGAACCCGGTCATTCGTGCCAAGCATTTCACTCTCATCCGCCATAACAAAGGCTCCAACCTTATATTTCTTTACTTTAAATTCCGCGATAATGTCCGTAAGATACAGTTCACCTTGTTTATTGTTTGTTTTGAGGTTTGGTAATTCTTCAAATAGTTTCTTGTTATTAATAATATACATTCCGCTATTGACTTCGCTAATTTTACTTTCTTCGCCTTCAAGATCTTTTTGTTCAATGATTCGTAAGACTTCACCGTTTTTGTTTCTTAAAACCCGGCCGTAACCAAAAGAGTCTTGAGGAGTAGCGGTTAATACGGTTAAGTCATATTTTCCCTCAAGATGGAAAGCAAGTGCGTCTTTTAGTGTTGCTTCACGAATTAACGGTACGTCGCCACTTAAGATTAGCGTTTCGCCCGCTTCACCTTGAAGAAGAGGTGCGGTTTGCATAACAGCGTGTCCCGTTCCCTTTTGTTCGTGTTGCCAGGCAATTTCTGCTTTTCCTTCAACTAAGCTTGCGGTGTGTTCACCAGCAAAACCAACAATTACAACGTTTTTGCCGTTAACTAAGGCGCGACTTGCGTCAAGCACCCAATTCACTAATGGTTTTCCTAATATTTCATAACCTACTTTAGAAATGTTATCGTTTAATGATTTCATCCGTGTTCCCTTGCCTGCAGCAAGAATAATTGCGTTTAGTGTCATCTTCTTTCCTCCTGTTCAAACACTTTAGTAATAATCGTGTAGTAGTTTTCTTTTTTGAATTTGTCAGCGATGTCTTTTAATAAATTTTTGTCTTCACTGATTGCAAAGACAACACTGCCGGTCCCGCCGATTCCGCTTGCGAGCACCTTACTTTTAGCTAAGTAATCGAGTGGGGCTTGCAGTGCAGGAACTTTAGCAATAATAAGTGGGCTCAAGTCATTAAATATTACCTTGCTTAATTCTTTTAAATTCCCACTGTTAATTACTTCAGCGACACTTTCTATATTACCACTTGGCGGAAGTGGGTTTTTTGAGAAAACGCTAATAACTTCTTTTTTCTCAACAATAACAGGATGAATAAGCAGCAGAACATAGATCTTTTGCTTTAAAAGAAGCGGTGTTGCGCTTTGTGTTTGGTGATTAAAAAGCGCTGGTTTATTTACTCCAAAATACGCAACATCTTGTTTTGTTGCTTGAGCGACTTCTAAAAGGTCTTGATCTTTTAAGTTGAGTTTCGCTAATTTATTAATGGCTTTAATAACAACCATTGCTCCGCTTGCGCCACTACCAAGGCCGTGACCAGTCGGAATATTTTTATGAATACTAATATCAAAATTATCTTTGATCTTGTATTTCGCTCTCATTTTGCCGATAACATCATGAATAATAGATTTATCGCGAACGTAAATCGTGTGGTTTGTATAGTGAACCATATCCATAAAATCAGGATGGAGTTTTTCAATTGTTATTGTATCGACAAACGTAAGTGGTAAAACAATACTTTGTAAGAGAACCTCATTTGATTCTTCACAATGGACCGCAGAAACACTTATGGCCAAACGCGCATTAGCTTGTACAATCATATATTACTATCTTATCAAATATTAGACTCTTTATTACTGCTGATTTCTTAAAATAGTAAAAAGACTTAGTAAAGTTTCCTCACCAACCGCTTCAGCGCGGATTTGTTCATTAAGCCCGAGTGTTAAAAAGCTCGCTTTAATTACTTCATCCGTGAATTCTCGCTTTAAATTGTTAAAGAGTGTCTTACGGCGATTTAAGAATATTTGTTTTAAGAAAGAATAAAACTCTGGAAGATCTAATTCTCTTTCATTCCGTTTAAAACTGAAGACCATTGAGTCTACTCCTGGAAGAGGATAAAACTTATAGGCCGGGACAATCATTCCTTCTTTTAATGTTCCACTTAAGGATAAAATAATCGATAACGGACTATATTCTTTCGTGCCGACTTTAGCCGCTAGTCGGTCTTTTACGTCCTTTTGACACATGAAAACGAACACTTTCAGTTTATTTACTTCTAAAATAACCTTTTCAATAATCTTCGTTGTTATGTAATAAGGTAAGTTACTTATAACACTTGTTGTTTCACGTGGAACGATATATTTTAAAACATCTGTGTTACTAATATTTACGTTTGGATACTCTTCTTTTAAGTAAGACACAAACCCACGATCAAGTTCCACTAAAGTTAAATTAGTGGCCTTAAGTGCAAGGAATTTAGTAAGCGCTCCTAAGCCGGGACCAATTTCAACAACGTTTTCGTAATTTGGTTCAAGAAGTGAAACAATCTTGGCGCAAACTTCCTCGTCAAGCAAAAAATTCTGTCCTTTACTCTTTTGGGGAGAGAAGCCGCGTGACGTTAATATCTCGTTAATTTGTTCTTTCTTCATTTAAACTTTCCTTTAATGCTTCAAGACTAATGTTAAGCAGAAGTATTTGTTTATGCATTACTTTAAGGGGTGCGACTAAAAGATTAAAGTGCGCTGCTATTACTTCTTTTCGTGCCGTACTCTTTGTCCCACTGAATCCTAAACCAATTAAGTCTAAATAGGCTACATTTGAGTGCGAAATGAACTCATTTTGGGTATAAGGCTTAATTATTTCTTTTAAGTCTTTAAGCGGAACCCGCTCAATTCCGACCTCTTTTTTTCCGATTGCGAGGCTTTTAGGAACGCTTATCACTTGAGGATTAGAAAGGCTTTCACTAATTCGCTTGGCAATTTTCCTGCCTGGAGTATCAGGGTCGGTTAGAATTACGATTGTATGGCCCTTTTCTAAAGATTGCAAATGTTGGGTTGTTTCACGTGAAACATTATAGCCTTTTGTAATAACAGCGTAGGGGACGCCACATTTCATAAGCTTTTCGTAGTCATTCTTGCCTTCCACTACGAAAACACTATTTAAAAGTTTCATATTTTAAAAAGGGCCTTTGCATTACTAAATGTAATAGAGGCGAGTTCTGCAAGCGGAAGTGAACGAAGTGCAGCAATTTCAGTTGCAATAAGGGGAATATAAGAACTCTCATTTGTCTTTCCGCGATAAGGATGCGGCGTAAGATAAGGCGCGTCTGTTTCTAGAAGAAGCTTATCGGCGGGAACGTCTTTTGCTACAACTTTTGGGTCAATTGCGTTTTTAAAAGTGACTGGACCGCCAAGCCCAATATAAAACCCAAGATCAAGGAAAGCCTTCATCATTTCAGTTGATCCACTATATGAATGCATTACGCCGTGAAATAGCAGTGGATTAGCTTTTAAGATTTGATATGTGTCGTTTGTGGCGTCACGCATATGAATAACAACCGGCTTCTGATACTTATTTGCTAACGCTATTTGTTTCTTAAAAAAGTCGTGTTCAATTGCTCTTTCGTCGATGTTTTTAATCCAGTGGTAATCGAGGCCTATTTCTCCAAGCGCGACAACTTTTGGATGAACAAGCAGTGTTTCTAAAACTTCTAAGTCACTAAGTGGAGTTGTTACTGCGTCGACTGGATGAATAGCAACCGCTGCGTAAACATTAGGGAAGCGTTCCGCTAAAGTAATGGCCTTTTTACTTGATTCAATATCCCAGCCCACCACTAAAAGATGAGTTACCCCCGCTTTTGCGGCGCGTTCAACGTAACCAGCGACATCTTCCTTAAAGTCTTTAGCGTTTAAATGGCAATGCGTATCAAAGTACATATTATTTACCTACACAAAAACGGGAAAAGATTTCTTTACTTAAATCGTTATCAACGTTTTCGCC
>CAYJAE010000044.1:0-5086 GCA_964368105.1 uncultured Staphylococcaceae bacterium
GCGGCGTCCGTTAAGTCATTAATGGCGACGACTTCCATATCGCCCTCTTCGACGATGCGACGGAATGAAAGACGGCCAATCCGTCCAAATCCGTTAATTGCAACTTTAATTGCCATATAATAGTCCTCCTTCTTTCTGCGCTTTTATTATACACTAAACACACAAATGACAACTAATAAAAACTACTAAAAATGACACTATTATTAATTATTAGGGAAAAATATACCGAAAGAATGATTTTCTATCGATATTTAGTTATTCACTTATTAATTCAATACCTAAAACAAGTGAAGAAAGGCTAATATTAAAGGCTTCACTGATTTTTTGTAACACTTTAAGGGTTGGGTTTCGTCTCCCGTTTTCAACGTCACATAAGTAATTATGATTAACGTCTGCCCGCACTGAAAGTTCTAAAAGACTCCAGCCTTTTGCTTTACGGAGTTGCCGTAATCTAATTCCAAACGCTTTATTAATTTCCACTTTTAATATCCTTAAACGGCGCCGCTAATTCTTTTAGCTTAATAAAGAGATGATTGACATTACCTTTACTAACGGGTGTCTCACTCTCTAATACATCCGTTAACATATCGGCAAGTTCACTTAAGGTTGCGTCTTCATTATCAAGCCGTAGTTGCATTAATGCCCCAAGTTTCTTATTTCCAAGCGGCGTTGAACCGTAACCCTTTTTAACAATTAAGATATTTTCAATTTGGGCAGCGCTACTTTTAACCGTTTTTTTGTAATTTGCCTCGTCACAAATAAACATCCGGTTCGTCGTGTTTTGCATATCACGGTCCATGCGAATGTTTTCAAATTCAAGGGAAGCATTCGCCGCCCCAACAAAGACTAAGAACGCTGATATTTGGTCACTTCTTTTTAAATAAACAATATATTTATCACGTCTTTGACTCACTTTAGCGTTAAATCTTGTTTTGGTAAATCGTTCAAGCATTTTAATTAAGCGTTCGCCGTATTTTAAATTACTGACAACTATTTCTAAATGATAATTGGAACTAGTTGGACTAGTCATTGATCCGCTGGCTAAGAAGGCACCAGTAAAATATCCGCCGAGAGTGTCGTCACTATAAACAATCTTCCGACTAACCGCACTATCATCGAAATTAATGGCGAGACTTTCAATGATTTCATCAACTTTTTGGCTAATAATGACATTAAACTTAATTTTCTTGCCAAATTTCCGATTTGTAATGTAAGAAAAGGTTGGTTCAAAGCCAAAAATATCTTTAACTAATTGGTAAATATATTTCGCAACTTTAGCGTTTTCGGTACTTAACTTTAAGGTTTCGCCTTTTTCAGTTATCACAAAATGACCGCTATGTTTAATAAGTGCGGCGAGTGTTGCCTTTCTGCGCGGCAAACTGTAATGAAGGGTATTAAAAGTAATATCTTCTTTAGCTTTCGTTGTAAATGAGATTTCTTTCATGCTTACTTAATTATAAAGCAAAAAAGGCCTTTTGCGACCTTTTTTCTTTGCTTATTCGTTATTTATCTTTCTTTTTCAAATATTTGTTTGCCGCAAGCGCCGCAATTGCTCCGTCACTTGTCGCGGTAACGATTTGCCGTAACACTTTTTGATTGACGTCACCGATACTAAAGAGTCCGGGGACTGCGGTCATCATTTCAGCGTCAACAAGGACAAATCCTTTTTCGTCACGGACCGGAAAAGCACTTAAAAAGTCCGTAACTGCGTCACTGCCAACAAACGGGAAAACCGCTTTAACTTCAAGCGTTTCCTCTTCAAAGGTTTTGATGTTTTTAAGAAGAATACTTGTTACTCCTTCATCGTCCCCATAAATTTCAACTGGAACTGTATTAAGGTGGAAAATAACATTTGGCGATTCTTTTAATTCTTTAATAAGTTTTGCGTCGGCCCGGAAAGTTTCAGTGCGATGGACAATGTGGACTTCACGGACGATTTTTGAGACAAAGACTGCTTCTTCAATCGCGGAATTGCCTCCACCAATTAGAACAATCGCGTCATTCTTATATAAATTACCGTCACAAACTGCGCAGTAACTCACTCCTCGTCCCGTATATTTTGCTTCGCCGGGGATTTTAAGTTTCCGCTCTTTTGTGCCGGTTGCAACAATGACGGCTTCGGCAAACATGTCGCCTTCGTCACTACTTAATTTAAAGACTCCATCTTCTTTATTAATGGCCGTTACATCAGCGTAATCAATTTCAATACCAAGTCCGCGTACTTGTTCAAACATTTTAAATGCGAGGTCCGCGCCACTAATTGAAGAATAACCCGGATAATTATCCACAACTTGGGTTATATTCATTTTTCCCCCTGGTGCGTACTTATCAACGATTTTAAAAGTGACGTTTGCGCGCGATAAATATATCGCCGCGGTCATTCCGCCGGGTCCTGCCCCAACAATTACTACTTTATGGATTTCTTTATTCATGTTCTATTACTCCTTTTAATTCACTTAAATCATTTATTTCGTAGTCGGCTTTAATGTCTAATTTGTAATGGCGACGATGGGGCTTGATAAAGACAGTAGGCACTCCCGCGTCACTTCCGGCAACAACGTCCCGCCAGTTATCACCGACAAATAGAATTCGTTTAGGATCAACATTTAATTTTTCACTAATATGTTTTAATCCTTCTCCACTCGGCTTCTTGCTAAAGCCGTCATCACCACAAACAATCATTTTAAAGTCATTAAAGATGCCTTTTTGCTTTAAAACTAGTTCCGCACTTAAGCGATAACGACTGGTAAAGAGCGCAACTGGAATCTTTTTTTCTTTTAAATATTCTAATATTTCCTTCGCGTGTTTGAAGAGGGTCATATCACGGGCACTGTCTATCGCTAATTCGTTATATTTAAGTCGTAATTCTTCAAAAGGAACGCCCGGAAAAATTAGGGGCATGCTTTCACTAAGGGAGGGACCATTTAAATATAAGTAATCATCAATTGTAATATCTTTCTTTGGCAAAAAAGTTTCGCTCATCTTTAAACCAATCTTTATGAGCGCTAAGTCGCTATCAACGAGCGTGCCATCAAAATCAAAGACTACTAATTGATACTTACTCATCCTTATCGTCAGCCTCAATTACATCATTTTCTTTAATATCTACTTCGTTATCAACAACTGCGTCCACTACTTCAGCGCTTTCAGACTTACTTTCTGCAAGGACAATATGTTTTCGTTCAACATACTTATGTAAATTGAATATATGATTTAAGACAATTGCAACAACCCCAACAATTAAGAAGATAAGGGCATTAATTGATGACCATTTACCGCTTTCTCCCATATTGAAGGAAGGGTCACGGAGCGGTTCCATAATAAAGCGGACCAGTCCGTACCAGACAAGATAGAGTAATCCTTGATCAAGTGGTTTCTTGTATTTTTTAAGTCCAACACCAACGCCATATCTAATTAAGAAATAGCCAAGCAAATTGAGCATTGATTCAATTAAAAAGAATGGTTGACGGAAACTGCCGCCAATTACCATTTGTCGTCTAACAAATTCAGGAAGCCACGCCCAAGCACCCATGTTTTCAGCTGCAACCGCTAAACCATACACTTCTTGATTCATAAAATTGCCCCAGCGACCAATCGCTTGCGCAATTAAAATTGTTGGCACAATAACGTCAATTGCCATTGTTATTGAATACTCTTTGCGCCGTTTAATGTAATACCAAAGCCCAATTCCAATCCCGAAGATTGCCCCGCCAATAATGGTCAGTCCGCCATCTCTAATATTAAAAATAGACCAAAAATCGGTATTAAATCCTTCTTTCGTCCAGTTGCCAACTACGTACCAAATGCGTGAGCCGATTATTCCGGCGGGGAAAGCGACATAAAAGACACTTTCTAAAATACCGTGACGACCATATTTTTTGAAGTATTCATGGTCAGAAATATTAAGAACTAAAAGCGCTCCACCTAAAATAAAGAGGGCATAAAAAGCTACAATCGGATTCTTAAAGGGGATTCCCATTGGAAGCGGGAACTTGAAAACGTCTAAATAGGTGAGTCCGTCGAGTAAGACAAAGAGAAACACTAAACTTAAAACACCGCTAACTATTGCAATAATCTTTGCAATGTTTTTGTTAACTTTCAAAACATTAAACTTATAGTAATGGAGAATAAAAGACGCTAAAAAAGTTAAAAAGGTTAATCCAAAGCCTAACCCACCAAAGAGTGTCATTAATTTTCCACGTAAGTCGGTGCCGCCAAAGGTAAGCGGCAAGAAGAGTAGCATTAAACTAACTCCTCCTAATAAAACACTGCCTAAAATAAACAAATGTTTTCCTTTAAAAAGTTTATTAACGTCATCCTCTTTCTTCACAAAATCTTTAAGACTTAACAGAAGCAAGGCAACGCTTGCGGCAAATAATAAGCCAAAAATAACATAAAGTGCTATCGCCATCTTAATCTTTCTCCTTTCTTAAATAAGGTTTTAAGAATTGACCAGTATAAGAAGCTTTAACTTTACATACTTCTTCTGGCGTCCCCGTTGCGACAATTTCACCACCGAAATTACCGCCTCCTGGACCTAAGTCAATTATATAGTCTGCGACCTTAATAATATCTAAGTTATGCTCAATTACAATGACTGAATCGCCATTATTAACAATAGCTTGCAGCGCCCCAATTAAGCGTGATACGTCATCCGTATGTAAGCCAGTCGTTGGTTCGTCTAAAATATAGAGCGTTTTTCCAGTTGGCCGTTTTTGCAATTCAAAGGCTAATTTTAAACGTTGCGCTTCCCCGCCACTTAACTCTGGTGCAGGTTGACCTAACTTAATATAACCAAGTCCAATATCATTTAAAGTTTGAAGTCGCCGCACAATTTGTGGTCGATTACTAAAGAAACCAAGTGCGTCTTCCACCGTCATATTTAAGACATCGACAATGTTTTTGCCGTGATATTTAATCTCAAGGGTGTCATCGTTATACCGTTTACCATCACACATTTCGCATCTAACATAGACGTCTGGTAAAAAGTTCATGGCGATTCGGACTACGCCTGCCCCTTCACAGTGTTCACAACGGCCACCTTTAGTGTTAAAAGAAAATTGGCCTTTATCGTATCCCCTTGCCC
>CAYJAE010000044.1:5186-7151 GCA_964368105.1 uncultured Staphylococcaceae bacterium
GGCATCCGCCGTGGCGGAAGTGGAATGGCTTTTCGTCCCGCTAAATAGTCACCAGTAATTGATTTAGGTTCATTCATTACATCCTTCAAGGAGCCGGCGACAACTACTTCGCCTCCGTGCACCCCGGCACCGGGACCAATATCAACAATAAAGTCAGCGCTTCTAATTGTTTCTTCATCATGCTCAACAACAATTAAAGTATTTCCTAAATTAACCATGTCTTTGAGTGCTTGAATAAGGCGGTCATTATCGCGTTGGTGAAGACCAATACTTGGTTCGTCTAATACATAAAGAACGCCCGTTAACTTCGAGCCAATTTGGGTAGCAAGACGAATCCGCTGCGCTTCTCCGCCCGAAAGTGATTTACTAGAACGAGCAAGCGTTAAGTATTCTAGCCCTACTTTAATTAAAAAAGTAAGACGATGATTAATCTCGGTTAAAACAAGATCACTAATCGTTTTATCAGTTTTATTTAAGTTCGCCCGGGTCTTTGTTAAGAACTCCTGCAAGTCACTAATTTCCATCATCGTTAAGTCGTAAATGTTTTTGCTGCCTATTTGAACAGAAAGCGCCGCTTCGTTTAAGCGCCGTCCACCACATGTTTGGCAGGTAGTGTCACGCATAAACTTTTCATAGTATTGGCGCATTTGTTCGCTTGTAGTTTCTTCGTAAAGCCGCTCAATCCGGGCTTTAACACCTTCGATTTTACCGCGTTTATGCAGCGTATTACCGCTTGAACTAATAATTTTATAGTCGTGATTATCAGGGGAACCATTTAAAATGATTTGTTGGTGGACTTTCGTTAGTTCACGATAGGGAACATGCATTGGAATATCATATAATTCACAAAGCTTTACAAATTCTTGCCATTCGATGTTTTTGCTGCCGGCAATATGGCGGTGATATTCAATAGCGCCTTCGGCTAGACTCATCGTTGGGATTGGCACAAGCAGCGTTAAATCAACTTCCCGTTTAATGCCTAAACCGCGACACTCTGAACAAAAACCAAGCGGAACATTAAAACTAAAGAGGCGTGGTTCAAGACGCGGAACACTAAAGCCGCAATGGGGACAAGAATTATGAGAAGAATAAAGTACTTCTTCATTATTAAATAAAACAATAACGTAACCATGGGAATAATCAAGCGCAACTTTAATACCTTCAAAAATTTGCGAACGGTTTTCTTCGTTTAATGTAACGCGCTTAACAACTAAATCAATGTCATGCCGTTTATTTTTATCTAACTCACCAACACTATCAATCGTCATAATTTCTTTGTTAACCCGAACTCGGACAAAACCCTCACGAGCAATTTTTAATAATGTATCTTTATGACTTCCTTTAGCAGCGCTCGTAAGTGGGGCTAAAATTTGAATCCTAGTCTTTTCGGGATATTCGTAGATTTTATTTAAGATTTGTTCGGGCGAAAAAGCTTTAATGGGAATATTATGGTTTGGACAGTAAGGCGTACCAATCCGCGCGAATAAAAGACGGAAATAATCGTAAATTTCCGTAATGGTCCCAACCGTTGAACGCGGATTATTACTCGTCGACTTTTGTTCAATACTAATCGCAGGACTTAGTCCTTCAATTGAATCAACGTCTGGCTTGGCAACACTACCTAAAAACTGACGGGCATAACTGCTTAAGCTTTCAACATACCGTCTTTGCCCTTCGTTATAAATGGTGTTTAGGGCTAAAGTCGATTTTCCAGACCCTGAAAGACCGGTAAAAACGACAAGTTTATTCTTGGGAATACGCACGTTAATGTTTTTTAAGTTATTGTCCCGTGCGCCTTTAATAATAATGTAATCTTTTTCGCTCATATCTTTCATTTTACCGCATAAGGCAAGTTTTCCCCATAAAAATGACTACAAAAATTAATAGCGCTTTATCTTTATATAATTTTAGTTATAATATGTCTTGTCGGGACGTAGCACAGCTTGGTAGTGCGCTACCTTGGGG
>CAYJAE010000045.1:0-6935 GCA_964368105.1 uncultured Staphylococcaceae bacterium
TGCCTTTGGCGAGCACTTACTTATGTTCATAAGAGTTGCTACTACATCATTGCCGAGATGTAGTTCTTGATAAGGTAGATTTAATATATCAAAAAATCGTTATTTTGTCAAAATTATAAGCGTGATTATTTAGCTAACTTAATGAGTTCGCCAAAAACTTCGCCGGAAAGTCCCGCGGCATTAGCTTCATCAGTATCAATATGCATTGCAAGACTAAAGTCAGCGCGAACGCGAATAACGACATCTTCAAAAACGAGGGAACGTTCCGCGCTTTTAACACGGACTGCGACGACTTCACCGTTAACAACATTAAATTCCGCTGCGTCCTCTGGAGTCATATGAATATGACGCTTAGCAATAATTAAACCTTCAGAAAGTTCAATTTCGCCGACTGATCCAATTAATTTAACGCCAGGTGTACCTTTAATGTCGCCACTTTCGCGTACTGGGGCTTTAAGACCAAGCATGAGGGCGTCAGTTAAAGATATTTCAACTTGGCTCTTACTTCTAGTTGGTCCAAGAACCGTAACGCTATCAAAGTTCCGCTTTGTACCAATGACTTGAAGCCTTGTTTTTGAAGCAAATTGACCGGGTTGACTAAGCATCCCACGTACTTCTAAAGTTGCGCCTTTACCACATAAAACTTCTAAATCTGCTTGACTTAAATGAATGTGTCGGGCTGATGTTTCCACTAATATTTTTTTCATAGATAATTCTCCTTGTTACATTTAAGTATTATAACGCAAAACAAAGAATAATGAGGTTTTATTCACCAAAAACGATATGAATATAACCAAATAGTGGTATTATAAGAAACACGAAGGAACAATAGCAATAATGATTAAGAAATTTCTTGCAAACAAAAAAAACCAAAAAGAACTATTGAGATTTCTCATTGTTGGTGTTATTTGTACACTGCTTGACTTTGGGGTTAGTTCACTCGTTCAGTATGTTTTTTATAAAAGTGATGCGACATTTCAAATATTTAATATTACTTTTACGAAGAATATTTTTGTTGCGGCCATCAGCGGCTTTTCCCTCGGTGTCATTGCAAATTATATTCTTTCAATCTTGCTTGTCTTTAAAGATGTTGAGCAACCAAAAAAATCACAATCAGTAAAAGGTTTCATTTTCTTTGTTCTCCTAAGCACGATTGGATTTTTAATTAATTACAGTATTAAAGAATTAGGAAATCTTATTATTCCTTTTGAGGGCCATTACTTCTGGTTTATGGTTGTCTTCGGAGTTGCAACACTTGTGGTCCTTGTTTATAACTATATAACCCGTAAAGTATTCTTATTTAAACCCGCAAAGAGTGAAAAGAGTGAAGAATAAGGAGAGTTTAATAAAAATAACAACAAATTTACTTATTGTTATTGAAAGAAATTCAAAACTTGTTATAATTTAATTCGATGCAGCCATGGCGGAATGGTAGACGCGTACGTTTGAGGGGCGTATGAGGTTTCTCGTGAGAGTTCAAGTCTCTCTGGCTGCACCATTCACAAAAAAAATAAGCGCAGAAATGCGTTTTTTTATTTAATCGGTTATTTCGTCTTCTTCTTTAAAGAGGATTTTCTTCAGTGCAAAATGAGCGAAGATTGTTGCTCCTAAAACAAAGATACCGACCGGCAAGCCAATTTGGAAGATCGGTTCATTATATTTAATAACAACAGTGTGTTCGCCGGCTTTCTTAATTGTAAAGCCCGTATAAATACTAAAGCTTTTAGTTGCAGTCACTTTCTTTCCGTCAACTAGCACTTTAATGTTTTTATCATAAGGAATAGTTAAAAGAAGTGTTTGATCGGGGTTGGTCGTCGTTACCACGCCCTCGTACTTTGCTTTATCTTTAGTAGTTAAGTAATGAACGACGGCCTTATTTTTAATTGCAGTAAGATATTCCATTAAAACGTCTAAGTCTTCATAATATATTTCTTCAGTAATTTTGTGGTTCATTGCTTCTTTTGCGTCGATTGTTAAAGTAGTGGTGGGAGAATTCTTTTTTAGGCCATTAATTTGATGACTAAAATAATTGAAGTAATGAACAAATACTCCGTCTTGCCAAAGTGAGAGGTTATCCATGTTTGAAGAGGTTATAAAATAGTAATAGTTACCAGGTTTATTCGTTTCAACCCGATATTTAATTTGACCGTTTTTCGTTGCATTATAAGTGTTTTCTGCTTCGTTAAGACTAACACCAGTTAGTGTAGTGGTGTAAGTTGCTTTCTTGAAGATATCTTTTGGCTTCCCGTCAACATCAATGACTTCACTACTTAAACTTTTAAATAATTCATTTTGATATTCAAAGCGGTTAAACCAATACATTTCCCCGTCTTCTTGGGGCACGCCTTCTTTAACATTAGTAGTAGTTTGGGGTGCAGTGGCCATTAACAAGGGAAGAGCGTAATTATTAACATAAGTATCAATATCGTCATCAAGTCCGTCGGAGAGTTTAGTTAAAGTGCGCGGGAAGATAAAACCTTTGCTTAAACTATTGCCGCTATTATCGACTTTATCAAGTAAGTATTTCACCCCTAAGTAAGACGAGATACTTAAAGTGCTGCCAGGAACATAATTTAAATGAAAACCATTATAGTGAAAGCCAAGTTTTCTTAAGTGATTATTTACTTCGCTTTTTTCAGTTGAAGAAAAGTGGGAAATGCCGTTATAGTCGTAATAGAGGCTATCGTTATCACTATTGTTATAGGCCCCGCTGCGGAGAAATGATTTTTCCAGACGGTAGAGTGAAGTGTCATAGTCTTTAACAAACTGCACTGCTTTACTAATTTCTTCGTCTTTTTGGTATGTTTCAAGACTAGGATGATGCAATGTTTTGTTAAAGGCAGCGAGAATGTGATTATTATTACCATAAACATTGAGAGTGGCGACAACACTTAAGCCAAGTAGAGTTAAGGATGTAATGGTCGCGCTAGTTACTTTTTGATGTTTGTCATTTTTAATAAACGCTAAGACTCGATTGCTATAAGTAAGAATTAAGAGTAAAAACACGACAAGTGAGAAGTAGAGGATACTACCTTTAGGGACTATAAATTCACTGTAAGTAAAGGAAAAATAGAGGGCAAGATAGAGAACAATCGTGGTAATAAAACCACTATAATGAACCCGTTTAATATTCGTAAGTGACTTCGACGCATAATAGACGAGTAAGAAGCTAAAGACAAAAGCGTAACGACCAGGGAACCAGTTTGGCGGCGGTCCGCCATGGAAGATATGATCAAGACCTTTATTAAAGAATGCGAAGACATAAAGCGCTAAAAGGAGGAAAGCACTGCCTTTTTGCTGTAGTGTAAAGCGGGGATTAAAGAAATAAAGCACCACTAATACTACTGGAAGTGCGCCAACATAGAAGTTGATTGCTTGACCATTAATATCCTCCATCCCACTGTAACTTTGATAAATAAGTCCTCGTTCTATTTTGAAAAAACTATAAAACTGGCGGAGAGTTACTGGCAGGTTTGAAAAACTACTGGAACCCTTTGTGCCCAGAATACTACTTAAAGCGGTTGCCCAAAAACCAATTGCGACAATGCCGGCAATTAATGAACCCACAACAAAAACAAGCAAGGTTTTTTTGTTTTTATGCCGTTTACTAAATGTAGAGAAGAATTCAGCAAGAAAAAAGAAGACTGCAAACATACAAAGCATAATGCCAATGTACCAACAAGTAATAATCGCTAAGGCTAAACTAATAATATAAAGAAGTGGCGACTTATGCTTAACAATATTAACGATACCGAGCCCAATCAGTGGAATAAGTATTACCCCGTCAAGCCACATTACATTTGAATAATAAACAAAGTTATAAGCTGTCAGTGCGTAGAGCACACTTAGTAGGAGTGCAACCACTTTATTTTTAGTAATTTTATTAAGAGCAATGTATGAAGTTAGACCAGCACTGCTTATTTTTAAAACGACAATCCACATTAAAGCTTTGGGTAATTCAGCTTGGGTAAAAAACTTTAAGATTAAGTTAAACGGGGAGGAGAGATAATAAGTAAATAAACTTAAGAAATCACCGCCTGTTGCTTTACTTAAAGTGTAAAATAGGCTTGTTTTGCCGTCTAATATGTCTTTATAGTAACGGAAGAAGGCAATATATTGCCCGCTCATATCAATCATCATTAAAGTTTGACCGTCTTTAACAAACGGATAATAGCCGTTACCTTTAAAAAGAAGAACTGCTAAAAGAATAGGCAGAAAGAACGATATTAATAAACAGACGACACTAATAAAAATAATCCAAAAAGACCTAGATTTTAGTAAAGTTTTCATCCGTAAACCAAGTTTTTTCATTGGTTCTATTATATACTATTAGTACTTAAGAATCAGTAGATATTTATATTTGAGGAGATGTTTATGAACAAAAAAATTAATATTGTTATTCCTGCTTATAACGAAGCAGCAATGGTTAATCTTTTTTATAAAGAAGTTAGTGCGGTAATTAACACAATCACAAATTACGATTTCACTTTTCTTTTCGTGGATGACGGATCACGGGACGAAACATTAAACTTAGTCAAAGCGCTTAATTCAACAGACGAACGAGTTAAGTACGTCTCTTTTTCGCGTAATTTCGGCAAAGAAGCCGCAATGCTAGCGGGTTTAGAATATTCTAAAGCCATGAATGTCGACGCAATGCTCTTAATGGACGCTGATCTTCAAGATCCGCCTTCTTTAATCGGCAAATTCCTCAAATATTTCGAAGAAGGATACCAATATATTTATACTCGCAATAAATCACGGAAGGGCCAAGGCTTTCTCAAAAAGTTTTTTGCTGTTTCTTTTTATAAAGTTTATCGGGCTTTAACTAAGGATAAAAAGGTTGTGACCAGCGCCCGTGACTTTGCGCTCTTTGATAAGGACGTGATTGACGCTTTCCTCTCATTCCGTGACAAACGCCGTTACTCAAAAGGTATCGTTTCGCAAATTGGATTCCGGCAAAAATGCATTGAATATGACTTTATTGACCGCCAAGCGGGGACAACAAAATGGAATTTCCGTGGTCTTTTTAAATACGCTCGGACGGGAATTGAGCAAAACTCCCGCGTTTACGAATTAGTGCCTAATGTGATGATTTTTATTTTTCTTGCGCTTTTTGGTACTTCGCTCGGCTTTTTAATTGCCGGACCTTCAACCTTACTTTGGGTTTTAAGTGCCCTCTTTTTAAGTTTTTTCCTTCTTTCAATCATTCTAAAATATATCTTAAAAGTTGTATATGATGTTCGTGACGAAGTGTTAGGACGGCCCCGTTATTTAGTGGGCGAAACAAATGTTGAAGTAAAACCAACTGTTAAATTTTAATTTTGTTCCTTCGTTTACTAAATATTTATGTAATTTTTCCTACTTTGTATAAATTTTTCCCGATTAAGTATATACTAATATGTATAAAGATATTTTTCATTGTTTGAGAGGAGATTTTGATGAGTAACAAAAAACCTGTTTCCAAAAATTTAGTTTATCGTTTACCGATTTATTTAACAATTTCTCAACGCTTGTTAGAAGAGGGGGCAAAGTATATTACCGCGCCACAAATTAGTGAAATCACCGGCATTAACGTTGAGACTGTTAAGAAAGACTTATCACAAATTTGCAAAACACCGGGTAATCCTAAATTAGGCCGCGAAGCCGGCTTATTAGTGGAAGAAATTTTGGAATTCGGCGTTTACACAAAAGTAACATCCGCGATTTTGATTGGGGTTGGACATTTAGGTAAAGCCTTACTCCATTATGGTGGCTTTAAAGAATGGGGCCTTGATATTGCCGCTGGGTTTGACCGCGACCCAAGTGTTGTGGGAACGTTAATTGACGGCAAAAAAATCTATGCAAATAAAGAAATGCCAGAAGTTATTGAAGCAACAAACGCTGAAATTGCAATCATCACTGTCCCGAAAGAATACGCCCAACAACTCGCAGACTTTGCGATTGCCGCAGGGATCAGAGCTATTTGGAATTTTGCGCCAACTCATCTTAGTGTTCCTGACGATGTAATTTTACAAAATGAAAATATGGCAAGTAGCCTTAGCTTACTAAACTATAACTTAAAAGCTTCTAAAGGAAAGAAGAAGACGAAGAAACGGAAATAAGAGAAAACGGCCCGAAGGCCGTTTTTCTTTACTTATAATCTTCTTCTAATTCTTTTAGTTTGCGTTTTAATGGAGCGATAACGCGTTTGACATTACCTTCAATAAACGGATTACGTAATGAGGCTTTTTCTAAGAGTTCAACGAACGGATAACGTCCGCCTAACTTACATAACTTCACATATTTTTTCCATGCTTTGTCGCGGTTTTTCCACATTTCAGTGGTGAATTGGAAGGCGACGACTTGGGCAAGGGTGTAATCAATGTAATAAAGAGGGCTCGTGAAGATGTGAGCTTGACGCATCCAGAAGCCACCGTTTTCTAAGTACGATGTTCCTTTGTAATTGCGGATTGGTAAGTATTTCTTTTCAATCTTCCGCCAGAGAGCACAACGTTCAGCGTGAGTCATATCAGGATTTGTATAAACGCCTTCTTGGAATTCATCAACTGCGACGCCATAAGGAAGGAATTTAATTGCTCCTTCGAGGTGGGAAAGACGATATTTTTTTGCGTTATCAAAGAAGCTTTCCATCCATGGCCAGGCAAAGAATTCCATGCTCATGGAATGGATTTCACATGCTTCAAGGGTTGGTTGACGATATTCACTTACTTTAATATTACGACTTTCATAACCTTGGAAGGCGTGACCGACTTCGTGGGTTAAGGTGTCAACGTCATGGGCGGTGCCGTTAAAGTTAGCAAAGATGAATGGTGCTTTGTAGCGCGGGAAGTAAGTCATATAACCGCCGCCACGTTTTCCGGCTCTTGCTTCAAGGTCTAAGAGTTCGTTATCAACCATAAAGCGGAAGAACTCACCAGTTTCCGGACTTAATTCGT
>CAYJAE010000046.1:0-4676 GCA_964368105.1 uncultured Staphylococcaceae bacterium
ACCGCCTTTAACGCACTCCTTCTTAATTATTTTGCCCCTGAAGACTGGTATCCTTATTCAATTGATGAATCTTTTGTTCATCTAACGCCTTATCTTTCACTATATAAAAAGACTCCGGAACAAATTATTGAAGATCTTATTCAAAAGATTTACGAAGAGTTTAATCTCTACGTGACAGTCGGAATTGCTCCTAATATGTTTTTAGCAAAATGCGCGCTTGATATTGAAGCTAAAAAAGATCCCCGCTTTTATGCGCGGTGGACGATGGAAGACGTTGAAACTAAACTGTGGCATGTTAAGCCGCTCAATAAGATTTGGGGAATTGGTCATAATCTCGAACGTCGTTTTCATAAACTTGGCCTCTACTCAATGAAAGACATTGCTCATTATCCAAAACTAAAAATCAAAGAACATTTTGGGGTGATGGGTGAAGAAATTTGGGAACATGCACACGGAATAGACGATACGGATATGCGCGAAACTTACACTCCGGCGGACACTTCTTTTTCAAGTGGTCAAGTTTTATTCCGTGATTATGACGTTACTGAACTACCCGTCTTAATTCACGAAATGTCCGACGAACTTTGTATGCGGATGCGCGCGAGTCACACAAAAGCACAAAAAGTTTCTCTCTCAGTTTTAGAACCTAAACCCGTTAACAAGAATTACAGTAAATCAATGTCGCTCCTTCTTGCTACAAATAGTAACCACGAACTCTATCTCGCCTTTATGGAAGTGCTCAGTCACTTCCCACTTAAAAGTGCGCGGCAACTAAGCCTTGCCGTCAGCGGACTTATTAACGACTCGAGCGAACAAATTAGTCTCATAACCGACTATGCTGAACGCAATCACAAGGAAAGTAAACTTTGGGAAACAATCGACGAAATCCATCAAAAGTACGGTAAAGATAAAGTGATGCGGGCGACCGCGCTTACAAAATCAAGTACATACTTAAAACGGAGTAAACAAATTGGAGGTCATCGTAAATGAGTCGCGGGATGAAAAAGTTTTTACCATTTGCTAGTTTAAAAGAGCAAGCACTTACACTGCATACGATGGAAAAAGAAAAACAAAAAGTCGAGAAACCGCAGTTAAGCGAAGACGATATGGGGGAAATTAACACTGTTTTGACGGAATATTCTGGCGAAACCGTTATTATTTTCTATTACGCCAGCGGATACATCAAAAAAGAAAAAGGACCAATTAAGAAGATTGATCCTTTAAATAAGTGTTTATTTATAAATGACTTGAAAGTCACTTTTGTTAATTTATTAAAAGTAGAAATTGTTGATTAAGCGTTTAATTTAAAATTCATTAAAACTGGGTTGTGGTCACTATAAACAAAGCCTAATCCGTAACGTGGGTCACTTGCGGGTAAGTTTTCTTCTTGAAGTCCTGCGCCACTACCAAGCGTTTCAACATGGGTCACACTAATGTTGTCACTTGTTAAAAATCCGTCAATAATAACCATGGCGTTATCAACAATCCCATTGTTATTCTTATCTTCAAACGGAACAGAAGAGTCGCGCACGGTTCCAATATTAATTGGGGCATTAACGTTTAAGCCTAAACCTTTAAAGTCATAAGCGTAAGTTTCAAGTTTATTTGTAATAAGATTAGTAACTTCTTTCCCGTCCTGCGCCTCATCAAGCCGGAGATAATTAAACCAGTCGGTAGTTAAAATCTCGGTTTCTTGTTTATTAAAGATGTTAGCTTCATATTCCTCTTTTAAAAGCGGGTTATCAATTACTAAATCATGATTAAAGTCGCCGCCAATAATGACATAGTTATTCGCGCCGTCAATATCACGCACTTCTTTAATGGCTTCTTTTAATTGAATGAGTTGTAAACTGCGAACTACACCGGCTTCGTCATAAGCTGAAAGATGGACATTAAAGATATAAAGTTTTTTTGTTGAGCCTTCAATTGGTAATTCACTAATGGTAAATGCACGGTCTAAATCAAAGAACTTCCCAAAGAAGCTATCAGTAATTTTAAACTCTTTCCGCCAGGCTTTGCTTATTTCATATTTTGCATATGTGCTAATCCCGGAATTGGATTGGCCAATTGGCTCATTAAAAGGATAAGCAAGAAAGGCAGAATGATAATTAAGCGCAAAAGCGCGGTCATAAGCACTAAAGAGTTCATTACCCATTTCATGTTGATTTACTCTGTAAGATCTTGTTGATTCAGTATCTACTTCTTGATAAAGCATAAAATCGGGGGCAAAAGTGTCAATCGTCGCATAAGCACCCTCGGTATTTTTAATAACGTTTTCACGTGATAAGCCGTGCGCTCTTTTTCCGGCAGTATTAACTTGTCCTTGCGATTCTTGATATTCTTCTTTGAATTTCGATTTATCCATAAAGAAACTGTAATCGCGTTCATAAGCCCCAAAGCCAATGTTATAGGTTGAAATACTAAATTCTTTTCCTCCAACATCACTACTTTTAAGCGCAGCGTTTTCACTCGTGTGAACACTAAGAACAGTGTCGCCAATCCGGTAATAACTAAAAGCGATGTAACCAACATAACCAAGTAAAACGACCACTACTAAACCAAGGATTGACCCGACAGTAATAAGTGGAATAAGAACTTTCCAATTCCGTTTTTTCTTTGCTTTTGCCATTATATTGCCCATGTTCCTTTCTCAAAGATAACAATCTTTCGTCCGTCTTTAGTCACTGCTTCAATATGCATGTCGTCACTTCCAATCATAAAGTCAACGTGAATGATTGAGTCATTAACACCCATTTCACGGAGTTCGTCAAGCGTATAATTTTCGTAATTTCTAATCGTGTTGCTGTAGCCCATCCCAAGTGCGATGTGGCAAGAAGCATTTTCGTCAAACAGCGTTGAATAAAAGAGAATGCCCATTTGATTAATTGGTGATTCTTTCGGAACAAGCGCAACTTCGCCCATATAGCGGGAGTTTTCATCCATATCAAGCATTTGCCCTAATAGTTCTTCGTTTTGTTTTGCGCCATATTTAACAACTTTGCCGTCTTTAAAGTCAAACCAGAATCCATCAATAACTTCACCTTGATAACTAAGGGGCATCGTGGCCACAACGTGCCCTTCTGCGACGCCTTTCTTTGGAGTCGTGAAACATTCTTCGGTTGGCATGTTTGGATTAAAAGGAATCCCACTGCCAAGTGCTTCTTCTCCGCCTGCTAAAAAGGTAGCTTCTGGAATAACCCCAACTCTTAAGTTAGTGCCGTTTTTACTCGTATAATGCAGTGAAACAATGCCTAAATCGTTTAGTTTTTGAGCTTTAGAAGCTAAGACTTTATTGTGATCTTTCCAATTAGCAATTGGGTCACCATAACCATGCGCTGCCTTAAGGATTGCGTCCCATAATTTTTCTTTTGCAGCTTTCGGGCTTAATTCTGGAAAGAGTTTTTTGGCCCATTTAGTGCCGGCTGCCCCAACTATCGTCCATTGATACTTGTTTTCCATCTTGTCACGGTAGGGTTTTGTAATAGCGTAATTTAATCGTCTTGCTCCCGCTTTCTTGGCTTGATCAATACCGCGTTCTCCGTCTGGATCAGCGGATTCAATGTAGATGCGGGCTGGCAGTTTATCAACATAATATTGGAACTTTGCCTTTTCCCATTCTTCCATATGCCCAAGTGACTTTACGGAACGATGTTTATAATGGAGTTTACTTAAGTCGTCATCAATCCAGTCAATACTTACTTTGTTAGCTTTCGCTTTGTAAGCTTCTTCAACAATCATAAGAACAAAGTCACGTTGTTCTAACTCAGCGACAATAATAACATCTTGGCCTTTTTGGACGTTTGCGCCCATTCTCACAATCAGTTTTGCGTAATTCTTTAAAATACTCTTTTTCATTTTCCTATTCCTTTTCTTTAATAACAAACTCTTCAAAGTGTGGAAGAGTTAAGCACCAGTCGCAAAAAGTATGCCACTCTTTTAATTTATGATGTCTCCGTTGGAAGTACATCGTTTTTAACTGTTGATAGTTTGTGGTCATTGTCGCGGTTAAGCAAAATCCACTTGGAAGAGTTGCGACAATCTTGCGCCACACTTTTACTTTTGCTTCTTTTTCACTATCCGGAACATTATTATATTCTTCAATTAGTTCCGCAATGATTGGAAAAACCCGTGGATCAGTTTCGGGAACACATCGTTCTTCAATATTAAACTTTAAGAGCATGTGCATCGTTGATTGACTACTAATAAAATCAAACCAGTGATAGCGTTGTGCTTCTTTCCACCAATAAAAAGGTGCGGTAACATCAAGATGAACTAAAATACCTTTAAGAAAATTATCGTGTCCTTCTCCGCCTTTGGTACTTGCGAGCACTTTAGCCCGTTTTAAATCTTTTTCGCCTAACTCGCCTAACTCAATCGCGGTTCGCATCGGGTTACCACTAGCTTTCACTGCCCGGTCTAATCCGTAGACGAACGTATTGTCGATCCTAAATTCCATATTTATATGCCTCCCATACATTTTCTAATAAAGTTAATCTTGTTAATAATCCGACTCCCCCTGGAACTGGAGTTTGGAGTTTTACTTTTAAAGCTGGTCGTGCGTCGCCTTTTAAAAGCCCGTCACTTCCACGGTTAATCCCGACATCCACTACTACTGCACTTTCCTTTAATACTTGTTCATCAATAAAGTGAGCCTTACCGACTGCAACAACAATAAT
>CAYJAE010000046.1:4776-6803 GCA_964368105.1 uncultured Staphylococcaceae bacterium
ACACTAATGCGCGCTTTAACTTTTTCTTCACTAATATGCCGCGGTAAAGGTAGTTGAACAATAATACCGTGAACATCTTTTTGAACATTTAATTTGTCAATAAGACTTAGCAATTCTTCTTCGGAGGTCGCGACACTCAACTTAATATGACGTGCTTCAATTCCGACTTCAAGAGCATCATTTAACTTTCCTTTAATATACTTATCACTCGCGTAATCATCATTAACCTGGACAATCACTAAAACAGGGTTTGCTTTTTTAAAAGCAATTTCACTTTTTAAAAGCGCTTTGCGCTCTTTAACATATTCAATTATTTCCATATATCTAAAATTATAACATGGACCACTGCTTAAAGAAAAAGGAAGATTGAAAACAAAGCATTTTCACAAATTTTGTTAGCTGACAGACTTATCTTTACAAATAAAAGGGGGCCGATTTCTGGTGCGAGTTCAAATGAAATCTCTCTAACATTTGAAAGTGCGTTTAATGTAATTTAATCTTGTTTTCTCCAAAATTTATGAAAATCAATTACAACTATTTCATTAGTTTGTTTTTAAAATAACGGCTAAAACATCACTTTACACTTCATTTTGTGCTATAATATGAAGTGTAAAGGAGATGTTATGAGGAGATACGATTATAGTTTTTTAAAAACCGATCCAATCCCAGGCCAAACAATCAGCTTGCTTAATACTTTTGAAGCAAAGTATGGGGATTTTAAATTATTGTTATATAAATATCCACAAATATTTGATGATTTGAAGAAAATTGCAGTTATCCAGTCGGTACAATCGTCAAATGCAATCGAAGGAATTATTACTTCTGACGAACGAATTAAGAAACTAATTGAAAGCAAAGTTGCACCAAAAAATCATGATGAAAAAGAAATACTTGGTTATAAGGATGCCTTAAATACAATACACTTGAATCATCAAAATTTAGAAATAGATAATATTGAAATTTTAAAATTGCATGAAATCCTACTGTCGTACTTAAATGTTGAGTATGTCGGTAAATTTAAAACAAGGGATAATGCTATCGTTGAAATTGATAAATCGGGTCTGCGTCGATTAAGATTCAAACCTATTTCTGCTAAAGAAACCCCTGAATCAATGGAACAAGTTAATTTTGCCCTTTTAGAAGCAATAAACGACTCAAACATCAGTCTTTTGTTATTGATTCCTTGCTATATTTTGGACTTCTTATGTATCCATCCCTTTAGCGATGGAAACGGTCGTCTTAGTCGATTACTCACTACGCTTCTTATGTATAAGGCGGGATATGATTTTGTAAAATTTGTTTCTTTTGAAAATCAAATCAATCTTTATAAAAAAGACTATTATGATGCACTTAAGTATTCTTCATTAAACTGGCAAGAAAGAAAGAATGATTATTTCTATTTTGTAGATAATTTTCTCCTAACTTTAATTAGAACATTAAATGAAATTGAGAAACGATTCAGCATCCTTGTTGAGAAAAAAATAACTAAGATAGATAGAATTAAAGAAACGATTTTAAATTCCACTAAACCTATTGGTAGGCAAGAAATAATGATGCTGTGGCCAGATATTTCATTGAGTACTCTCGAGAAAACCTTAACCGAGTTGCAAAAACAAGGCATAATAATTAAAGTTGGATCATATAGAAACGCCAAATATATTAAAAAATGAGTGTTTTACACTTCATTTTGGGCCATAAATTGAAGTGTAAACATAAAAGAGGAAATTAAAAAACCACCAGCGGACTGATGGTTATTTAAGTTTAGTAAATTAAATTTAGATTATTTTAAAGCTTTGACAAGAAGCGCTAATAAGAAGAAGAGAACTGCAAGACCGAAAGTAATATAAGAAATAACTTTTTCACTACCACGTTCTTTTGTTTTAGCAAAAATGTTTAAGCCGCCACCAGTAATAGCACCGGAAACCCCTTCACTCTTACCACCTTGCATTAAGGAAATAATGATTAATAATACTGAGACAATAATGAAGATAATATCTAACGCGTTCATAGTCTTCCTCCAACTTCTT
>CAYJAE010000047.1:0-6794 GCA_964368105.1 uncultured Staphylococcaceae bacterium
ACATTAGCCTTCCAAGCTAATTACGCGGGTTCGATTCCCGTCACTTGCTCCATTCACAAAATGAAGTGGTACCAAAAAGTACCAAAAACATATTAAAGCCGCCTTAAATTGGCGGTTTTTTTAAAAAACTTATTCGTGTTTCAACAATTTAGAAGTCGATTATATTTAAAAATTAGATTCCGGGATAATTTCGCTTTTTATTGGTTTTTGATATTGAATAATAATCAAGAAGACGAAAACCAATTTTGCAATCGTCAAGCAGAAGTTAACACTAAGGCGCGTTATTTCTTGATTAAAGAATGTCACAGGTTCTTTAGCGATGAGCGAAAAAACAAAGTTAAGGACAAAGTTAATAACTTGAACAATCGCTAAACTAAGCCATAGTTTGAGATTTGGGAATTTATTCTTAAATATTATTAAGAGGCCAAGTAATAGGAGAGAAATATTAAATACTAAACTGATAATCGTCAAAACCGAATTGATTGCAGCATGGTTGGAGGTAGATATTGTAAGAGTTGATAGTAAGTGATTATTAATGCGTTGTAAAATATTATTAACTATTTTTATTAGCCAAATAATTACCGCACTATTAACGAATACTTTTGTTTGCGGATAAGCTTTATTTAAACTAAATTTTAGTGAAAAAATAACTAACGTAATAAAGAGTGTCGCGTAGATAAAAAAGAATAAATCTAACGCTTTAATTTGGATGACAAAGAGGGGTAGGGACGGTCCAGATAGTCCAACATACAAAAGATGATTAAAGTCCTTTATCAGCGCAAAAACGGTGTATAATGCGACAAATAGGAGTAATGTTTGTCCTACGATACTCGTTTTGTTATCCTTATGTAGCGCTTCATCCTTCCGTCTTAAATATTGATAAAGCGTATATGTGTAATAGTGAATTAGTGTATTAAAAAAGCCAAAAACAAGTGCGGTAATTATGGGGCTTTTAACTTTTGGTCCTGCTAAAACAGCATCAAAAACGAGCGTTAAAAGAATAAGAAAAAGGAAGAAAGAAAATAGAGAGATGGTGACCTTAAAAGTTGAAAATGTTTTAACTTTGTTTTTAAAAATAAGGAAGAGAACTATTATTCCACTAAGGAAGAGCGCAAGCATTAGATTTAAATACTTACTATAAGAGAAAGTGGAAGGTAAAACATTATTTTTTAAAAGATAAACCTTTGATAAAATATAGAATAATGACGAAACAAAAATCACCGGTATAAAAATAGTTATTATTTGTTTATTAGAAAGGCTTATTTTTCTTGATTTTAGTAGCAAGTCGCTTAAATAAATAATGACTCCTGAAACGATAATTAATAATTCAAGGCTATTATTAAAGAAAATAAAGGACTTAAAGATGATTAGTTTAGCAACGAGAGAAATAAGGGCAAGCGCAACTGAAAAAATAATAATACTTTGACAGAGCGATAAATTAAGGTTCTTTTTACTTTGGTGGTTCATAATAATTTCATAGGTAAATTTGTTTTTCCATTTTACCTTATTAACGAATAAAACTTATCAAGAATAATAAATTAGAAGTTGTGATTATGTAAATTATTTCTAGTTCAATTTATTTAAGATTTACTGTCGGTAATTATCCGGAATTCTTCATATAAATCCTCGTTAATTTTTCGAATCTTTTCACTATCCATTTTAATAACTTTTCGGTCGTAGGTAACTAAACCATTAACTTCGTCCTCAACATCACTTAATTGGGTATAAATTGCAACACTTAAGCCGTCTTTTATTAATGGACTAACCTGCTCCTGATATAACAAAGTAAAATCTTTTAATAACAGTTCCTTATCTTTATAGATTCGGTAGCCAAAAGCTTTTTTTAGATTAAAGGAGTGGTCTTTTTCTTTGTAACTATAGCCGCCAAACTCGGTTAGAGCAAAAACCCGCTTTTTGCTACGCTTGGAGTTTTTATTAAGGCTACGGAAATAAATGTGTTCTGAGTAATAATCTCCACCCCCTTGATCGCTCCACCCACTGGCGTGATCGATGAGTCTTGTTGGATCAAGCGCCCGGAGTTTTTCACTAACGGCAAGGGCGTCAAACTGACCCCATCCTTCGTTAAAGGGGACCCAGGTAACAATTGAAGGAAAATGTTCAAGTGTATCAACAATTTTTGTCAAACCTTCGTAATATTTTTCTCTCTGTTTTTTGTTCTTTACTCCAAAGCGGCGGGTATTAGTATCGCGGGGATGAATATTTAAAAACATTGCGAGCATGGCATTGACATTAAAAAGAAGTGGGGGAACGAGATTAGGCATATCTTGCCAAACAAGCATTCCAAGTTTGTCACAAAGATAGTAAAAGCGAAGCGGCTCAATTTTGATGTGTTTACGGAGCATATTAAAGCCCATATCTTTTAACAGTTTTATATCATCAATCATTGCTTGTTCACTAGGAGCAGTTAAAAGTCCATCACTGTAATAACCTTGGTCAAGCACCCCACTTTGGAATAGAGGGACGTTGTTTAAGTAAAAGCGGGCATGACCATTACTATCTTGTTCTTGACTTACTTTTCGAAACGCAAAGTAAGAAGTAACGACGTCGTTAACATAGTTAAAAGTTACATCATAGAGAAAAGGATGATCAGGAGTCCAAGGAGTAATATCATTAAAGGCAATCCGCGCGGTATTTCCCTCTACGATAAGTCGTTTAATTTCACTACCTTTAGCTTTTACTATTATTTCAATAGGAACATTGTCTTTTTTACTAAAAGAGAAATTGACTACTTTATCATCAAATGAGGGCGTAATTTTGACGTCTTCTAAGTAATCAGAAGGAACACTCTCTAACCAAATGCTTTGCCAAACTCCACTTTGGGGCGTATACCAAATTCCGCCTCGCTTAGCGCGTTGCTTGCCAACAAAGTTGTTACTTTTCCGTGTTTTATCATTGATTCGTAAGAAAATTGTGAAAGTGTTAGCGGAAACAAATGGCGTGATATCAACACTAAAGGGGAAGAAAGCGAGACTATTGTGTCCGGCTAAAACATCATTAATATAAATGTCTACCTCTTGATCAACAGCGCCAAAATGGAGCAATAAACGCCCTTTATTAAAATGTTCAGGTAAGTCTATTATTCTTTTATAGTATAAATAATGTCCCCGTTTAATTTGCCTCTTTATACCGGAAAGGATACTTTCTGGAGAAAAGGGAACAATAATTTGTTGATCAAAATTAATAGGCGCTTTTTTATTGCCGCTAGTGAAATCCCATGGACCATTTAGTGAAAGATAAGAATCACGGACAAAGTTTGGCCGGGGATATTCAGGCAGTGGGATAGTCTTTGGGGTGTAGTATCCGGTTAATAAATAAGCAAATTTACTCGACATTTATTGGTTCCTCAGTTTCTTTTGGGCTTTTTTCTAATATTAAAAACATTCTTGGCTGAACTTATGAAATCGGGCGCGACTCTTTTTGTTTGTTGTCTCATTTAGTGAGGAGATTTGGCCAACAAAACCAAAAAGAATAAGTGTAAACCATTTTTTTGAATCTAAACGGTTATTGTTCATATCTTAAAGTCCTCATGTCAAAAAACATTTTATCATTTTTCTTATATTCCATGTCATTTTTCAGTCTTAATCAGTAATAGTTAAAATAATCCAAATTTTCCAAAGGAAGATATTTAAACGGTATTTTTAAATTAAAGTTGATGGTATTATTATATGGTTAAGCGAGTAGAGAAACTATGGAACAACTGCAAATATTTAGTAGAGAATATACGATTAGAACGAATGATTATGACGCTTTTAATCATTTAAGTATGGAAGCAGTTTTAGATTTACTCCAAAATGGGGCTGCCCGCCATGCTGCTTTACTAAAGGCAAGTCGGAGCGACTTAGAAAAACTGGATTTGTATTGGGTTATTGTCCGCACCGAAGTAGAAGTAATCTCCGCTCCGAAACTTCTGAGTAAAGTTATTCTTAAAACATGGCCTTTAAAGCCGACTCGTTTATATTTTGATCGGATGTACCAAATATTTGACGAGACTGGAGAAAACATGTTGATAAAAGCTCGTAGTCGTTGGGTTTTAGTGGACGCCGCAACGAGAAAATTTGGCGCTCCAGGTTTATATGAATATCCGCTTTCCTCTTTTCATGAAGAAGTTCTTTTTAGTGATTCTTTTGAGCGGTTTCCGCTCGGTGAAGAAGTTGTTGGTGAACATGTAGTTCGACCAAGTGAAATTGATGAAAATCACCATTTCAATAACTCCAAATACGCTAGTGTTGTTTATGATTACCTTGATTTGGACGCTAAAAAGACTATTAAAAACTTCGCAATTAATTATTCGCATGAATTAATGCTCGGCGAAAAAATCACCATTCTTCGAAGTTTAAAGGATGAACAATTATTTGTTGCTGGCAAAAAGGGTGATATACTTATTTTCAGTAGTGCAGTTAAGGTAGGTTAGGTATGCTCTCAAATAGCGATTTATTAATTCTTATTATCGGGATGAGTGTCCCCTTTTTAGCAACAACCTTAGGCGCTGCGACAGTTTTTCTATTTAAAAAGCAAATTAGTGATAAAGTTAATTCACTTTTACTCGGCTTTGCAGCAGGGGTAATGATTGCCGCGAGTATTTGGTCACTTATTATTCCAGCTCTTGAGCACGCTAAAGAAAACTTTTGGGGAAACGCTGCTATTGTTCCGGTCGTACTTGGTTTTGCGCTTGGTGTTTTGCTTCTATGGGGTATTGATTTACTCGTTCCACACATGCATGAGCGGACTAAAACAATTGAAGGACCAAAAGGCTCAAAGTTAAATCGTGACACTAAATTATTCCTTGCAATGACGATTCATAATTTTCCAGAAGGTATTGCTGTTGGTTTTGCTTTTGCGGTTGCTTACACTAATGCGATCGGAACAACAAACTCCGGTGTAACAATGCTGAGTGCTCTTGCTTTAGCAATTGGTATTGCTATTCAAAATATTCCTGAAGGAGCAGCGGTGAGTTTACCGATGGCGCAACGGATTAATAAGCGTGGCAAAGCATTTGGGTTTGGGGTTGTTAGTGCGATTGTTGAGCCAATTGGTGCTATTTTAGCGTTTATCTTTGCGACTTTCTTCGGTAGTCTTTTACCATGGTTCTTAAGTTTTGCAGCAGGAGCAATGATGTATGTTGTTGTTGAAGAATTAATTCCTGGAGCAAAACTAAGTGAAACCGATCATAGCGGGACGTTTGCTGTCATGTTTGGTTTTGTCCTCATGATGGTTTTAGATGTAGTATTAGCCTAAGATTGACAAATATTTTAAAATTGCGGTATTATATATATCGGATTTGCGCTCGTAGCTCAGATGGATAGAGTACAACCCTCCGAAGGTTGGGGTCACACGTTCGAGTCGTGTCGGGCGCGCCATATCGTAAACTATGCTCACTAAATGGGCATTTTTTATTAGTTAGTTAATTTCTCGGTAAAAATTGGATTTAAGGCTATGTTAAAACTGCTGAAAAGTGCGCTATCATGTTATACTTTTAGCATATGAAAATTACTTTTATGCTTTTCTATTACGCTCCTGAAAACCCAACAACGAATTATTTGTATCGTCCGATTTGGGAAAAGCTTTTAGCAGAGGGCCATGAAATAACGATTATTTGTCCAAATCCAACGCGTGGCGTTAGTGAAGTAGTCCAAAAGGTATACAAGACTAAAACAATAGAAAAAGATGGACATCTGACAATTCACCGGGTTCCCGCTTTTACATATAAAAGTAAGGCTTACACTAAATTAAAACTATTAAGACGCTATATTAGTGTTAGTCTCCGCCTTGTTAAAGAGTTAAAGCAAGTTAAAAGTGATGTCGTTTTTGTTTCTTCCTCCCCGCCGTTACTTTTAAGCTATTTAACCACTAAATACTGTGCAAAACGGAAAATTAGAGTCGTTTATAATGTTCAAGATATTTATCCTAATAATTTATTTAAGAATAAGGATTTTATGTATAAACTCTTTAATCCACTGCAAGTTAAAAGTCTAAAAAAAGCGACTAGTATTATCACCATTAGTGAAACTATGCGGCAAACATTATTAGAAAAAGGTGACTTTAATAATAAGTTAAATGTCATCTATAATTTTGATATTAGTGAGGTAAAGAAACAAACCCTTGATCGCAATACTTTTTTTGACAAAAAGAACTTTAATGTCGTTTATGCCGGTAATATTGGCTATGTTCAAGATTTAGATGTTGTTTTAGCAGCTAGTAAATTAGTGCTACATAACCCGCATATTGCTTTTCATATCATTGGTGAAGGAAGCCAAGCCGCGCGAATTGCCAAGCGGATTAGTGACGAGAATTTGTTAAATGTTACTTACTATCCTGCACTTAGTGTTGAAGACTCGGCGCAAATTTATCAGGAAGCAGATATTAACCTTATTTCCATTTTGCCAAACATTATTAAGACCGCCTTGCCGCTTAAAACCGCGAGTGTTTTAGAAGCGGGAAACGAGATTATTTTTATTGGTCCAGATAAAGGTGAACATCGTGAAGAATGGCTGAAAGAAGTAAAAAATCTATCGTTTGTTCCTGATCGTAATTATGAAAAACTGGCTAACATTATCTTAAAACTTTATAGTGACCCACGGCCTTTAGTGAGTAATGAAAAAGCCTTAAAACTTTTTGAAAAAGAAAAGTTTATCGAAAAATATGTTGCGCTTATTTTAGGCAAATAAATTTAGCACTTTGAAGGCGAGGAAATTCATAAACGTAGCCTTCTATTTTAATAAAAGTTAATGTTTTGCATTTTCCTATATTTTATACTTGAATAAATATTCGTGCTT
>CAYJAE010000048.1:0-6603 GCA_964368105.1 uncultured Staphylococcaceae bacterium
TTTTAAAATAGTGGCGGTACCAGAAATAAGTAAACAGTTTATTGGTAAAGATGTGGCTTCGAAAATACTTTTTGGTACAATTACTTGGTTTTTTCATCTAGTTAGTGACATGGCAGGATCAAAGAGCACTGCTGGCCTAAGTGGCGGTACTGGAATCCCTGGACCGCTTTTGTCTTTAGCTAAAGAAATGTCTGCTCTTCCGATTTTTAAAAATATAAAAATTGGTGATAACTCACTTTCTAAGTTTTTAGCAAAACTTTTTAATGGCACTTTGTTTGCAAAGCATGATCAAGCAAAGAATATTATTAAAGACACCAATATTAGGTTTGATCTACGTGCGGAATTAGGAGTCGCTATTCAGCTAGGAAAGCAGGCACTTCCTATTATCGCTAACGAATGCATTGTTCGCTCTTTCTATTTTATTCGTCGTTTCGCTTCGCAAATTAAAATGCAAAAGATTCGCTCGTTTGCGGACTTTTCACTGATTGATTGGAGAGAAGTAAAACCATTTAATAGTCCAACAATTTCCCGAATGTTAACGATTGCGACCGGGGTATTTACGACTATTGATGTCACAGCGGCAATTGCTAGTCAAAAATATTGGGTAGCTATTAATTATGTTGGACTTGGTAGATTTGCCGTTGCGATAGGTGAAGACGTATCTTGGTGTTTGAAGTCGAGAAATATCAAACAAATTAGAAAAATGTATGAAAACATTCAACGTTTTTCATATACTAAAACTGATAACAATATTTATGAAAGAATAGGAAGCAATATGGAAATTGATAAATTTGGTTTAACGACAACTCAAACTGAAATTTTGTACAATATTGAATTCCAAAAAACGCTAAATGATATTAATACAACAAAAATGCCTCTCAACAATGAGGGGATAAAACGGTTAAAACAGGAATGGCTTAACGAGTGGAAAGAATATATTACAAAAGGTTTTCCAAGTTTCTTACAAATTGAAGATGCGAAAATGCATTGGTATAGTAAACAAGAGTTAGTCAAAAAAATCGAAGAAGAACAACCGAATAATCTATGGTTTCGTATGGTTTTACTTGAAGCAATGCTCTTTGAACCATATTTTGATCTAGTTTTTGAAAAAAACAAAAAAGGCAAAGTTGTCCCAACTAAAAAATATTCACAATTGCATATTCCACTTTTTGGTTATTCTAAAAGTGGTGGCGATGCGTTTCTTAATTCCAACTATACCGGCAAGTATTGCGAAAGTGGATATATAAAACGACTCCGGAAGTGCTACGATAAAGTGGTTTTTGAAATGAATGAAGTTCTCAAGGGTATACTAATTAGTGGAGCCGTAACTGCTGGAATAGCAATTGTTGCTATTGCTACATTAGGTGCATTCGCTCCGGCAATAGCCGTGGCTTTGGTTGGTTCTAATTTTGCTGGACTAAGTGGCGCAGCACTAACTAGTGCTTCACTTGCTTATATTGGTGGTGGGGCAATTGCGGTTGGAGGGGCTGGTATGGCCGGTGGAGTTATGACTATAGTTGGTGGCGGAGCGGCAATTAGTATTGGTGCCGGACTGGGTGTTGGTGGAGCAATTGGTGTTTTGGGATTAGCAGGAAAGAAAAATACTATACTACAATCCGCAAAATTACTTGTTTCTGTTCGAGAGATATTTCTTAATGACGAGCACGACTTGGAGTATTCAAACAGCATCTATGAACAATATGTCCAAAACATTATGGACTACGAAAAAGGATTGGTTGAATTAAAACTAAAAGCAGAAGTAGCGGATCCTAAAGAAAAGAAAGAACTAAAAGAAAAAATTAAAAATGCCGAAGACTCTATTAAAGCAATGAAAATTGCGAGAAAAAATCTATTAAAGTTTAAAAGCTCGTTTCAAGAAGGGTCATCCTAGAGCTAAAGATAACAAAATTACTTTCCTTGAGTCGAAGATACGATTTAAGGAAAAATTCCCTCTTTTTATCGCTAAAGCACATAAGTTAAGGAGCAAACAATGACAAAAGCAGAACTAACAAAAATTATCAATGAAGCAATTGACTTCTTTGATCCGTATGGCTTGTTAGAATTAGGCGCTCCAAGTGACGAATATAGTGGTGAAGCTCGGTTTATTGAAGAAGAATTTAGTAAAAATAAAGAGTCACTTGAAAAGATAATTGCTGAGGTCTTTTTATCGCAATTTACTGAACCATTAGCGGAAGAGGTAGTGGTCGCTATTGCAGAGAGGATTCGGAGTAACTTAAACAAGTAAGGTTTTTATTACTGCGTTCCTCAAGAATTTAATAAAAAAATATCGTGTTCTAGGATGTTTCTTCTTTACAATAATTAATGAAACTGATATATTTACTTTATCCATTAAGAGTGTCGGAAGGACGAGCCTAGTGACGACACAGCAACCTGCGAATAGTAAAGCAAGGTGCTAAACCTCGTAAGATGGAAGTACATTGAAGCTATTTATAGTGAAATAGCACGTTCTACAGTTTAGCGCTCCCTTGAGAGGGGGCCTTTTTTTATGCCGTTTTGACTAACTTAGAAATTAACACTAAAGAAGACAATAATATTAATCAAGTTCAAAGCAAAAAAAGTTATAATGAAGTTAACGTTAAAGGAAATAATAGTGATGAAATCAATTTTTGAATATATGGCAATGCTTGAAAGAGGAGACTTTTCTGCTTATTTTTTCTTAAGTTATATTTACTCGACGGGCAGAGAGACTAAAAAGGATAATGACTTAGCTTTTTATTACGCTAAAGAAGGGGCTGGTAAAAATGTTCCTAAGTGCCTCTATGAACTTGGGATTTGCTACTTATCCGGAACAGGCGTCGCAGTTGATCAAAATAAAGGAATCGACATTTTAAAGTTGTGTTACGAAGACATTTACGCTGAAGCGGTAAACGGCGAACCTTACGCAGAGTTTATTATTGGAAACTATTATTCCTTTGCCTATCGTGATGACGCAGATTTTAATTTAGACGAAGCTTTTATTTGGTATCTTAAAGCCGCTGAGCAAGGACATCGAGAAGCAGCGTTTACAGTCGGCGTAGCTTACGCTAGAGCGTTTGGCGTTAACCGCGACCGCGTAAAAGCTCTAGAGTGGTACAGCAAAGCTGCCGAACAAGGAAGTATCGAGGCAGCCTATCAATTAGGAGTGTGTTATCAGTATGGACAGGGCGTTAAGGCTGATATTGATAAAGCTTTTTACTGGCAAAGTAAAGCCGCTGAAGAAGGTGTAGCGGAAGCCCAAGCTTTTGTGGCTCATTGTTATAATCATGCCCTGGGCGTGCGACGAAACTCAGGCAAAGCAATTGAATGGTGGACTAAAGCCGCGGATCAAGGAAATGAAGAAGCACAGTGTCAACTAGGAATAGCTTATAGTGAAGGAGACTTGTTATTCCGTGATTATGTTAAAGCCGCGGAGTATTTTAAAAAAGCGGCGCGTCAAGGTAGTAAAGAAGCGTGCTATTACTTAGGAGAGTTTTATTCCAAAGGCCGTGGAGTTGAAAAAGACCTTGTTCAGGCAGCGAGGTGGTACGGCAAGGCGGCGGTCCAAAACGAAAAAAGAGCGCACTTTTGTTTAGCGCAATGTTTCTTTTTTGCGCTTGGTGTACCCCAAAATTATGAAGAAGCAGTCTACTGGTACAGTAAAGCGGCGTCGAATGAACATACTGGGGCAATTAATAATCTTGGGCTTTGCTATTTTTTTGGAAAAGGTGTCGCTAAAGATCAAGAAAAAGGTATTGCGTTAGTTAAAAAAGCCGCGGAGCGCGGTTACAGTGACGCGGAGCGTTTCCTCCTTAAAATTGGCGTCGAATATTAGTCTAAGAAGCTATTGAGAAAACACTACTTGCATGTTAAAATTAATTAACGAAACAGAAAGGGAGTAGTTTACTACTTTAAGGAAATAAATAAACATGAAATCATTTTCAGATTACGAAAGAATGATTAAGGATGGAGAGTACGAAGCATATTACTATCTAGGCTATATGTATCATAACGGACTAGGCGTTAAAAAAAATATTGACCTTGCGGTTGATTATTATAAACTTGGTGTAAAGTACGACATTCCGAAGTGCCAATACGGTCTTGCTACGTGTTACGGTGAAGGAGCAGGCGTTCCTAAAGACGAAGTAATGGCTAAAACACTTTATAAATATGCTTTTCGGCTTATACTTAAGGAAGCTGAAAGCGGAGATCCTTATGCCCAATTTATCATTGGTAACTACTATTACTTTAATATTATTGATGAAGTAGCGCGCAACCTAGATATTTCCGCTCAATGGTACTATAAAGCAGCTATGCAAGGTCACGCTAAAGCGCAATTTAATTTAGCAATTTGCTACTTGAAAGGTGAAGGAGCGGCCCAAGACTATGTTAAAGCTTTTCAGTGGCAGCTTAGAGCCGCCGAGGAAGGACTTGCTCTTGCCCAGTATAGGGTCGGTGAAGACTATTTCCATGCTACTGGGGTCGATGAAGACTTTGAAAAATCTTTCTATTGGCACAAAAAAGCCGCCGAACAAGGTCACGCTAAAGCACAAAACGAAGTTGGTTATTATTATGAAACGGGAATTGGCGTTAAAAAAGATTACGTTAAAGCCGCGGAGTGGTACGCTAAAGCCGCTGAGCAAGGTTATGCCATTGCCCAAACTAATTTAGCCTATTTCTATGAGATCGGACGGGGAGTCGTTCAAAATATTGATAAAGCCGTCGAATGGTATCAAAAAGCCGTCCTCCAAGGAGCGGCCCGGGCCCAAATTAATTTAGGATATTGTTATGAAAATGGACGTGGCGTCAAGGAAGATTTAGTCAAAGCCGCTGAGTTATACGCAAAAGCTGCCGCGCAAGGAGACAGTGTCGCCCAAGCTAATTTAGGCTATTGTTATGAAAACGGGCGGGGCGTTAAGCAAGATTTAATAAAAGCAGTGGAACTATACACGAAAGCCGCTGACCAAGGTTTATCCCGCGGCCAAACTAATTTAGGTTATTGTTATGAAACGGGGCGGGGTGTTAAGCAAGACTATGCAAAAGCAGTGGAATTATACACTAAAGCCGCTGCGGACGGAAACGCCATTGCGCAAACAAATTTAGCCCATTACTATAAGATTGGTCGGGTCGTACGTCTAGATATTAATAAAGCTTTCGAACTCTACAGTGAAGCGGCCGCGCAAGATAATCCAACTGCCCTCTTTAATGTAGGTTACTTTTATTTTACTGGTCAAGGAGTTGACAAAGATTACGACCAAGCCCTCGAATATTTTGAAAAAGGAGCCGCTTACGGTAATAGCAACGCGCAAGATTATGTCGCCTATTGTTATGAACAAGGCTACGGGGTCGAGATCGATTACGTCAAAGCAGCAGAATACTATACTAAATCCGCTCTTCAAGGAAACGCCAGTGCCCAGTGCAGTTTAGGTTATTGTTATGAAGCTGGTCAAGGAGTTAGCCAAGACATCGCAAAAGCCATTGAATGGTATAAGAAATCCGCCGCGCAAAATGATAGTCGCGGGATGACTAATTTAGCCTTTTGTTACGAAAAGGGAAATGGCGTTAGTCAAGACTACACGAAAGCAGTGGAACTATACACTAAAGCCGCGCTTAACGGTTACTCGAGAGCGCAAACTAATTTAGGATATTGCTATGAAATGGGTCAAGGGGTGCGCCAAAGTTTAGTTGAAGCGGTTGAGTGGTACCAAAAAGCCGCCGACCAAAATAATATGTACTCGCAAACAAATTTAGGGGCGTGTTACGAAGCTGGACGAGGAGTTAATATAGATTTAGCGAAAGCCGCCGAGTATTACACGAAAGCCGCTCTCCAAGGTTTTGCCCGCGCTCAAACGAATATCGCCTATTTTTATGAAAGTGGTCAAGGGGTACGCAAAGACTTAGCAAAAGCAATTGAATGGTACACCAAAGCCGCGGACCAAGGTTATCCCCGGGCTCTTACTAATTTAGGCTATTGTTATGAAGAAGGGCAAGGTGTGTACAAAAACGAAGTAAAAGCAGTTGAACTATACACTAAAGCAGCGCTTAGTGGTTACGCTCAGGCCCAAACTAATTTAGCGTATTGTTATGAAAATGGGATTGGCGTGCGACTAGATTACGTCAAAGCCGTGGAATGGTACACTAAAGCCGCTCTCCAAAATTACCCCCGGGCCCAAGCTAATTTAGGGTATTGCTATGATAAAGGTCGAGGGGTTAGAGTAGATCACGTAACTGCAGTTAGATGGTACACCAAAGCGGCCGAACAAGGTTACGAACGGGCGCAAAACAATTTGGGTTACGCTTATTACTCTGGAGAAGGAGTTAGTCAAAACTACTTTAAAGCGGTGGAATGGTATACAAAGTCAGCGCTTCAAGGTCACGCTCCGGCCCAAGCTAATTTAGGTTATTGCTATGATATGGGCCACGGAATACGACAAGACCACGCTAAAGCGGTTGAGTGGTATGCAAAAGCAGCAGCGCAAGGGCATGCAAATGGCCAATTTAATTTAGGAGTTTCCTATTATAACGGTGAAGGCGTTAGACAAGACAAAGAAAAAGGCATTGCGTGGATTAGAAAAGCTTACGCACAAGGCCATGCAGGGGCTAAGAAATTTATCGATAATTTATAGT
>CAYJAE010000049.1:0-6524 GCA_964368105.1 uncultured Staphylococcaceae bacterium
ATGGTTATATTATGACGCTTAAACTCCCAATGGCGGAAGGACTTCTCGAAAAATCACAAAATTTAACGAGAGAACAATTTAGTGACTTTCAAAATCTAGGTCTTTTCCCTGAAGGTGATATTAGTAAGTTTATTGAAGGACTCTATATTGAACTGAAGGACTTAGAGATTATTGCCAGTCTCAGCACCCTCCGAATTGAAGTAGAATACGAAGACTTAACTTTAGCAATTGACGAAAACCGTTATGGTGATTTTCAAGACTATGAACTTGAAATGGAAGCCACTTCCATGAAAAAAGCAAAATTACTTTTAGAAAAAGTATGTAATGAAGTAAAGATTCCGTATAAAGAAAACTTTGATAGCAAACAAAAAAGAGCAATCACTGCCCTTTTTGCTAAGAAAGATAGTTAATTATTCGTCTTTATCGAGTTCGCACTCGTCGCCTTCGCAAACTTTAGTTTCGTTTTCAAAGGCGCGCATCATTAATTCTTCTTCCATTAATGCCCGACGTTCCCGTGGGATAAAAGTCATAATTTCTTCACTGTTATAACCAACTTGAATCCGATGTTTATCAACCATAATTGGTCGTTTTAAAACACTCGGGTTTTCTTTAATAAACTTTACGACTTCACTCATTGATAAGGAATTAATATCAATTTCTTTTTCTTTAATCACTTTACTTCTAGTTGAAATAATATCATCAGTCCCATTTTCGGATTTATATAAAATTTCCTTCAGTTCAGCTTCTGAGAGCGAAGAAGAAAAGATATTATGTTCTTCGTAGGGTATTTTTTGTTCATCAAACCATTGTTTAACTTTGCGGCAAGATGAACAACTTGGTGATGTATATATTTTAATCATTTGTTACCTCCTTGTTGCTTAACTATTATCACTTATTTCATTTACAAAAGCAATACCCGAAAGTGATTTTTTTTAGGATTGCGCTTTCAAAGATTGGGGATTTACCGAAAGTAAAACTCCTTTTATAGCGCTAAAGATAATTAAATTGAATAATTATTTTAAATTTAGTTTTTACCGATAAAAATTATTAATAATAGCTTTAACAATCATTTTAGATGTTTGCCTTTTCCCCTATTTGACTAACGGCCCTTTTTAGATTATAATTTTCTTTGAAACGAGGAACAAAATGCGTATTTTAAGTGGAATTAAGCCAACCGGCAAATTAACGTTAGGTAACTATATTGGCGCCCTCAAAAACTTTGCGGCTTTTCAAGAAAAAAATGAAGTCTTTATTTTTATTGCGGATTTACACGCCCTGACACTTCCAATTGAACCAGAAGAATTACGAAATAACACTCGGATTTTAACTGCCTTTTATTTAGCAGCAGGTCTTGATCCTGAAAAGGTCGTAATTTTCCGTCAAAGCGATGTCAGTGCCCATGCGGAGCTAAATGTTATTTTACAAAATTATTTATATATGGGTGAATTAAGTCGGATGACCCAATTTAAAGAGAAAAGTCAAAACATGGATAATAACGCGATTGGCCTCGGCCTGTTTGCCTATCCAGTTTTAATGGCAAGCGACATTTTACTTTATGAAGCCGCGGTAGTTCCTGTTGGTGAAGATCAAATTCAACATATTGAAATTACCCGTGACTTAGTAAAAAGATTTAATAATCGATATGGCGAAGTTTTAGTTATGCCAAAACCGGAAATTGCGAAGGTTGGTAAACGAATCATGTCCTTAAGTGAACCAACGAAAAAAATGAGTAAAAGTGCGAGTGAAAAGGGTGATATCTATTTAGTGGATTCACTTTCAACAATTCGCAAGAAAATTATGAGTGCAGTAACCGATTCAGGTAGTGAAGTAAAAATCGACCTTGAAAATAAACCAGGTATTACTAATTTACTGACAATTTACGCCTCTTTAGCAGATATTAGTCTAGAAAAAGCTGAACTTAAATTTAAAGATTACCGTTATGGCGACTTCAAAAAAGCCGTTGCAGAACAAGTCCTTTTAAGTTTAGAACCATTAAAAACTAAAGCAGAACATTACTTAGAAAGTGGACTTGTTGATCAAGTTTTAGCACAAGGGGCCGCGAAAGCCCGCGTCATCGCCAATCAAACGCTAGCAAAAGTTAAACACGTCGTCGGTCTTTTATGAACAATTCAAAACACATTATTGCCCTTGATTTAGATGGCACTCTTTTAAATGATGAAAAAGTGATTAGCCCTAAAACAGTTGAATTCATTAAAAAATTACATGACGACGGTCATATGATTGTTATTGCAACCGGTCGGCCATTACGCGCTGCCCTCCTTTATCAACAACAACTTGGAGTTACTGGGCCAATGATTACTTCTAACGGCTCCTTGACCTCTTTTCCGAATAACCCGGATTTCCCAAAAAGGGCTATTTCATTTGACCGCCAAACCCTTAATTTGATTATTAAGGAAATTGGCTTGATTAACTTAGATAACTTTATGCTTGAAACTGAAGACCACGTATATTTGTTGCGTGAAGAAGAACGTTTCAACGCTATATTCTGGAATGATCGAGGCTCGATTACTTATGGTAATCCCTTCCTCTTTATTGAAGAAAATCCACTCTCAGTTATTCTTGTTTTACAAAATGATAGTGCCGCTTTAAAGAAGAAAATTCAAAAGATTTTAACCAAGTATCCCGGCTACCATATTGACTTTTGGAATTTCTCAAATTATGCCGAATTATACCTTGATAATACAACCAAAAAGGATGGTCTTGAACACATTTTAGCGCATTATAATATTCCACTTGATAACCTAATTGCCGCAGGAGACGCAGAAAACGACCGCGAAATGCTGGAATTAGCGCCAAAAAGCATTTGGATGAAAAACGGTAACCCCGCAGTTCAACAGTACGCTAGGGTAACCACAATTGATGATAATAATAATGACGGGCTTATTGAAGCCTTAATGGTTTATCTTAATTAAGAATCTTACTTAAATCTTCATGCAATTTAACAAAGAGTGCTTCGGCACTTTTTTTGTCGCTTGCTTTTACTCCAAAATAAATCTTACATTTTGGTTCAGTTCCACTTGGCCGAATAGAAATAGTTGTTCCCCCTTCAAAATGGTAACGTAAGACATCACTTTGTGGCAAGGTTATTGCAGTGACTTTTCCATCTTTAACACTTTTACCAGTTAAATAATCATCAGTTTGAATAACCTTTAATCCGCCTAAAGTGGTAATAGAGTTATGACGAATGTTCGTTAACATCTTTTCCATTTGCGCTTGACCTTCAGCGCCAGGGAAAGCAAGGGAAACTTGTTCATCGTGATAATACCCGTGTTTTGCGTATAATTCGTCTAAAACCACGTCAAGGGTCTTACCTTGTAAATGATAGTAGAGGGTCATTTCGGAGTAGAGCACTAAAGCTTGAATTGCGTCTTTATCACGCGCAAAAGGGGCAGCGAGTAAACCATAACTTTCTTCATAGCCGAAGAAGTAATTGTCAACTCCGTCTTTATCGTCTTGGGCAATTTGTTCACCAATATATTTAAAACCAGTTAAAAATTCTTTGACCTTTAACCCGTAACTTTGGGCAACATCAATTCCAAGTCGTCCGGTAACAATCGTTGTATATAAATATTTTCCAGCAATCTTTTGACCAAATTCTAGCTTGGTTTTGGCAATGTAATCGAGTAAAAGCGCAGCGCTTTGATTACCGGTTAAATACATAAATTTGTCATTAACATCCCGAATAACAATGCCTAAACGATCTGCGTCAGGATCGGTCGTAATAATTAAGTGGGCTTGATGCGCAAAGGCATATTTAACTGCTTCAACATAAGCAGATTTTTCTTCGGGGTTTGGGTTTTTTGTGTTGGAGAAGTCTGGATCTGGTTCCATTTGTGAAACAACCGGAATAACGTTATAACCAATAACATTTAAAGCGCGCATTCCAAGTTTACGTCCACATCCGTGTTGCGGAGAAAAGACTATTTTAAAACCGTTTTTATTTTGTTCACGGCGTAATTGTAATTTTAAAACTTTGGCAAAGTACGTTTCTTCAACGTCGTCACTTAAGAGTGCATAATTATTTTCAACTTCCCCAACTTGTATCGCTAACGGATTTGGCCACTTTTTCATTGCAACGACTACTCGTTCAATTTTATCAGGCGTTAATTGCGCGCCAGTTTCGTCATACACCTTGAAACCATTATAGTTTTTAGGATTATGAGAAGCGGTAATCATTACTCCACCCACTGCTTTTAAGTGGGAGACTGCAAAACTAAGAAGTGGGGTCGGTTTTAATTCATCGAAGAGAAAAGTTTTAATGCCTAAACTACGGAGGGCTTTTGATGTTTCTTCTTTAAATTCAACATTCATATGTCGGTTATCATGAGCAATGACAACCCCGCGCACTTTTGCGTCTGGAAAAGCTTCGAGTAAATATGTACCAAAGGCTAAAGCTGCCCGGCGAATTGTAAAAATATTAATCCGGTTCGTGCCAGCGCCAAGAATCCCGCGCATGCCAGCAGTGCCAAAAGGAACATTTTGATAAAAAGCGTCAACTTTCGCTTTTTCGTTCATCCCTTTTAACTCACGAACCATTTTTTTCGATAATTGACCGTCACTTAGCCACATCTCATATAGTTTCTCAATGTTTTCCATTTTTTTCTCCTATAATTTTCTTGAACACTGCGGTGTTATCCGCAATAAATGTTTGCCCGTTTAAATAAACAAGGCTATCTTCCAAATCATGGAAGGTAAGACTATAAGCATTAAGCATTAAGGGAAGCGAATCATTTTTCTCCCCATATTTTCGGTCTCCCAAGATTGGATGACCAATTTCGGCAAAGGAAACTCTAATTTGGTGTTGTCTTCCCGTTAAAATCGTGGCCTCAACATAAGTTATATCGGCCACTCTTTGGAGCACAGTAAATTCCGTTAATGCCGTTTTGCCGTGCTGATTGCTGATGACTAAGCCATCCTTTTTTATGAGGGAGAGATTTAACGTTCCCTCGTCCTTCTTCACTATACCATAAACGAGGGTACGATAGACTCTTGAAACGCTATTTGACTTTGTAAAAGCGGTTGCAAGTTGCTGATGGACACTTTGCTTTTTAGCAAAGACAACAATTCCGTTTGTGTCTTGGTCAATCCGCGAAACCGGAGAGGGAATATAACCGCGGCGCGCTGGATCAAATTCATTTTTATCTAATAGATAAGTTAAAACCATATTAGTTAAGGTATATTCTTTTTCTCCTTCACTCGGATGAACAATTAAGCCCGTTGGTTTATTAACAATTAGGAGATTCTCATCTTCAAAAATAACACTGAAGGTTGGATCTACTTTCGTAAATTTGTAATCTTTAATAAATTCTTCTTTTTGGGATTCAGTGAGAAAGACAAAAATAGTGTCTCCTTCACTTAAAATATAACCCTCGCTTGTCTTTTTATTATTAACCCGAATGTCGTTTTTTCGTAATAAACGATAAATGAGAGAGTCGGGAGCAGAGGTTAAAACTTTTTTTAAATACTTATCCAGCCGTTGCCCGGATTCATCAGCACTAATCAGAAACGTTACTTTAACCATACCTATTAATTTTATCAAATTATGAAGTGATATGCTAAAATTGAGTCATGCAAAAGAGGAATAATGTTTAAAGAAAAAGGTGCAGCGCCCGCTGGCGGACTATTTACGTGGAGTCACTTCGGCTTATTAGCGTTCTTTTTACTTGCCGCGTCGCTTTTCTATATTTTTACGAAGAAGTGGTCGAAGGAGCGAATACTCATTTTCTTTAAAGTTTTTTCACTCGTTTTAGTTGGACTAGAAATTTTTAAAATCATTTGGAACATCATTACATACGGTGTCGGTGTTTCCGCCTTAAATAGTTTTATCCCACTTTATTACTGTTCGATCTTTCTTTTTGCTTTTGTTGGTCTTGCCTGGGGAAGAGGTCGCTTCCAACATATGAGTTACTCATGGCTAATTTACGGCGGGATTATTTCCGGCGTTTCTTTTTTAATTTATCCTTCAAGTTCGCTGCTTGATTATCCGTTTTATCATTTCTTAAGTATCCATTCGATGCTTTTTCATTCTTCGCTCGTTTTAGTCGCTCTTTTAGTATTACGTCATAACTTTTATGTTCCTCAGCGCGAAGATTTTGGTGACTTTGCCCTCTTTTCACTTCCCTTCCTTTTACTCGCTTTCATTATCAATAAACTGGTGGGCACAAATTTAATGTTCTTAGAAACTCCGCTTGCGCTCGCTCCTCTTGCCTGGCTTAACGATAAGTCCGCAGTACTTTTTCAAATTATTATGTTTGCCGGTAATTTCTTCCTCCCCTACGCTGTCACTGAATTAGTGTTCACAGTCATTCGGAAAATTAGTGAAAAACGTGCGCTTAAAGCAAAAAATTGACAAAATAAATATACGAACTTAATTTTTGACTTTTATTTTCCGCAAAAACTTAAAGTTATTTATACCTTAACTTTAAAATTTGCTATAATAACTACGGCTCTGGAGAAATACCCAAGTGGCTGAAGGGGCTGGCTTGGAAAGCTAGTAGACGTGT